>DATGAD010000404.1:0-19983 GCA_035313725.1 Alloacidobacterium sp. | reverse complement strand
TTCGCGTCCAGCTTGCGTTCGAACGCCTCGTTCAGGGCTGCCGAGCCAGCCGAGACGAGTCCGATGCCGACAAGGGCGGCAATCAGTCCTGGCTGGATGCTGCTGATGCCGCTGTGCATCGAGCCGAGATAGAAGCCGGCCCAAGCCGTCATCACTACCAGCGATGTGACGCGAAACTTGAAGAGCTCGGCGTAGTCGGCGATGCGGGAGGCGGTTACTCCGGCGCGCAGATGCGGGTGTTCGACAGCAGCAGCGGCGGTTTCGCTTGGCGCGACCTGATCTTCAATTACAGGAGAGGCGGAGATCACCGGGGATGCGGGGGCGGCCGGGGTCATGATTGTGCCGCTCGCAATCGATTGAGTTGTGTGCTTGGGGCCACTCCCCATGATAGCAAGCGACAGCCTACCGGGATGCGCGTGCCTGGTGAGGCAAGAGTTTTGAGGCTACGAGTGGATCTGGCTGACCGGCTGTGGTTCAGCGATGATTGGTTCGGGCTTCACTGCGTATTCATCCAGCAGGACGGCGACCAGAACGGCGGTGGGGACTGCTACCATCGCGCCGACAATTCCGTCGAAAGCCGCGCCCAGAAGCAGGGCGACGATGACGGCGAGGCCGGGGAGATCGACGCTGGAGCGCATGATGCGCGGCGTCAGGAATGACGTTTCGACCTGCGCGTAGATGGCGTAGAAGATGGCAATACCGAGTACGCGGCCCCACGAGTCGATGGCAGCGACGAGAATCGCGAGCGCGACCGTGATGACGGCTCCGGCGATGGGGATGATATTGAAAACGCCCATGAGCACGCCGAGGGCGTAGGCGTAGCGCACTTTCAGCGAGAGGAAAACGATCGTGCTGGATAAGCCAAGAACCAGCATCAGCGTGCCCTGACCGAGCAGCCACTTGCCCATCCGCACCTCGGCGCGCGCCAGAGTCACATCCAGCCTCTGTCGCATGTTCACGGGAAAGAAGCTCAGGAGCCAGTGATAGGCGGTTTCGCCTTCAAGAATGAAGTAAACCGTCAGGATGATGGTTGTGATGATGTCAAAGAGCTTGCTCGCCCAATTGCGTATCGATAAAAGCAGATAGGTGGCGAAGTTTGCGGCGAAGTCCTGCAGCCTGGCGTTGAGATTGGATATATCGACATGCTGCATGAAGGGAATATGGCGTATGCGCTCCAACATCTGCGGTCCGCGCGTTGGCAGTTCATTGATGAATTCGCGGATGTCGTGGACTGCGGGTGGCAAAGCGAAACCGAAGAAGAGCGTCGCGAAGCTTCCGACGGCAAGAAAGAGAATCAGGATGGCTACAACGCGGTTCGGTTGCCATTTGCCGATACGCATCTTCATGATGCCGTTGACGACGGGCATCAGCACGACCGCAAAAAGCGCGCTGACATAGAGCAACACCAGCACATTGCGCACAAGCCATGCCAGGTAAAGGCCGATTGCGAGCGCAAAGGTGAAGACAATGTCGTTGCGCAGGGTTCGGGGCCGCTTGGCTGCCGCACCGGCCTGGCCTGCGATTGGGGAATCGGTCATGCGAGGGTGTTTTCCTTGAGAAGAGCGGTGACCGCTTTGAATATTTGCTGCGATGTTTCCTCGGGCGTAAGCGAAGCTGTTTTTACTACCAGATGCGCATTTCGGTAATGCGGGAGTCTGGATTCGAATCTGTCGCGCAGGCGTTCGCGGTCGTTCAATATGGGGCGGAGAGCGGCGCCGGGTTGCTGTTCGCAGCGCGAGATCATGATTTCAAGAGGCGCTTCGAGGAAGACGACGCACGTTTCAGGGGTCTGGAGAAGCGCGTCTCGAATGGCTGATGTTTCGACCGCACCGCCACCGACGGCGAGGACAAGATGATGCTCACGGACGAGGCTGTGAATCACGTCAGCTTCCAGGGCGCGGAATTCTGTTTCTCCGTGACGCGCGAAAATCTCGGCAATCGAGACACCTGTACGATCTTCCAGCACGGTGTCCGCGTCGAGGAAACGCCATTGCAACTGTCGCGCGAGCAGGGCGCCGACAGTGGACTTGCCGGCGCCCATGAACCCTACAAGCACAATGCGCGAGATGCAGGCAGGCAACTGAGGTTTTATCTCCATGCGTTCTCTGCATTATAAGAACGCACGCCGCCATAGGCTATGGCCGTTTGCCTGAAGGTACCGGAGTCTTGTGGTCCGTCTCGCTGCGTATTGCCGACCGAATATTGTCCCAGACTGTAGGGCTGGGATCATGGATCGGGAGCAGAAGCTTTGCCTGCGAGGCGATGTATTCGAGATCACGCACAAGGGCAGAACAATTTTCGCAGCTCAGCACATGTTCATCCTGGCTGACGTTTGCTCCCGACTCAAACAGCTCGGGGAGCTTTTCCTGAAATTCCACGCAATTCATTGATTTCCCATCTTGCTTGTCGCGTGTGTCGCTCATGCAATCGACTCCTCTTTCCGCTGTCCGGAGCGCAGGAGATCGCGAAGCTTCATACGCGCTTTGTGCAGTTGCGATTTGCTGTTGCCGATGGAACAGCTGAGCATATCGGCAATCTCATTATGTTCGTAGCCTTCCACGTCATGCAGCACGAAGACGAGCCGGTAGCCGGGAGGCAAATTTTCTACGGCGCGCTCAAGCGCGACGCGGTCGAGGGAACCGGAAAGCACAAGGTCCCGCTCGCCCAGATCTTTACGAGGTCCATCTTCCTGCGATGGCTCGAGCGTTTCTTCGAGCGATACCTGCGGCAGGCCTTTTTTCCTAAGGTGCATGAGAACGACGTTTACCGCGAGACGATGCAGCCACGTGGAGAAGGCCGAGTCGCCGCGGAAAGTGCCGATTTTGCGATAGAGCTGCAGGAAAGCCTCCTGCGTCAGGTCTTCAGCCTCGGCAACATTACCGAGCATCCGCAGACACAGCGAATAGACGCGACGTTTGTGCAGCGAATAGAGCATCTCAAAAGATTGCGCGTCGCCGGCCTGTGCCTTCGCGATGGCTTCTGCTTCTCCGGCAATTGGGGGATTTCTGCGCATATGTTGCACTGGTCTAGGTTGTGTCGGTCCTGTGCTCATCCGCACTTCACCTGTCTTGAAAATTCCACGCTTTGCGTCTCCCGTCAATCCGTTGCTCGATTTGGTCTGTACTGCGAGATTCATGGAAGTTCGTCTTCCTTGAGTATCGTGCGAGTTGTAAGTGGGAGGACGATTTGACGCAAATGGTTGCCAGACCGTGGGTTGACAAGCGCATTTAGGAACCTATGAAGCGCGCATACAGGCTGCGAGCCTGGGTGATGTCGGTTGTTCCCTGAATGAGCGCCCGGCCGTCGGCGAAGATGGTGATGACGTGGTCGCCGCGCTCAAAGCGAAGCAAAAGATTATTCGAGCGGACGATGCCGTGGGGCTTGAGTCTTATTTCCAGTTCGGCGAAGTCAACCGGGCGGTGATGTTCGTGAATCTGCACTGAATTGCGGCCGCAGAGCGTGATGTGAGGGCGGCCTTCGCCGCGCAGATGGGCGAGATTGCGTTGCTGGCAGACTTCGCAGTCGGGTCGAGGATGACCGGTTGCGACTTCGGACCGCTCATTTGTCCACAGATCGAAGGAAAGAAGGCTGCGACGCAGATTGTTCTTCGCGCCGGTGAGCAGCTTGAATGCCTCGGTTACTTCGATCGAAGCGGCCAGATTGACCGCAGAGTTGAGAATTCCCGCCGTGTCACAGGTTTCCACCGTGCCGCCGGGTGGTTTCGGAAAAATGCAGGCGAGACAGGCCGTTTCACCTGGAAGAATGTTCATGGTGACGGCGTAGGCGCCGATGGCTGCGGCGTAGATCCAGGGCTTACCCTGCTCGACTGCATAGTCATTGAGAAGGTAGCGAGTCTCGAAATTGTCGGTGGCGTCGAGAATCAGATCTGCGCCGCGAAGTAGTTCGTGAATATTCTCCGGGATCAGGTCTGCTATCTGCGCACGGACGTTGATTTCACTGTTGAAGAGTGCAATTTTCCTGCGGGCGGCCTCTGCTTTTGGCAGGGCGAGATCAGCGTCGGCCTCATCGAAGAGGATCTGGCGCTGCAGATTGCTCTCCTCGACGAAGTCGCGGTCGATGAGAGTGAGCGTTCCCACTCCGGCGCGCGCAAGCAGACCTGCAGCCGCGGCGCCGGTCGCCCCGCAGCCTACAATGGCAACATGTGCCGCTTCCAGTTTTTGCTGTCCTTCGGCGCCGATTCCCGGATACAAAATCTGGCGGGAGTACCTCTCTGTTAACTCTGCACTCGGCATCTGCTTATTTCTTCTGTTCCTGATTAGTATAGAGAATTGATAGAGCCTTCATCGGTTATGGAGATGTGGAGGTTTCTTGAAGTGCGCAGGGCTGCATCTCATTCTTTTCGAGGAATTCGAGGGGCTGATTGGATTTTCGCTGCAAATCCTGGACAAGCACCTGCCGGAAAGCGATGCGCTGGTTCAGCCTCGTGACATTCGCGTGCCTTCTGCTCTGCGCCTTATCGAGCATTTGTGAGGCCGGGCAACAGCCGACGACCTCGACAGCGAAAGAGGGCGCCCAGCAGGACATCACGCTGCGCAGCTGGACTGGTCTGCGCGTGGAAGCGGTGCAGTTCAAAGACATTCCTCCCGAACGACTGGCGCCATTGCCGGATACCCTGGCATTGCAGCCGAACCAGAAGCTCGATCCGCTGAATGTTCGCGAGAGCCTGCGCCGTCTTTACGAAACGGGTCTCTATAAAACGATTCTTGTAGAAGGGCTGCGCCACGGTAACGCTGTGACGATTATTTTCAGCGGCGTGCCCAATCTGTTTATCGGCCGTGTGACGGTCAACGGGGCCAACAACGAACGGCTGTCCGGCGTGCTGGAGCGGTCTACGCGCCTGAATGCGGGGACTGTCTTCAGCGACAGCAAGATGCTGCAAGCGCAAAAGCATCTGCAGCAGACGCTTGAAGAAAACGGCTACTACCAGTCCAAAATTTTTGTCAGCACCGGTATCGATGCGGCAAATTCCCAGGTTAACCTCGCATTCCAGATTGAACAGGGCGTACAGGCGCGCGTAGGCGACGTCGCGGTCAAGGGCGACAGCGGCATGACGGTCGAGAACTTCCGCAAAAAGGGTAAGTTGAAGGAAGACTCAAAGGTATCGCGCGATACGGTAAGCAACGCCCTGAACCGCTTGCGCAAAAATTATCAGAAGCAAGACCGGCTGGAGGCAAGCCTGAAGCTGGACGCGCGCAACTACCAGCCACCGTCGAACCATCTGGATTATGGATTTTCGGCGGACCGGGGACCGACCGTTGTAATTAACGTCGATGGCGCGTCACTCAGCAAGGGAAAGATCAGAAATCTCGTCCCCGTCTATGAAGAGGGCACGGTCGATGAAGACCTGCTGAATGAAGGCGACCGCCGCATACGCGATTATTTTCAGCGCGCGGGCTACTTCGACGTAAAGGTAACCCATACCGAACAGCTGAAAGATCCACAGCACTCCATCATTACGTTTACGGTTACCCTCGGGGTCAAGCATGAAGTGACTGCTGTGACCGTCAGCGGAAACAAATATTTCAGCACGGACACCATTCTGCCGCGGCTGAGTGTCGTGAAGTCGAGCATTGTGAACCGACAAGGCATGTACAGCCAGGCGCTGGCGCAGGCCGATGTGAACTCGATCACCGCTCTGTATCAGAGCAACGGCTACAGCAACGTAAAAGTGACGCCCGAGGTAAAAGACATCGAGGCGAAAGCAGTATCTGGACAGAAGAAAAAAGATGCGCAGCTCAGAGTGAACTACCTGATTGACGAAGGCGTGCAGCAGCGGATTGGAGCCTACGTGATCAATGGCACGAACCAGATCCCGCTCTCCCAATTGACGCCGTTGCTCAACACCCAGTCGGGGCAGCCATACTCATCGCTCAACGTTGCACAGGATCGCGACTCGATCTTTACCTATTACCTCAGCCACGGTTTTGACAAGGCTGAGGTCAATCTGCTGCAACAGCCGTCGCCTCAGAATCCGAACCTCATCGATGTGACCATGACCGTCACGGAAGGCGAGCAGGTCTTCGTCAATCGCGTATTGATCTCCGGCCTGCACTACACGCGGCCAAGCACCGTTGAAGACCGCGTGCTCATTCATCCGGGCGACCCTCTGAACGAGACGGCGTTGCTGGAGACACAGCGAAAGCTTTATGATCTGACACTCTTCAACCAGGTCAACACGGCAGTGCAGAATCCAGCAGGCGATGAGTTACGCAAGAATGTCCTGCTGCAGTTTACCGAGGCGCGGCGTTGGGATCTCAGCTATGGATTCGGCTTCCAGGCGCAGACCGGCAATCCACAAACCTACTGCGCGAATAGCACCAGTTCCTCGACAAACACGTGCGGCCCGGAGGGCAAAACGGGCGTGAGTCCTGCGATCCTGTTTAACATTTCGCGCATCAATATTCGCGGTACCGACAAATCGGTCTCGCTCAACACAACTCTCGGCACACTCGAGCAGCGCGTGCTGATGAGTTTTTCCAACCCGCATCCGTTTGACAGCCCAAGGCTCAACCTTATTCTGACTGGGGGCTACGTGAGTGCGCAGGATGTGACCACGTACGCCTCATCGCGTCTTGAAGCTGCAGTGCGCTTAACGGACCGTGTGAACAAGCCGAACACGCTTATCTATTCGTTCAGCTACCGGCGCGTTAAGGTCGATCCGAACAGCGTGCAGGTTGCGCCCGATGAGATTCCGTTGGTTTCGCAGCCTGTGCGCGTCGGCGGTCCGGGACTGACATGGATTCGCGATACGCGCGTGCCGTCGCCGCTGGATGCGGGCAGCGGCACCTTCAACACGATTCTTGAGAGCTGGGCCGATTCTCACTTCGGCTCCCAGGCGGACTTTAATCGGATTGACGGGACCAATTCAAGCTATTACAAATTCGGCAAGGTAAATACCTGGATAGTCGCGCGGAGCACGCGTATAGCCGCAGAGCACGCGTATGGAGGACCGACCTACGACCTGGTTCCACTGCCTGAACGCCTTTACGCAGGCGGAGCTCAATCGCATCGCGGTTTCGGCATCAACGGAGCAGGTCCACGCGATTCGCTGACAGGATTTCCCATCGGCGGCACGGGCGCGATCGTCAACAGCACAGAATTGCGCATGCCAAGTCCGAGGTTGCCGTATGTGGGGAACAGCCTGGGGTTTGTGTTGTTTCACGATATGGGGAATGTCTTTGAGTACGCCTCGGACATCTGGCCCAGTTTCCTCCGCTTCCGTCAGCCGGACAGGGCAGGTTGCAGAAACCTGAATGAAGAGGTCCAATCCGTACCGCATCCGAATTCACCTATCGGTGCGGCGGGAATATGCAGCTTCAATTATTACTCGCACGCTGTTGGGTTGGGCCTGCGCTACCACACGCCGGTCGGCCCCATCCGCCTGGACTTCAGCTACAACCTGAATCCGCCGATCTATCCTGTCATCATCGACTACTCAAGCACGCCGACGAACCCGATTCCGCCTCATGTCGGCGAGGCGGGGCACTTCAACTTTTTCTTTAGCATAGGGCAGGCGTTCTGATGAAAAGACACCGGCACAGCAGAAAATATGTGGCACTCGCCGCCATGCTGTTCTGCCTGTGTGCCGGGAGCATTGCTCAGGAGACCTCAACGCCCGCGCAGGCACAGACCGGGAACGAAACTCCGATGGTGCTTGATCGCGTGATCGCTATCGTGAACGGAGATGTTCTGCTTGAGAGCGATGTGCGGGAGGAGATGCGCATCGCCGTATTGCAGCCGATCACCGTTCCCGTCGGGCAGAATACCGAAGTAAATGCCGCGCAGCGGCTGATCCGGCGCGCGTTGATTTTGCAGCAGATGAGGGATCAGCACGCGATCGACTATTCCGTCAGCAATGAAGAGGTGAAGAAAAGCCTTGCGGAACTGAGGGCGCAGATTCCCATCTGCAGGCAGATAGGCTGCTCGACTGAGCAAGGTTGGCAGGCATTCCTCAAAGCCAACGATATTACTGAAGAGGAGGCTGAGCAACGGTGGCGGCAGCGGCTGGAGATCCTCAAGTTCATCAACGCTCGTTTCGGCGCGGGCATCCGCATCTCGCGGCAGGATATCCGGAAGTATTACCAGGAAACCGTTGTGCCCACCTTTGAGAAGATGAAGGAGAAGCCGCCTGCGCTGGAGAGCGTAACGCCTCGCATTCAGGAAATATTGCTTCAACAGCAGGTTAACTCCATGCTGCGCGACTGGCTGCAAAGTCTGCGGAGCCAAGGGACCGTGCAGATTATCGATCCGAGATACGGGCAAATCAGCGATTCGAGTGAAGACGACGGAGGTGGAGCATGAGCACGCAGCCGACGCCAACCCCAGCGCCTTCGCAACAGCCTGCTCCGAAGCGGAGAATATGGCTGCGTGTCCTCGTGGTTGTCGCTGTCTTGATTCTGCTCGCGATTGGCGGAATCATCTGGTACGCATCCACGCCGCAATTTCAAAACCTTGTCCGCGCGAAGCTGATCGCCACGCTGGAGCAGGCGACAGGCGGCCGCGTGGAACTCAATGCATTTCGTTGGTCGGTGCGGCACCTTGCCTTCGAAGCAGATGGCCTGACGATCCACGGGCTTGAGGCGGCGAACGAGGTTCCATACGCGCATGTGGATCGTATTTATGTTCGGGTGAAGATCCTCTCCTTCATCCGGCCCAAAATTGACCTGAATTATCTGGAGGCAGATCACCCGGTCTTTCATCTCATTGTTTATCCTGACGGCTCGACAAACCAGCCTCGCCCCAAAACGCAAAGCAACGGCAAGTCTGTTAAGGACACGATCTTCGACCTCAAAGTTGGAAGAACGGAAATCAATAACGGCGTGGCGCTGATCAACCAGCGCGCAATTCCTTTGGATCTAGCCGCGAATGATCTGGGCGTTGTGGTTACGTATGCCGCACCGCTCGATCAGTATCTGGCTACGCTGCATGCTTCCGATATCACGGCACAGCGCGGGAAGAATCCTCCTATCCAGTCGAAGCTGGATCTTATGGCGGATATCGGTCGCAACACATTGAAGGTTTCGCAGTTGCAGTTGCAGACCGGACCTTCGATGCTGAAGGCGACTGCCAGCCTGGAGGATTTTGCTAATCCTCACTGGAACCTGACCGCTCAGGGAAAAGTGGATGTCAGGGAAGTGATGGCGCTTGAGCCTGTGGACGGTGTCGATCGCGGAATTGTCGATATTGATCTGAAAGGGCAGGGCACGCGAACACAATTTGTGCTGGATGGTCGCGCGAAGGTCGCTGGCGCGGCCTATCACATCGACACTGTGCACATCACAGGAGTCGATGTTGACACCGCGCTCCATGCGACGGAAGGCGACCTGGTGTTTACCGGCGTTCGAGCGCGCATCGGTCGCGGAGGTAGCGTCGATGCCGAAATGCGTGTCGCGCACTGGCTGGGCACGATGTTTGCGCAGCCTGGCCAGCCTGCTTCAGCAAGCGTAAGGCGGGGAACCATACGTGCAAAGCTGCGCGGAATCACACTGCGCACGGTGATGGCGTTTGTTGCGCTTCGACAGTACGACGAGCTCGGTTTCGATACGGTCGCATCCGGAGATGGCTATGTCGATTGGACGGGTGATGGCGCCGACCTTTCTGCGAGAGCGAATGTGACGATGGCGCCCTCCGCGCACACGCCTGATGGCGAAGTGCCCATGTCGGGCATGCTGGACGCCACGTACTTCCAGAAAAATGGCACTGTACAGATCCGGCAACTGCAGGCACAGACGCCGGCTACGCAGTTCCATGTCACAGGCGGATTGGGCGTTTATCCCATCAGCCGTCCTTCGACGCTGCAGGCAACGGTAGAGACTACAAATCTCGGCGAGTTCGATCGGGCGCTGGCGACGCTGGGCGTCGCTGTGGGTGACAAGAAAGGCGTGCAGGCTCTGCCGATACATCTGGCGGGGCAGGCGCAGTTTCAAGGAACAGTGTCGGGGAGCATTCCGGATCCCGACGTGAAGGGACATATCACTGCCAGCAACTTCGACGTACTGATCCCCGTCGAGCCAACGCAGCCTGCGGCCACGGCAGAACCAGTGAATACGCCTGCGCAGCCGACTGCTGAGACTGAGACTGCGCCCGCACAACCAGCGCCTGCGCCTGCGGCTACGGAAAAAACCATTCACTGGGATTCTCTCGACGCGGACGCGGAATATTCTTCGCGGCTGATTGCAGTACAGCAGGCAACGCTCACGCGTGGTAAGACCGCGATTCACGCTTCCGGCCAGGTGCAAGCACATCGCATCTCGCCGCGCCGTAGCGCTTTCGATGAAGAGTCGGCGATCAATGCAGATATTAAGGTGCAGGACGCCGCACTCGACGAAGTTTTGGCGCTCGCCGGACAGAATCTTCCCGTAACCGGCACGGTGAACCTGAACGCGCATGCTGGCGGAGAGATTGGAAATCTGAATGGCGGCGGAGATCTTGCCATTCAGGGTGGAGAGGCTTATGGAGAGCACTATCGCAGCCTCAACGCCGATCTGAAATTCGCCGGAGAAGAGATCGGCGTATCGAAACTCATACTGTTACAAAATGGCGGCCAACTCACGGGAAGCGGTGGCATCGGGATCCGCACAAAGCAGTTTCACTTCCAGGCAGAAGGCAAGGGCTTTGACCTGAGTCATAGCGAACACTTCAAGAATGCGAAGTACCCTCTGAGCGGGCAACTTGTCTTTTCCGCAGATGGCTCGGGAACGCTGGAATCGCCGGCGATCCATGCCAATGCTCATCTGACAAAGATTACCGTCGGCTCGGAAACGAACGGCGTAGTGGATGTGGAGGCGCACACCGATCACGGGAATGCGCTTGTCACAGCCAACGGGCGTCTGGGCTCGGCATCATTGCAGGTGAACGGGCAGGTGGCGCTCTCTGGCGATTACGCCATGCAGGGGCATGCCGTGCTTTCGAATTTCGATGTCGATCCGTTCATGCAGATGTTTCATGTCGAGGACGTTACCTGGCACTCGTCCATTGCCGGAGAGTTCACTGTGTCGGGTCCGTTGCGCCAACTGAGGCAGTTGCAGGGAGACGCGCAGATCAGTCAGCTCTCGCTCGCGATTGCGGGCCGCCCTCTCAAGAGCGAAGGTCCGCTGCATGCGCAGTTGAGCAATGGCATCCTGAGGCTCGACCCATTCCACCTTATCGGTGAAAATACGGACTTTCGCGCGCAAGGCCGGCTCGGCGTGTTTCGGACGAATCACCTGATGAACTTGACCGCTGAGGGCTCTGTCAACATGAAGCTCCTGCAGACGCTCTACCCGGATATGACTTCGTCCGGAGATGTCACCTTCAACATGACTGCTGCAGGCTCCTTCGATCGTCCTGAACTGACCGGCCAGGTAAAACTAAGCAACGTGGCGATGAGTATTGAGAACCTCCCGAATGGCCTGAGCCAGTTGAACGGAACGTTGCAATTCGATCAGGACCGCCTGCAGGTGCAGAACCTTACGGGGACGACTGGTGGCGGCCAGGTGAGTATTACCGGATATGCCACCTACCAGCAAGGCATCTATTGCGATCTCACTGCGACTGGCACCGCAATTCGTATTCGCTATCCGACCGGAATCAGTTCCATGGTGAATACAAAGCTGCGTCTGCAGGGCACGCAAAACGCTCTATTGCTGAGCGGGAACGTACTGCTGACGCGGTTTACGATCAATCCGAATCTGGATTTCGCCAGCTTCGCCGGAGCGTCGAGCGGCGTTACGCCGCCTCCGGACCCGAATGCGTTTGCCAACCACGTCCGGTTGGATATTCATGTGACATCGGCTCCAGACCTCGACTTCCAGAACTCGTATGCGAAGCTCGCGGGCGATGTTGATCTGCGCGTGCGCGGCACAATGGCGCAACCAACGGTGTTGGGCCATATCAACGTCACCGAGGGCAGTGCAACCTTTGCCGGGACAAAATATCAGTTACAACACGGGGACATTTTTTTCAGCAATCCTGTGCGTATCGAGCCGACCATCGATCTTAACGCGACAGCCCACATCGAAGACTATGACATCACCATAGGATTGCATGGCACGCCCAGCAACCTGACGCCCTCATTCCGTTCCGAGCCGCCTTTGGCGCAGCAGGATATCTTCTCGCTGCTGGCCATGGGCCGCACGCAGGAAGAGCAGCAGATCTACTCAATGCAGGCGCAGCAGACCGGAGCCAATACTGCCGCTGATGCGTTGTTGGGCGGCGCGCTGAATGCAACCATCAGCAGCCGCGTACAGAAGTTGTTTGGCGGAGGAAGCGTAAAGATTGACCCCTCGTGGGTTGGATCCGTTGGCAACTCGACGGCACGTATTACTGTGGCGCAGCAGGTTTCAAAGAACGCGACGCTCACCTATGCAACCACTATCAACTCGACTGCGCAGCAGCTCATTCAGGCCGAGGTCAACTTGACACCTACGACTTCAGTATTAGCCGTGCGTGATGAATCCGGTGTATTCAGCCTTCTGTTCAAGGTGCATCGGCGTTATCGATAGTTACCAAAGAATTACAAGTAACTGCGCATCGAAATGCGGGTAGAATGTGTCCGATGTAAGTATAAGACGCTGCAATCAGGCTCTGATGGCTTCGGCTAGATTCAGTCAGAGATTGCAGCAAGCGAGGAGAGCACGACGATGAGAAAGTTATTGCGCGGTCTTGTTCCCGCTGTAGCAGCGGTTTTGCTTACAATTTCACCAGCTGCTGTAGCGCCGCATTCCGCAATTGCGACAGCCCAAAATGCGGGCCTGGACAATCAGATTCTGGCGGACGTCCAGAACAAAGCATTGAATAAGTCTCAATTCAAGAATGTGAAAGCCAACGTTACGAACGGGATCGTGACGTTAACCGGAACGGTTGATGTTTACAGCCAGAAAGAAGACCTCGATAAGCGTGTCCATCGGATCAAGAACATAAAGGGCGTGGAGAACGAAGTTGAAGTTGCCGGCCCGGAAGTTCCCGATGCTCAATTGCAGGATAAATTGATCAGAGCGATTCAGTATGATCGCGTTGGTTACGGAACAACAGCGTTTAACGCGATCGGTGTGAGGGTGCAGAATGGTGTCGTCACATTAGGCGGTACCGCATATGGTCCAGTGGACGCGGATTCCGCAGTCGCTGTCGCTTCCAATATGAAGGGTGTCAAGGATGTCATCAACGAGATCAAGGTAGATCCAGTCTCGCCGATGGATGACCGTATCCGGCGAGCCGTCTACCGTGCCGTGTATGGCTTTCCGAGCCTGAACAAGTACGCCATCGATCCGGCCCAGCCGATCCGTATCTCTGTGCAGAACGGCAATGTGACGCTCTTCGGCGTTGTCATCAACCAGGGCGACAAAGATGCTGCTGGCATCCGCGCGAACTCTGTTCCCGGTGTCTTCAAAGTAACCAACAACCTCCAGGTAGCGGGAGCACCGGAAAAGCAGTAGTCTCGCGTCCCGCGAACAATAATGGCCTCGCATTCATTGCGGGGCCGTTTTTGTGTGCGCGGTAAACTGATGGCAGGAGACCAACAAAGCGAGATGACATTGCTGCGCAGCATCGGCACAACACTGGAAATGATCAAGTGGGAGCATTCGATCTTCGCGCTCCCATTCGCGCTGACTGGGGCGATGCTCGCCGCTCACGGATGGCCGCGGCCGATGCAGTTGCTATGGATCGTCGTGTGCATGGTCACGGCGCGTTCGGCGGCAATGGCTTTCAACCGCTGGGCGGATGCTGATCTCGACGCTGTGAACCCGCGCACGTCGGCGCGTGCTATCCCGTCGGGATTGCTCACACGCGGCTTTGTGGTGGCGTTTACCGTCTTCATGTCTGCGTTGTTTGTTCTCTCCGCGGCGCAGCTGAATCGGCTCACACTGTGGCTTTCTCCGGTGGCTCTGGCGATCTTATTGCTCTATTCCTACACCAAGCGCTTCACGCGCTGGTCGCATCTCTTTCTTGGGCTGTCGCTGGGAATCGCGCCTGCCGCCGCGTGGATTGCGATTCGCGGAAGTCTTGATCCGCGTATTCTCGTGCTCACGGCTGCCGTCCTTTTCTGGGTGGCGGGGTTTGACGTGCTCTATGCCTGCCAGGATGCGGAGCACGACCGCAAGCACAGCCTCAACAGCATCCCCGCCGCCATTGGTATTGCAGGAGCCTTCTGGGTTACGCGCTGCATGCATGCAATCATGCTTGGGCTGCTGCTGTGGCTCGTACATCTATTTGCTCTAGGCGTGGTTGGACTCGTGGGCATTGCCGTGGTCGCGGCGCTGCTCCTCTATGAGCATCTGATCGTGTCGCCTAAAGATCTGCGACGGCTGAACGCAGCCTTCTTTACGATGAACGGCGTGATTTCTGTTGTATTTTTTGTCTTCGTCGCAGCTGCTTTGCTTCTACATCGCTAGGAAAAGAAAAAAGCCCCGCGAAAAACCGCGGGGCTACTCATCGGCTGAGTTTAGTTATGCCGGCTTGCGGTGCTGGTCGATCTTTTCGTTCACTCGCTCTTTCATATCCTGCACCTTGTTCGCGATGCGCTCGCGCGTGTCATTTGCATTGCGCTCCGCTTCACGGCGATTTGCGTCGGCATTCTCATGAGCAACTTCTTTCGCGTTGCCCCAGGTTTCCTTTGCCGCGCCCTTTACCTGGTCCGCCAGGCCTTCATTGGCAAGACGCTGGTTGCCCACCGTCTCTCCGACTTTTTCCTTCACCTTACCAGCTGCTTGATCGAATTTGCCGCTTACCTGGTCTTTATTCATGATGTAACTCCTCGGGTTATGGGGACTTGATCTATAAAAGTTCGAGACCCCGTGATTGTTTGCTTACAAAGCTTGCGTTAGACAACCGGGCGCCTGCCACTGATCAACTGAATCAGGAGCACAACCAGCGCCACAACCAGCAGAATATGGATGTACCACCCGATCGCATGAAAACTCACCAGACCCACCAGCCACAACACCAACAGGATTACGAAAATTGTCCAAAGCATTTGTGCTTTCTCCTTCTTTTGCCTGCAGCCTGAAAAGGCCCACGGTGTGATATGGTGCGCATGATGCCCGTTTGGGTTGCCGTGGGAGCAAAAACCTTTAGAGGGAAGTACACAAAATGCAAGTAGCCATTCAGGGCGAGCCGGGATCATTCAGCCATGAGGCTGCGGGAAAAGTTTTTCCTGAGGCAACCATTTTGCCATGCACCCTCTCGATCGACGTCTTCCGCGCATTATCTCAGGGAGAAGTCGATGCCGCTGTCATCCCGATTGAGAACAGCCTGGCTGGCTCTGTGGTGGAGCACTACGACCTCTTGCTCGATCACGATGTTGCGATCGAGAGTGAAAGCCTGCTGCGCATCCGGCATAACTTGATCGCAGTTCCGGGCACAAGTATCGAACGCATCCAGCATGTCTACTCGCATCCGGTTGCTTTGGCGCAATGCCGCAGATTTCTCGAAGAGCATCCTGCTATCGATGCCATTCCTTTCTACGACACAGCGGGGAGCGTGAAGCAACTGATGGAACTTCGCGACCGCAGTGCGGCTGCCATCGCAAGCGCGCGTGCAGCCGAGTATTACGGCGGCGAGATTCTCGCCAGCGGCATTGAAGATAACGCAGAGAACTACACGCGGTTCTTCCTGATCCGGCGCCGCGAAGATGTTCCTAAGAATGCAGAAGCTGACAAAGTGAGCCTGGCGTTCACAGTCGAAAACCGTCCCGGAACCCTGGTTGCAGCCTTGGAAGTGTTTGCCGGCCAGGGAACGAATCTCACCAAGATCGAGTCGCGCCCGGTGCAGGGAAAGCCCTGGCAATACGTCTTCTACGTTGACTACCAGCTTTCGACGCAGGCACGGGCGGATATTGCCCTGGATCTGCTGCGGCAGCACTGCTCCATGGTCAAGGAATTGGGAAGATATCGCGCTGCTCAGCGTCCCGAATAGCGGTTGCAGCGTCAACTCGTACGGGCCCTCGCCGATGAAAGATTCGAGAGGAACCATTGCATGCCTCGCTGGCGTACCAGCATCCAAGTAGAAAAACAAGGGTATGAAATACCGCTGTCTGGTTGGCGATGGATGTAAGTCTCGAATCATCAGCCACTTGCGGAATATTGTATCGATTTGCGACTTTTGGGAGCAAACGGAATCAAATACTTACAAATTAATCGTATTCAGATCATATAATCTGATAAGAAGGCACTCATGGCTAGCGACTTTCTCAGCATCATCCAGCCCAGCGATCCTAAAGAGCGTGAAAATCGCCCCGAAGGACGCGTTTTACCCGTCCTCCCTGTGCGCGACACCGTACTTTTCCCGCACGCGGTACTTCCGCTAACGGTCGGACGCGAAAGCTCCATTCAACTTATTCAGTCGCTTGGTGAGGAGAAGACCATCGTCGTGGTCGCGCAGCGCGACGCGCACCTGGATGCTCCCAAGCCCGGTGACCTGCATGCATACGGCACTCTGGCCACCGTTCATAAGGTTGTGAAGATGCCCAACCAGAGCCTCTTTGTCTTTACCGAAGGCACGGAGCGCGTAAAGCTGGACGAGTTCACACAGACCGAGCCGTTTATGGTGGCAAGTGTGGAAGCGGTCCCCGAAACGGCAGCGCAGAAGGGGCCGGAACTCGAAGCGCTGCAGCGGAACATTCTCTCGCAGTTCCAGCAAATCGTATCGGCATCGCCAACGCTCTCCGATGAGCTCTCGACCATCGCCGGACAGCTGGACGATCCCGCGCGCCTTAGCGATTTTGTCGCGTCGAATCTACCGTTTCTCGCAACTTCAGATCGCCAGGAACTGCTGGAAACGCCTGACGTGATCGCTCGCCTGGAGCGGCTGAACAAACATCTCGTCAAGGAAATCGAAGTTCAGCAGTTGCGCAACAAGATCCAGTCCGAGGTACAGGACCAGGTCCAGCAGTCGCAGCGCGACTACTACCTGCGCGAGCAACTGAAAGCCATTCAGAAGGAACTCGGCGAACAGGACGAGAGCCAGAAGGATATCGAAGAGCTGCGTCAGAAGATCGAAGACGCCGGTATGCCGGAAGAGACGAAGAAAGAGGCGCTGAAGGAACTGAACCGCCTCTCGCGCATGTCTCCGATGGCTGCCGACTACTCGCTGACGCGCAACTACATCGAGTGGCTGGCTATCCTGCCATGGGCGAAGTCCTCTGGCGAAGAAGTCGATATCTCGAAGGCAAAGGAGATCCTCGACGAGGATCATTACGACCTAAAGAAGGTGAAGGAGCGCATTCTCGACTACCTTGCCGTTCGTCGCCTGAAGCCGGACATGAAGGGACCGATCCTCTGCTTTGTCGGACCTCCGGGCGTAGGCAAAACCTCGCTTGGACGCAGCGTTGCGCGCGCACTGGGACGGAAATTCCAGCGCATCTCCCTCGGCGGCATGCACGACGAGGCCGAGCTTCGCGGACATCGCCGGACTTACATCGGCGCGTTGCCGGGGCAGATCATCCAGAACCTGCGCCGTGCCGGCACGAACGATCCGGTCTTCATGCTCGATGAGATCGACAAGCTGGGCCGCGATTTCCGTGGCGATCCGGCGTCGGCGCTGCTCGAAGTGCTTGATCCGGAGCAGAACAATACGTTCCGTGACAACTACCTCGATCAACCATTTGACCTGTCGAAGGTGCTCTTCATCTGCACAGCGAACATGCTGGACACGATGCCTGCACCGCTGCTTGATCGTATGGAGATCATCGATCTGCAGGGCTACACCGAAGAAGAGAAGCGGCACATCGCATTCCGCTACCTCGTACCGCGGCAGATCAAGGAAAACGGCATCAAGGCCGAGGACATCGAGTTCCCGGACGAGGCCATCTCCTACATCGTGCGTCATTACACGCGCGAAGCTGGCGTGCGTAAGCTCGAACAGTTGATCGGCACCGTCTGCCGCAAGCAGGCGCGCCGCATCGCTGAGGGCAAGACCGAGAAGCTGAACGTCAACAAGGAAATCATTCATGAGTTCCTCGGCGGCATCAAGGTTCGCGTCGATACCGAGATCGCCGAGCGCACCAAGCGCGCAGGCGTTGCTGTGGGTCTCGCGTGGACGCCGGCAGGCGGTGACGTGCTCTTCATCGAAGCAAACAAGATGAAGGGCAAGGGCGGATTCACCATGACGGGCCAGATTGGCGAAGTCATGCAGGAATCTATGCAGGCGGCGCTGACCTGGGTCCGGTCCAACGCGAAGTCCATCGGTCTCGAAGAGGACTTCATGAAGGACATCGACTTGCACATCCACGTACCGGCCGGAGCTATCCCGAAAGACGGCCCGTCAGCGGGCGTTACGATGGCGACGGCGCTCATCTCGCTGCTCACCGATACGCCGGTGCATCCACTTACGGCGATGACCGGCGAAATCACGCTCAGCGGAAACGTTCTGCCCGTTGGCGGCATCAAGGAGAAGTTTCTGGCCGCGAAGCGCGCGGGCGTTAAGCAAGTCATTCTCCCGGCAGAGAACCGGCTGAACGTTGAGGAAGACCTGATGCCTGAGCAGACAGAGGGCGTTGCCATCCACTACGCCAGCCACATTGAGGACGTCCTCAATGTGGCCCTGCCCAAGTCCAGAGAAGAAGAGAAGAGGGACGAAGAGGTAAGGGAAGAAGTCCTGCAGCACGCCGAAGCTTAAGGACTTCGCGTCCAGCGAAACGCGGCTTCGCCGCAAAAACTAGGCCCGCTCATTGGCGGGCCTTTTTGTTTGCAAAAATAGAAGCGCTGTCATTCTGAGCGGAGCGAAGAATCTGCTTTCTTGTTCCTGATCGAGATCCATGGAAAAAGCAGATCCTTCGCTACGCTTAGGACGACAAACTTCGTGCGGCTTCCAGAAAATACATTGTTGTTGCGACCCGCGGCAGTTATAAATCAGCAATGACCCGGAAATTTCTGCTGTGTTGCCTTGCCGCGTTGTTGGCCTGCGCCGCCACTTCAGCGCAAAATGCGAAACTCATCGTTAAAGACGCAAAGATCTTCAGCATGGCTCCGAATCAGCGTGAGCCTTTCACTGGCTATCTGGTTGTGGCTGATGACGGTACGCTGACTACGGTCGCACCGGGCAACCCACCAGCTTCGCTCACCGCAAAAGAAACGTATGACGCGCACGGCGACTGGATCATCCCGGGTTTCATCTCCGCGCACAGTCACATCTGGCAAAGCGCCTATCGTGGTCTCGCCGCCGACCAGACGCTCACCGGCTGGATCGACGCGCTCTATGGTCAGACCGCGCCTCGTGCAAAAGCCGAAGATTTTTACTGGTTCACTCTCCACGGTTCGCTGGATCATTTGGCGCATGGAGTAACGGCGGCATACGACTTTAACTATGGCGGCCCGCAGAGCTACGATTTCGGCCATCCGGCGCCGACTTCACAATCGCACGAGGCTTACGAGGAAAATCAGTTTCGCGCCGAAATGGATTCGGGGCTGCGCTTCGTGCACGGCTACCAGGTCGGCAGGGCGAGTCCGAAGTACTCTACTGAAGATGCGCGCCGGGCGCTCAAGACATTCCTCGACTGGACGGCAACGCAGCCGAAGTCTTCCGCATTCCTCAGCGTAATGATCAATGGCGGCACGGCCTTCAACGATACCTACCAGCAGGCAGTGATGGAGAAGTCGCTGATGGATGAATTCCATCTCGGCAATCAGACCCACTATCTGGAGCCGCCTGAGACCGCAGGCGAGGAGCAGTCGAAGTTTCGCTGGTTCATGGACAGTGGCCTCCTGTCGAAGCAACTCATCTTCGGCCACTTCATCCACACGAATGACTTCATCCTGCAGAAGACCGCTGCGGCGGGAGCGTCGATGAGCTGGAACCCACTCTCGAATGGCCGCCTCGCTTCCGGCACGGCCGACATCCCTAAATACCTGAAGATGGGCGTGCGTGTCGGCATGGGCGTCGACGGCGAAGCGAGCGCTGACATCGCGGACCCGTTTGAAAACATGCGTACCGGCCTTTATGCCATTCGAGATAAATACGAAAACGCGGCAATCATGAGCCCTTACGATG
>DATGAD010000403.1:0-8286 GCA_035313725.1 Alloacidobacterium sp. | reverse complement strand
CGCTGTAAGCCTTTCGGTTGCACGGATGCACGAGACTGATTGACTCGTCTAGCTCGTGTCTTGCATGAACAGCTCAAATAGCGTGCCGCGTCACGATATCATTCACCTTTACTACGGAGCAGGCGACTCATGTATAGCGACTGGTAGCGTCGGTGCTCTTCTGTCTTGGCTGGATTCTCATTCCAGCCCAGGAGATGGAAATGATTCTTAGCGTACCGCTCATCGAATTGGAAAGGGTACTCAAATGAATTCTGCAGAACTGAATTGGCCCAGCAGCGTCCCACGGATACTCTGGACGCGTCGGAACTGTCCTCGCTGTAGCTCGGTCGAATTCCAGACGGCCGACTCGCACCCTCTGGATCGTCTTCTGCGGCTGCTCGCATTGTCTCCGATTCGCTGTGTCAATTGTTGGAGGCGATATTACTGGTTTGCAAGAACAAAAGCAGATAAAACGTGACCACCAGGAATCACGCTACGATACGTGGAGCGATACTCCCCTGCACCTGGATTAGAAGACTAAATACAATGGACAACCCAGAATATTCATCAAGCTACACGTCGAATGATCTTTTGTTTAGTTTGGACGGAGGGCATTCTCGACGATCACTGAATTATCAGATCGTTGCGCAAAGCGCGGAGGAGGTGCAGGACACCCAGAACGCTCCTTCCGTCAGCATGGGATCATATTTGATTGAATCTGGACAAACGCAGCTTCTAACCACAATCAGCATCTATAGCGAGCGCGGACAAAGCCGAGAGCAGGTACGGCTGCTCTATATGAATGCCGTTGCACTTCGAGTCTGGAAAGCCATGGGCAAGAAACCAAGCCTGATCGGCGCACAGCATCGTCCATCGCGGACCGCTCTGTTATCATTCGGCGTCCCGTTCAGTGAATGAGCACTGATCGATCGTTTCCGCTTTGACTTAACGTGGAATGAGAAACCGGATTTTGCTGCTTACTTCTAGTTAACGCAAACTCGCATCCTCGAGAACTGAGATCTGTAGAGTAGCAAAAACGAGGCTGATCGCCGCGAACGAGACCACTTCAGGATAGGTACACTCGCTTTCATTGCAGGGCTTTTTCATTACGCAATCCACATGTCCGTATAGTCCGCATCTCGTACAGTTGGGAGCCATGAACTACGTCACAAGCACTTCAGCGGATAGCCGGTTTGAACGAAAGGAGGTATACCTCCTTGACTCCTCCTAGCTGCCAGAGCATAGCGGCCTTCACCGTATGCTTCGCAGCATGCTCACGTGAAGTGTGTCTCAGGCCCGAATACAGCACTTCTCCTCTACCTAACGCTGCGTCCCGCAGCGTCTCCCCGCATCTGTTGCGCCTGGTTGCAGAGAACTTCCACTCCACTCGGCATGTCTCTTCTGATTGCCTCGGCACATCTCAGCGCATGAAAAACCCATAGCCCCCAGCATCCTCGCCCGCCGCACCAGCGCCTTCCTTCAAACCGCTCTATCCGACCTGCTCCGCTCTAGCTCCATCCACTACGCACACCTTTTCTTGCGGAGCAGCTCCGATAGAGTACTGACGTTTATCGGCCATGTGCGTTCGCTCTGTCCTGAAAAGGGTACGATTCGAGACGGCTGTGTCCTACTTGCTGGATGGGCGTTGTGACGACTTCTACCTCGGAGACTCCGCATAAAGTCGCTCTGCCTCTCGCTGTAGCCGGGCCAGCGAGTCTGCCGGACCGCTGTCGAGCCGGCGGCGCATGAGAAAGTGCAGCACCGCACCGCGCCATCCTGTTGGAAAGCCGAACCCGCAGTGATAGTTGACACGGCATTGTTGCTGTCCCAGCGGAATACAGCTCATGTCTTCCCGCACAGTGACGCCAAATGGAAATCGCGCATTGAATCCGAGCTTATAGTTCAATGCGTCGATCTTCGTGAACCGGAACTGCAGCTTGAGGTGCAGGAACTCTGGGCCGGACTGTGCGAAAACTGTTTGTCCGACAACGGCAGGCCCGGCAGGATCGGCAGCGGTAATACGCACGTTATAGAAGTCGCCCCATCCCTCCGGATGCGTAAGAAGCGTCCAGACAACCTCCACTGGCGCGTTGACTACACCGGTCGGACAACTGGCGTATTTCATGGCTGTACCTACTAAAGGATATTACGTGGGTAAGCTAGGGCTCCGCTGGGCGTGTTTCAGAAAGGGTAAGTTTCGGGACGAAATTTCAACGCCCTGAAATCAATGTCTCCGTGGTTCAAAATTTCCGTCCCAAAACTTGTCCCAAGAGTATACGGACACGTTTCTTGCACTTGCAGCTGACCAGTAAACCCACAGATCGCACTTCAACAGCTTTATGACCTGCCCCCCAGCATGAGGACTCTTATCCCCACACCTATGGGTATGGAACTCGCTGACACGCTTGCGTATCGGTCGATCTGTTTTTCCAATGTAGATGATGGATTCGCTTGGAAGCCATCGTTGACGTTCGTATTCGAGATCAAGGTCTATGCCGGGAGGTAGCGGGTCGATGAATCGTAGAGCACAAGGTGTGCAATCTGCCTTAGGGTCGCCGACCCGAGCGACCACGTAAACACCTGCATTGGACTCAGGCACGTCGGTCCCCCAGGGCACGGGCCCTCTCGGCGAGAGGCCTGCCGTCTGAAATAGCTCGGCGACTGTCAATGGTCTACGCAAAGACCCCACCAGTTTGGCCACGGTGCCGGGAGCCAGCTTCATCACGGAGGCGATCGTCCGAATCGACATCTTCTGTGTTCGCAGGATTAACCGCCACCTTCTCAGCGCGCAGCAGAGGAACAAGATGAGAGGCACTCTCGGGCAATTGGAATTTGATGGAATCGCCGTCCAACGTCAAAACGCCCCTTAGCAGCCCGTGGCGAAAGCCATTTCTCGCACGGCGATACGCATGATCGCGTACCGCGTGATCGAGGGACGTTGATTCCTGCCAGTTCGTTTCCAAGTTTCGCGTACTCCTCGACTCGCTGCGAGTAGGCCTCGACCACGTGGGCGATGCAAATGTCAGAGTGGCTCGGCTTTCGGCGAATTCGCGCTCCGCACGCTCGCAGATCTGCCTGTGACGCGCCACATACTTATCCAGATTGGTGCGCACGGTTGTCATCATTAAGAATCCCCAAACTTCCGAACCCAGCTAATGCTTGCGATCCTGCTGAAGTCCCCCCACTATTTCCGGTGACTGGCTGGATACTTCCCAGGGTTAGTGCGCGGCGATCTCATCGTCATGGCTTCAAGAAATTCCGGACAGTCGGTGCAAAACTGCCGAAGCCTCCATTCTTTCGGAGTTTACTTGCTGGTCGCCCAAAAAAATCAGACTGCGTACTACCTGGATTGTCGTCGCCGCCGGCCAATGTTGCCGTGTTCTTTTTTGGGGGTTTGTTGCGAATTATCCCATTGCTATTCTGGGAGCTGCGATCCTCAATACCGGCTTCGACGTCGGATTGAGGCACGAATGAAGCATGTTTCTCATGTAAAGCGAGGTCGGCAGATTTTTCAGGAATAAACACATTCACCGGTTTGTCCTCATGAATGTCTTGGACACTGTTGTGTAACGAAGTAAGGGCCTGTAACGGTGTGACAGAGTGTAACGTGTCAACATTTGATTGATGGGTTGACGTGGTTTGACGCTTTTCGTCCTCACTCGTGCTGTGCTTGCTTACACCTGTGGCAATTCCGGAGAGATTAGCTTTCGCAAGAACTTCAGCATCTTTGGCGGCGACATATTCGTCTACCCTTTTGGAATATTGCTCTCTAAATTCAGCATTCTGTTTGAGACTCGCGTATTCCTGATCACCCCACATTGACAAATCTTCCAGATATTTGCGGTCAATGAAGAAGGACTTCGGCACCACTGCCCATTTCTGTTCATGCACCATCCACTTTGCCACCAACTGGTAGTACTGAAGCGCCTTTGTTATCAACCATAACGCTGCGTCTCTTTTGTCTTTGAACTTCCCTGTCGTCATTCGTTCAACGATCGCAACAAGGAACTCGGCCCTAAACGTGCGCGGCGCTTGTTTTTTGAGCGAGGCATCACTGATCAGTTTGAGCATTGATTCCACATCAAAACCGAGGTCGGCAATTTTTTCACGATTTTCGCATCCTTCACGGTTCGGAGAATTTTCAGGTGACGCTAGGTGACAGGGCTGCCTATTATGACCGTTACCCGCGCGCGTTACACGGGGATATATGCCCGAGGCGTCACGAGGCGTCACTATGCCTTTTTTCAGTAAGATTCCGTCAAATCCTCTGCCCGTGTTCTTTCGATGCTGGCTATAACCCCGCGCGGTCAGATTTTCGCAGAATCGTTTGACAGATCCAGCGACATCGCCATTAAGTTCAGCCCAACACCTCCAAGATTGAAAAAGCGTCGTCGTGGATTCCCATGCGCTATTTTTTCGCTCGACGCAGTCTGGGTAAACGCCGAGCGACAGCCGCTTTTCCTTTCCGCCAAAACGATACTTCAATCGCCACCACTTGCCGCCATTCGGAGAAATTTCCAGGTAAAGTCCCCGCGGATCAAATAGCCGGGTGGTTTTCTGCTCCGGCTTGGCTTTGCGAATCGTGTTGTCGGTGAGTGGCATAGGACATCCCTTTTAAAATTGGGGGCAACTCTCAACAATGCCCTAAACTGCCCCCAATCTTGCCCCCAGTTGCCCCCAGTTGCCCCCGGCTGCCCCCGGCTGCCCCCGGCTGTCAATGGATGTCGGTAGACATTCTAGGACAAAGTTTTCATTGAAAATAATGAGATTTATCGGGTTGAAGGGATGACTTTGGATGTTCTCGGATCTAGATTTGGTAGGCGAGACAGGGATTGAACCTGTAACCCCCGGCTTAGAAGGCCGGTGCTCTATCCAATTGAGCTACTCGCCCACGGTGGGTGATAAGTCCATTGTAATCGTAGAGGCGGTCTCCAGCGCGACGCGAAAAATACTCTGGGCGACATCTTCCGTAGCACCACACGATGCAACGTAAAGTGTCAGTGCATACCCGGCGCGGTCGTTCACTGTGGAGGGTCGAATAACCAAGTCAGCGTGAGTCTGCGGCATCCGTACGTCTCGCATTTTGTTTGTAACTGAGCGCACCCACGCCTCATGGGCTGGAAAAGATGCGAAGAGAGATCGCCTGCGCGCGATGATGTCGATGTAGCAGGCAATTCCCTGCTGTGTATCTCCTCTCTTGGCGTCAAACTCCAGCGGATCGATCTCGTCTGCAGAGAGCAGCCAGAGGTCGCACTTGGATGTGAAGACGGGCGACGCCTCTTGATTCAGTTTGATCAGCGCTTGGGCCAGACTCGGCGAGTTAGCTGTTTCGTTCAATCTGGATGCAAGCAAAGGATCCCGTCGCAAATCGACAAAGCCTTCCCACGGCACGATGATCATCGGAAGATCAGCGCCAATCTCAACCGACCAATCAGCTTCCATGCACTTGATCGGGCACAGCGGCAAGCAGGAAGCCGAGCAGGGTCTTCTCCGCCCAGTAACCATCCGCAGTTGGAGCCAGGAACGCGCAGTGACCGCCATGCCTCGTCTCAATAAAGTTGACGTGAGAATTATCGATCAACGTCTGTCGTGTCTCTGGCAGCATGCGTATAAACGGATCATCAAGGGAGTGCACAATGAGCGTCGGCACGCTCAGTTGCGATGCGACCTTTGAGCTGGCGACGGAATAGTAATAATCATCAGCGTCAGCGAAGCCGCCAAATCGTGCCACTACCTGCTCATCAAAATCGCGCATACTGCGTAGTTTGCGCAGCATGCCGCCGGCATAAAACGGCAAATAGATTTCCGGAAAAAGCTCTGCCTTGCGCCGTATGCGATCGATCATAGAACGCAGAAAATACTTTTCGTAAAAGCGATTCTGCGGCTCGTGCAGTGCGGCAGAAGATGCAGCGAGGTCCATCAACGGCGATATCCCGACAACCGCTTTGAGCACCGAGGGCGCACTGTCCCCAAGCTCACCCGCATACTTCAGCACCAGATTGCCACCCATGGAATAGCCGATGAGCGCAACAGCCTGCAGTCTTTCCCGCGAAACAATCTCGCCCACAACGCGAGCCATATCGATTGAACAGCCGGAATGGTAAATCGCTGGCGAAAACCTGTCCGTTCCACCGCAGCTGCGCATGTTCATGCGAACAACGTTACAACCCGCCGCCCAGGCTCGCGTTGAGTTGCCTAGCACATACTGTGAATTAGACGACCCCTCCAGGCCGTGCACCAGAACCACTGTCAGACGCTCGCTGCGAACCTCCGCAGGCTGCCAGTGGCAATGGCAAAGAACGTGTGTTGGGCCATACAACTCGTGGCCGGCAATCGGGCCCTCTACTTCCACCAATAATTCTTCCGGATCTGGAAGCGACCAATGGCGCGGCAGAAAGTTACCAGCCAAAGTCATCACGTGCCCATTGTTCAAAAAACGGCGCGGGACGAAATCGCTGTGCCAGCCATTGGCAGTTGCAGCCGCAAACTTGGAGAAGATCTTCGTCATTGCCCGTGAAGCTCTTTCATAACGGCGGTCGCACGCAGAGCGCCGGTTGGCTCATCTTCATGCTTGAAGTATGCGAATACGTCACCCGATTGCGCCGATTCGCGCAAGCCCCCACAAAGAGCGCTCATTTCTTCTGCTGAATAGTTGCTCTTACGAAGGCGAAAGCATGTGAAATCAGCCGTCCGCACGTCCGGAGTCGCCAGCTCATCGCTTTCTGCTATACAAAGCGCGGCATTGTGCCTTTCAAGAACAGCATAAACCTCGTCCGTGAACCATGACTCATGACGAAACTCGAAAGCCATTCTCAAATTTGAGGACGTCGCTTCGTCCAGAAAGGACGCGAGCCGCTCCGCATCGGCTTTGAAATTCGGCGGCAGCTGGAACAGGGCTGCTCCAAAGCGCTTGGCGTCAATCACCGGTTGAATCGACCCTGCGAACAACCCTAGCGCCTCGCCGCAATTCTTGAGTCGCGAAATATGCGTGATACGTTGTGGCGCTTTGAATGAAAAGCGGAAGTCCGCACCGGTCGCCGCCAGCCAGGAGGCCGTGGTCGTCGCGCTGGGCAGGCTGCGAAAGGTGTAGTTCACCTCGACAGAATTCAACCGCGTCGCGTAGTACTCTAAGAACTTTTTAGCAGGAATTTTGGGGGGATAGAAATCGGGTTTCCAAGTGGCGTAAGCCCAGCCGGAGCAGCCAACAAATATGCTTCCCGGCGAAGACTGTTGGCTGATTTGTGAGGCAGGAGTCAAGCGCGTCTGGGGCGGCTAGTGGGGATCGAACCCACGACATCCTGAGCCACAGTCAGGCGTTCTGCCGCTGAACTATAGCCGCCATACAAGTACTCATTGTAGCATTTTACGGTGCATTTTCGCGCTTTCATCTGGACATCGCGACGCCCCGCATCTAAGACATAGTAAGGGCATGCAACCAGATATCCTTCCTCCGATCAGCAAGAGTCTCCCACCCCGCACGCGGGTTGGTGGCAACCTCTTTGCGGATGAGAATCTCGACCTGCTGGCGCATCTGCTCGATGACTGGTTCCGCATTCCCGGTACCTCCATTCGCTTCGGACTGGACGGCATCATCGGCCTCATCCCCTGGCTGGGCGATGTGCTTGCAGGACTGGCCTCCTGCATTCTCATCATCGCCGCATGGTTTCGCGGTGTGCCATACGTCACGCTCGCGCGTATGGTCGTGAACCTCGCCGTCGATGTCGTTGTCGGCTCCATTCCCCTGCTGGGAGATATGTTCGACATCGCATGGAAAGCCAACCGGCGCAATTATGCACTGATGACGCGCCACCTGGAACAGCCGCACCGGCATACCTGGAAAGACTGGGTTTTTCTGGGCCTTCTGGCTCTCTGTGTGACCGCGATCTTCATGGTACCTCTCATCCTGCTGATCTGGTTCGCCGAGTGGCTGGCGCATCAGATCTAGCGCAAGGCGCATGCTCAAGACTCAGCCAACACAGTCTGACACGGGCCGCGTGTACGGTACAATAAATGAGTCGGGGAAACGAAGTCGGGGCGTAGCGCAGTCTGGTAGCGCATCTGCTTTGGGAGCAGAGGGTCGGGGGTTCGAATCCCTCCGCCCCGACCAATAAACCAACAACTTACTGGACTCGCGCCTGTTTAGCAGGCGTAGCGTACGTGGAAACGTACGGAGCGGCGGGTACGGATACGGGCGCGCCAATGGCCTCTACGGCGCGTCGTAGCGCGTCTTCCTCGAAGTGGCCGTAGCGTTCGGCCATATCGACCACGGTAGAAAGCCGCCATCCGACGACCTTGGCAATGATGGGT
>DATGAD010000402.1:0-4005 GCA_035313725.1 Alloacidobacterium sp. | reverse complement strand
TCAGGCCGGTACCGGTCACCTCAAATCCATTGAGAAAGTAGACGTGAAAATGCTCAAGATCGACGTGGCTGTCAAAGCGCGTACTGAGTGTTTCGATAACACGGGCACGCAGGATGGGCTCGGCACGGTGCAGCGCTACTTCGACTGCGATAAACCCGCAGATCAGCAGAAGCAAAAAAATACCAGCAATCCATAGCAAGATACGCTTTGAGCGGCTATTCTTCTGTGTTGTTGCATGAGGACTTGGAGAGGGCAGTTGATCGTCCACGTTCAGCCTTTCAGAAAATACAGGTGCGTCATGAACTTAGAGGCAGTTTTGGGCTTGTGCGTTGGTTCGGGGAGCGTTCGTGTAGCAGTAAGACGACTTTGCCGCAGCGTTGCCATCCTTGCATTCTGTCAGGTGAGTGCCTTTGCGCAGGTGGCAGCAACCGCGACTCCACCGTCGGCGCCTGCCGCAGCGACGATCGACCAATACATTCACCAGGCATGGGACACACTATCAAGGTCGATGACAGACTGCAACTCGCTGATCGATCCAAAGCTGAAGACCGCGCCAGTACTCTATATCCCGCAGGAGATTGAGGAGCCGCCGCAGGTAGCGGCGCTGCACACGAAATGCAATGTTGATGTGGAGCGCTTGCCGCAGCGCATCACCCATATTGGCGAAGTCGACCCACGGTCGATCAAAGTGCCGGGGCTGCTTTATCTGCCCAACAAGTATGTCGTGCCCGGCGGACGCTTCAACGAGATGTACGGCTGGGACAGCTACTTCATTCTGCTTGGACTGCTGCGCGACGGCCGCGTCGACATCGCGCGTGGCATGGTCGAGAATTTCTTCTTCGAGATTGAGCACTACGGCAGCATTCTAAATGCAAACCGCACGTATTATCTGACGCGTTCACAGCCGCCGTTTCTTTCTTCGATGATTCGCGATGTCTATGAGACGCAGATTTCATCGATGGCAAGCAGCCCGAAGCGCGCGGATACGTGGCTATATCGCGCATACGCCTATGCGGTGCGCGACCACAATCTCTGGCTGGACGATTTTCACCGTGCGGGCGATACGGGGCTCGCGCGCTACTTTGATTTAGGTGAAGGACCGGTTCCGGAGCAGGAGGACGACAGCACCTATTATCCGGACATTATTCGCTGGCTGGTTTCGCATCCGGATGTACACACGGATTATCTTGTCGATGGGCCGGACCAGCCGAACGCGGCTCAGAAGGCGGAGCTGGCGAAGACCAGCTGCGATATCAGCGTCTCGCATGTGTGCGCACACGCGCATGTGGATGGCCACTGGCTCTCGGCTGACTATTACCGCGGCGACCGCGCGATGCGCGAGTCGGGATATGACCCCAGCTTCCGCTTTGGGCCCTTCAGCGGATCGACGCACCACAATGCGCCGATCTGCCTCAACAGTCTGCTCTACAAGTACGAGCGCGACCTGGCTTGGATGGCGGAGAAGCTGGGCAAGACGGACGATGTGGCGAAGTGGAATGCGCAGGCGGATGCGCGCAAGGCGGCGATCAACAAATACCTGTGGAATGCAAGCGAAGGCATGTTCTTTGATTACGACTACATGACTCAGAAGCAGTCGACGTATCGTTACCTGACGACCTTCTACCCGTTGTGGGCTGGCCTGGCCGATGAGGAGCAGACGAAGGGATTGGAGAAGGCGTTGCACTGGTTCGAACAGCCGGGCGGGCTGGCGATGAGCACTTTCGATTCCGGAACGCAGTGGGATTTGCCATATGGCTGGGCGCCTCCCTCGTGGATTGCCATTGCCGGTTTGTGGCAGGTGGGAGATATTCCGGATGCGCGGCGGCTCTCTGAGAAGTTCAGCAAGACGATTCTGACGAATTTCGATCACGATCACACGATTCGCGAGAAGTACGATGTCGTAAGCGGCTCGTCGCAGTTAGCGCTCGCCACCGGATACAAGACGAATGAGGTGGGCTTTGGCTGGAGCAACGCGGCTTATCTGAAGATGCAACAGCTGTTGGCGGAAACGGCAGGAAAAAAATGAGCCAGGAGCCGAAGCTCATTGTCGGCCTCGGTGAACTGTTGTGGGACATGCTCCCCAGCGGCAAGCAACTAGGCGGGGCTCCGGCAAATTTCACGGTAATGTCTGCGCGGTTGGGGAACCATGGCGTTATCGCGAGCCGCGTGGGACGCGACGCGCTGGGCGAAGAGGCCCGCGCTTATCTTGCGCCTCTGCCTGCTGACCTGGACTATTTGCAAACCGATGAAGAGCACGCCACCGGTAGCGTTTCGGTTACATTGCAGGATGGCCAGCCGGAATATGTGATTCGCCAGCCGGTAGCGTGGGACTTTCTCGCCTGCACGCCGGAGTGGCGGGGGCTGGCGCAGCGTGCCGATGCTGTCTGCTTCGGCACTTTGGCGCAGCGGCATGATGTTTCGCGCGAGTCGATTCATTCATTTCTTGCGGCGACAACAGAAAATTGCGTGCGCGTCTTTGATGTGAATCTGCGCAAGCCGTTTTACGATGCGCTGGTGCTTGCAGATTCACTGCAGCGCGCCACAATTCTTAAGATCAATGAAATTGAAATGCCGATTGTGATGGCACTTCTTGGTCTTGCGGAAGATACAGGGTCGGATGAGGCCTCGTTGCTGCAATCTGCGCAGGTGCTGTTAGATCATTTTCCATTGCGGCTGGTTTGCACAACGATGGGATCGCAGGGCAGCCTGCTGGTGACGCGAGATTCCTATCATCGCCATCAGGGAATTCCGACGCAAGTAGCAGACACGGTGGGCGCGGGCGATGCCTTTACCGCCGCGCTGGTGCGTTCTTTTCTTCAGGGAGCGCCGCTGGCGGTTTTGAATGAGGCGGGGAACCGCTGGGGATCGTGGGTGGCTTCGCAGAGAGGCGCGATGCCCGCGTTGTCTGCCGGCGTGCGTGAAGAGATCGAGGCGCGTATCGCGCAAGCAACCGTACAATAAACCGAGGCAGGAAAGATGATCGAGTTGGCCACCTCTCAGGAACGTCGCGCCGTGGGTCAATCGCGGCGCAAACAATTGCGCAGACAGGACCATTGCAATTGGGAGCCGCAGCAGAGGCGGCACGATCCGATTGCCGTGCTTGAAGAATCGATGCGCGGGCGGGTGCCGTCGCTGATCGCGTTGAAGTATGAGCGCATGGCCGCATCGCCCTTCGGCTTCTTTCGCGGCGCCGTGCCGGTCATGGCTGCTGATTTTTCGCTGCTGCCGCATACGGGGATCGTCAACCAGATCTGCGGCGATGCGCATGTGCGCAACCTGGGCGCCTACGCTGCGCCCGATGGACGGCTCGTTTTCGACATCAACGATTTCGACGAGACCATTCGCGCTCCCTTCGAGTGGGACCTGAAGCGTCTTGCAACCAGCCTGGTGGTCGCAGGACGCGAACTGAGTATCAAGCGTGCGCAGTCTGAAGAAGCTATATACGGTTTTATCGCGCGCTACCGCAAATATGTGGAAATGTTTGCGAAGATGCCGGTGCTGGAGATGGCGCGCTATCAGGTGCATCGCCTGCAGCGCATTACTCCCGTCTCAACGGCGCTGCTGAAGGCTGAGCGATCCACGCCGATGCATACGCTCGACCAACTGACCGTTCCAGAGATAAGCAGAGGTGAAGAGACAGGAAGGCGGATATTCAAAGAGGCCAAACCGCTGCTGACGCGTCTTTCCTCAGCGCAGGCGCGGGCAGTCCACGCGTCGGCGCATGAGTATAAGAAGAACCTCTTGCCGGAGCGTCAACACTTCTTTTCGCAGTACCGGCCCGTTGATGTCGGATTCAAGGTGGTGGGAACGGGATCTGTCGGGCTGCGCGATTATCTCGTCTACTTCGAAGGCAATGGCCGCGGTGATCCGCTGTTTCTGCAGATCAAGGAAGAGCCGAATTCTGCTTACGCGAAATACATCGAATATCACGGGCCGCACCATCAGGGAGAACGCGTTGCCAATGGGCAGAGAGCGATGCAGTTCGCCTCCGATCCGTTTCTGGGG
>DATGAD010000401.1:0-3368 GCA_035313725.1 Alloacidobacterium sp. | reverse complement strand
TGGGCTTCATCTATATCGACGAAAAAGATGCCAGCGCTGCGATAGAAGCCTTCCAGCATGCTCTGAAACTTGCACCCAACTCTACAAAGACCCTCAACAACCTGGGGAATGCTTATCTCTCGGAGCAGAAGCCCGACCTTGCCGAAAAAGAATTCCGAACCGTTTTGCGGATTGACCCGGCCAATCGCGACGCAAATTACAACCTCGGCCTCTTCTTGTTAAGCAAGGGATCGCCTGCCGAAGCCATTCCGCACTTTGAGCGCGTGCGGCCCGCCAACATCGCGACGCGATTCAATCTGGTTCATGCTTATCTGGCATCGAATCGCACCGCGGAAGCATTGCGATTGGCGACTGAGCTATCTACCGAAAACAAGGGCGACATTCAGCTTCACTTCACCCTTGGCGTCCTACTCGCCTCAGAAAAGCAATACAAGCCTGCCCAGCTTGAACTGGAAAAAGCCGATGCGCTACGCCCGGGGACGTTCGAGATCCTCTACAACCTGGGCCAAGCCTACCTTCGGGGCGGCGACAACTCTAAAGCTGAGCTGGTCTTGAACCGGGCGCTCAAGCTGAAACCCGAATCACCAGAAACGCTCTATTTGCTGGCGCAGGTTTATTCAAATGAGTCGCGTCCGCTCGACGCGCTGGACCTGCTGGTTCATGCCCACAAGATTGCGCCTGAGAATACGGACATCATTTTTCTGATGGCCCGCGTTAGCATGTCTCAGAACTACTTTGAGGATGCGATCCCGTTGCTGGAATCAGCACTTGCCATCGCCCCGCAACGATCCGATCTGAAAGCCGCACTGGGTGAGAGCTATTTCATGGCTGGCAAGGCGGATAAGGCCATCGAAGTGTTCAAACAACTCATCCAGACAGATCCGACGGCGCGGTCTTATGTGTTTCTCGGAGTTTCCTACCAGCATCTGGGACGCTTCGATGAGGCAAAGCAATATTTTCAACAAGGTCTCAAACTCGACCCGCACAATACCTCCTGCCTGTTTAACCTTGGCTTTATTGCGGAGCGTCAAGGAGACACAGCCGGAGCCGAAACGCTGCTCCAGCAGGCTCTCCACTACAACCCCGACTACGCGGACGCGCTGCTGGAATTAGCCAATTTGCGAATCCTCAACAAGAAATATGCTGAGGCAGCAGATCTGCTCAGACGATATGTTCAGGTGAGTCACAATCCGTCCACTGGGTATTACAAACTGGCCATGGTGGAAAGAAACCTGCACGAGACAGCAGCTGCGGATCGCGATCTGAAAGTATTCCAGACTCTCTCCAAAGATGCCGCCACCGGCCCCTATCCCTATGAGCATCTCTTCGATTACCTGGATAATCGCTCGAAGCTTGCCCCTCAGGCGCGAAACCAATTTGATATTTCTCAACTCAATGATGAAATCAAGAAGCATCCGGATCAACCCGAAGATTTGTACCTCCTCGCTGAGGCGTATCTGAAATCGGGAAAAACAGCAGAGGCTAAGGACGTTGTCGCGCAACTCGACAAGATCAGCTCAGGGGACTACCGCACACAGACTGGAGTCGGCGTGCTACTCGCGCGCTACCGTTTGTATGACGATGCCATCCAGCACTTTCAAAATGCGCTGCAGGCGAATCCGGGCTCTGACGAAATAACGTTCAACATCGCAGATGCCTACTTCCGTAAAGGTCGCTATGCAGAGGCGCTCGATGCCGCAGGTAAAGTTTCAGAACAAGGCCGCAAGGACGATGCGTATCTTGCTTTGCTCGGAGATATCTACGCGCATATGGGCGATACAGCCCGCGCCGCCGAAGTTTACGGGGATGCAATTGCACGCAACCCGGACAACGACCAGGACTACCTTTCGCTTTCCCTGCTCCAGCTTCGTCAGAATGACGTTGAAGGCGCTAAGCAAACGCTATTGAAAGGCCAGGCCCGCATCCCGGGCTCAGGAAAAATCCTCTGGGGTCTGGGCATTGTTTCAGCATTGGAGGGCAACACCCCTCAGGCCGCCGATCAATTAGCCCGCGCAGTAGATATTTTGCCTGAGTGGCCCGGCAGCTACTCCACTCTCGGCATTTTCTATTATCAAACGGGGCAGATCGCAAAGGCCCGCGAGGTCCTGGACCGCTTCAAGAACAGCAACGCAAGTGGCGCCCTCGACGTAAACCGGATAGAACAAACTCTGGCGCAGGCTCCGGAGATTCCTTCCGCTGGAAATCAACCCATGCCGATGGCTAGCAGACAGCAACTGTTGCAAATGGCTCTGGCTCTCGCAGATCGGACTCTCTGAAAGAATGGGAATGCAATCGCCGAGAAGCAAGGGCCAGCCTTCAGGAATCTCGCGCTGCATCACACTTTTGCTCACCGCAATCTTGAGTGCTCCCGTTCCTCCGCTAGTGGCTCAACAGCCCGCGAAGCCGCAAGATGCCGCCATCCCCGTCCACTACACAGACGTCCGCAAAGCCGCTGGCATCACCTTCGTTCAGGACTCCACACAAACGGATGAAAAGTATTATCTGGAAACCATGGGCACCGGCGTCGGTTGGATCGACTACGATCAGGACGGACTGATGGACCTTTACTTTGTTCAGTCGGCGGCCACCGATATCTACAAGCCTGCTCACCCGCTGCGATCAGCGCTCTATCACAACAACGGCGATGGCACGTTTACTGACGTGACCGAAAAAGCTGGGGTGGGTGGCGAAGGACACTACGGGCAGGGAGTTGCTGTGGGAGACTTCGACAATGACGGCTATCCCGACCTCTACGTCACCGGCTATGGCCGCGCCATTCTGTATCACAACAACGGCAACGGCACCTTCACTGACGTCACTGCCAAAGCCGGTGTCGCCGATGAGGGTAACTGGTCAACCAGCGCCGGATGGTTTGACTACGACAAAGACGGATACCTCGACCTAGTGGTCACGAACTACATCGAGTGGACACCGAAGAACAATCTCTGGTGCGGCGAGCGCGCTCCCGGCTACCGCTCCTACTGCAATCCCAACAACTACAAGGGGCAAAAGACGAAGCTCTACCACAACAACCATGACGGCACTTTTACTGACGTAAGTGACAAGTCAGGTGTGGGCCTGCCCGAATCCAAGGGCATGGGAGTGGTCCTTGCCGATTTCAACAACGACGGCTGGCCAGACATCGCCATCGCCAACGATACCTGGCCGAATTTTCTCTTTCTGAATAATCACGACGGGACCTTCAAAGATGTCTCGCTTCTTTCTGGGATAGCGGCGAGTGAGGACGGCCGCTACGAAGCCGGAATGGGGATCGACGCCGCAGATGTCGATGGCGACGGCTGGCTCGATGTTTACATCACTCATCTCGATTTGGAACTGAACCGCCTTTACCACAACAACGGCGACGG
>DATGAD010000400.1:0-2205 GCA_035313725.1 Alloacidobacterium sp. | reverse complement strand
ATGCCACATCCCGGGTGCCGGTGTTCACAATCACCACGTCGATCTTGTCATGAGATTTGTAGTGCAGGTCTGGAATACTGACCTTGACCTGTGCAGACGCAGCGAGTGAGAGAACCAGAGCAGCAGGAGTACCAATGTTGTTTTCACCTTAGCAATTTACATCTTCTCGAGACTCGCAACCCGACACCGTTTCGCAGTTCGGAGCGGATGGTCGGCATATCGGACATCCATGATAAGTAAAGTCAAGGGCAAAGCGAGGATCTTCGTGCCGCGCTCGGAGGGCGCGGGGTGAAGTGTGTTTTTGCAGTTCCTTTCATAGCGCTTTTGTTTTGGGTTCCTGCGTGGGGCGCAGAACCAGACATCCATTAGCTGTCTCGGGCGTTTGCCGTCACAGATGTTTGAGTTGAAGTTCTCTGCCAGTCTCAAAACACTTGAGTTGGAGCCTTGGGAGCGGATGCTCCGTCGCTCAGCCGATATGGTGTGAGACCTGGCAGAGTGCGCTGGAAAAGTCCTGTATGTGGCAGCGGCGGTTATGCTGCGACGCTGTTTTGAACCTCGCGAGTTGCAAAGGCACGTTCTCCGCGATCGATGGCCAGAAGGTAGGCTGCCAGCTTGCGGGCAACGGTGATCGCAGCCTGGTTGCGGTTGCTCCGCGCAGCTTCGCGCTCGTAGAGCACGGCCAGCCCCGGGTTGAGTCTCGGAGCCAGATGCGCGGCCTCCAGCAGCACCGTCTGCAGATGGCGATTGCGCTGCTTGGAGATGGGCATGCGCCTGGAGTGGTCGGCAGAGGTCTTCTCTCCGCTCGACAAGCCGCAGTAGCTGATGACCTGCTTGACGGAGTGGAACCGGTCGACCTCTCCCACTTCGAGCACCCAGGTCAGCGCCGTGACGTGGCCAATCGCAGGGATGGTCATCAACCGCTCGACCCGTGCCGCCAGCAGCGGGTCGGCTTCAAGCGAACGCAGCAGAGCCCGTTCCGTCTTCTGGGTGCGCTCGATCATCTCACGGCTGAGTTTCAGCAAGGGCCAGAGCGAAGGATCGATCTCCGGGTTCGCAGGTAGCACCTGGTGGAAATACCCTTGCTGATGCAGCTTGTCCTTGTTGTAGCTGACGCCAGACTCCATCAGCATCTGCGCGATCTTGTTCTTCAACTGGACGTTCTGCCGGACCAGCAGCTTGCGGTAGCGCAGAGTGCGACGACGCTGCCGAATCTCCATGGGTGCCATGTAGCACTCGGGCAGGAAGTCACAGCGCAGGCAGTCGGCGATCTTACTGGCATCCATGCGATCGTTCTTCTTCTTCGCCACGGCGATCGCACGCAGCATCAACGGGTGAGCCACCTTCACCGCCGCTGCATGCGGTCGCAGGTAGTCGTAGATCCAGCCGGGAAACATGGTCGCTTCCATGGCCACGGTCCAGGGCTTGGGTAGCGTCGCCATCCACTCATTGAGGCCCTGCCGTGTGGCGTTGATCTTGCCTTCCGAAAGCACCTTCCCGCTCACGTCCTTTACGCAATAACTGATCGTCTTCTTGTGGATGTCCAAACCGATAAAGTTCATACTGGTCACGAGGAGCCTCCCTGGATGTCTCTGAATCAGCCGCTTCTGCTGAGTTCAGCACTTGTACACCAAGTGCTCCTCACTCCCGCGACTTATCCATCCAAACACCTGAATTTAGAGCGATCTCATCCTGAATGAAGAGCGTCGTCATTCTGAATAAGAAATATTGTCATCCTGAGCGGAGTTTGGCGCGTTCTTGCGCCAAACGAAGTCGAAGGATCTGCTTTTCCACTAGAGCGTCGAAAATACCTCTCGTGCCCTCAATTGCTCGTCACCGAAATCACCGCCGTCATCCCATGCTCCTCACCGGGAGCCAGTTCCACAGCCGCGCCGATAATATTGCTCGCCTCAACGCACGCCATCTGCCGCCATTCCTCATCCCCTAAATCGGCGAGAGCCTTCGCGCCCGTCTCCCACGGATTCCACGCGACCGTCGTGATCGAGTTTTTCTTCTCCGTGCGAATGCGCCGCCCGAGCACCGGATCAATCACTTCGAGCGCCGCCCGCGTATTGAGATACGCATTGTCCACCGGGCCCGTCATCACCACGTCGCCGTGCTGCATCTTCTCGCGATTTCCGTCCATGTTGTCGAGATACGCCGTTCCATCCAAGCCCGTCACCCGAATCCGCGCCGCATCTCCCACTC
>DATGAD010000399.1:0-16994 GCA_035313725.1 Alloacidobacterium sp. | reverse complement strand
GCTACCTGATACCGCTGCTGATGCCACTTCCATGCGCTGGCGACAATATCGTCCAGTTTGTCGAATGCGCGCGTCCACCCGAGTTCTCGCTCAATCTTTTCCGAGCTGGCGATGAGCACTGCAGGATCACCCGGCCTCCGCTCCGCTTCCTCAACCGGAATCGGATAGCCGGTTACGCGTCGCGCTGATTCGATCACCTGGCGGATAGTGAAACCCTGTCCATTGCCGACGTTGAAGATCAATCGGTCGCGCTCAGCGAGTGCCTCGAAGGCCAGCAGATGAGCGTGCGCCAAGTCCTGCACATGAATGTAGTCGCGAATGCAGGTGCCATCCGGTGTTGGATAGTCCTGGCCGAACACCTTAATGCTTTTGCGCTTACCCAGCGCAACATCCAGAATCAGCGGAATCAAGTGAGATTCCGGCTCGTGGGCTTCGCCTCGGCCTTCGATCGCTCCCGCAACGTTGAAGTAGCGCAGACTCGCGTAACGAAAGCCGTGAACGCGATTCAGCCAGCTCAGCATCTGCTCGACCAGTAGTTTGGACTCGCCATAAGCGTTCGTAGGCCGCAACGGCGCATCTTCGCGAATTGGCGTCGACTCCGGCTCGCCATACACAGCTGCTGTCGATGAAAAAACTAACCGATGAACTCCTTTTGCCAGCATCGCCTCAAGGAGCGTGAGCGTCGCGGCGGAGTTATTGCGGAAGTACAACTCCGGGTGCCGCATGCTCTCTCCCGCTTCAATCAAAGCGGCAAAATGCATGACTCCGTCGAATGTATCGGCGGAGAAAATCTGTTCGAGCCTTGATTGATCGGCCAGCTCTCCCTCAATGAACTCTGCCCTAGCCGGAACCATCGACCTGTACCCGTGGCAGAGATTGTCGTAAATGGTAACCTCATGCCCCTTATTCAAAAGGAGTTCGGCGACCGTTCCACCGATATAACCTGCTCCACCGGTTACTAAAAGTCTCAAGCTGTCTCCCCTTACCGCTACAAATTATATCTAGCCCAAAGAACTGCTTTCGCATCCGCAAAAACAACCCTCCGGGCATAACGACCGTCCAAGTATCACGGGCACAAAGGTTTGCACTAGAAAAATTACATGGGTGCAAGCATTTTCTGCGGTAATAGTTACGTGGTGTCCTGGAATTGACAATGTTGACCAGGGTGGTTACTAGAAGCGTTACTTCTGTAATATAGAAGAATACAGATACAGCGCCTTCTTAACTTCTGATGGCCTTCAGTTGCGATATTGTACGATCACTTACCAACTCCGAGTATTTGGAAGCCATCTTGCAACTTGATTCGTACGGATTGAGGGGAATTGTGTCTTTCATGGTTCGTACAAAACTGTGGAGATACCTGGCCTGCAGAAGACCGCATAAAACAGCCGCTTTTGCGTCTGTTTTATAGAAGACCAATTAAATTTCATTTGAAACCTTGAACCAATGAGCTTATGGCGAGAACTGATAACGATCTACTGAATCGCGCGAATCTTGGCCTTCTACCTGAACCACAAGGTCGTTTTGGGTCCTTTGGGGTAAGTACAGTCGTCAACGTTGTGGCTGGGGGCATTCTCGTCCTCCTTACCATGGCTCAGGTGCATCAGCAAAAGATGCATCAGTACCAGGCAACAGAGCTTGTCTTCCCCGTCGAACAGCCCAAACCCTATATCCCGCCTGTGCCGAAGGTAAAAGTGATTCCTCCGCCACCAAAGGTAGAGGTAAAGCCAAAAATCTCCATCCCTAAACCGCAGCCGGAACCGCCCAAGCCTCAAGTAGTGAGAATTCCCACGCCTGAGACTCCGCATCTTGTTGCCGCGCCACCCAAGGCGGTTGCACCCCCACCGCAGCCTAAAGTTGGACTCTTCAAGAGCGCAGCTCCAACGCAGGTTGCCAATAACAACTCTGCTCCGAGCCTGAAAACCGGCGGATTCGGCGATCCGGTGGGTGTCACCCCAAATCCAACCGCGAGCAAGCCGTCGACGATTGCTGCAGTGGGCGCCTTCGGCTCGGCTCCCGGTCCGGCACAGGGTGCTGGCGCAGCAAGACAGGGTAGTGTGCACGGCACCTCCTTTGGTTCAGGCGTGGCCAATGGAGTTCCTGGAGGAAAAGATCGCGGCGCCGTTGCCTCGGCAGGATTCAGCAACGGCGTAGTTGGCGGAACCGGCACTCCGGGCAGCCATGGAACGGTTGCAACGACCGGCTTTTCCAGTCCGGTAAACGTCGGCTCTGGCAGCCCACATGCCGCCAAGGCTGAGAGCCCTGCTTCTACTCCAATCGTCGTTGTAACCAAGCCGCTCCCCCAATACACCTCGGAGGCGAAGCAACTGAAGATCGAGGGCGATGTCACGCTGGAAGTGCGTTTCACAGCTTCCGGGCAAGTGCAGGTTCTGCGCGTGATGAATGGACTTGGGCACGGATTGGACGAGCAGGCGAAGCAGGCTGCCGAGCGCATCCGCTTCAAGCCAGCGACCAAGAACGGTGCGCCGGTTGATCAGGTAAGCGTGATACACATCAGCTTCCAGCTGGCCTGAGCATGGGCGGCAGGAGTCGTCATGGAGTATTGCTGTCATTGCTGTTGTCTAAACGAATGAAACAAATGAAAGAAAGAAAAACCAGGAGTCAGGAAATGTCCTTTCGCAAGTTGTGGCTGACCGGTCTGACGGTCTCTTTGGGGGTGCTTACAGTACAGGCAAAAACAGCCAAGTTTGCTCCCCCCGTACCACTTACTCCCGCTCAGACTGCCCTCGTCCAGAAGGCGATAGGGCAGGAGAAAGCGACGGTAAAAGCCATTCAGGAACACACTCCCGTCGTACAGACTTACATCCAGAACATGCGGCCTGATCCGAAACTTTATTCCGTGCCGGAGTCGGATCAGTACATGCTCGGCCGCGTCGATTTTGGCAAGACTTTCGATAACAAGGGCTATGAAACAAAGGCCACCAAGCACGGGTTCTTCAAAGGCTCCTTCAAATATGTCAGCGGCCTGACCAAAGCATTTAATATCAGCTATTCCGCCACCGGCTTCATGGACATGATGTTCCTCGACCCGGTCAGCTTTGATCAGCAGCACTACGACTTCGCTTTTGTGCGCCGCGAGTTTCTCGGCACTATCCGCACGGAAGTCTTCGACGTTCGCCCCAAGCCGAAAACCGGAGCGGGCCGCTTCTTCGGCCGCATCTGGATCGAAGACGACGGCGGCAATATCGTCCGCTTCAACGGCACTTATACCAGCAATGCAAACGACGAAGTGACACGCTACTACCACTTCGATAGCTGGCGCCAGAATATTCAGCCAGATGTCTGGCTGCCGGCTGCAATCTATGCAGAAGAGTCTCAGGGCGGCACCGGCAAAAAGGGTACTGGCTTCCGCGCCCAATCCCAGTTCTGGGGCTACTCGCTCAAGCTGCCCACCCGCGAGTCGGACGCCGAATCAATCACCGTCGAAAACGCCCAGGACCAGAGCGAGAATTCGCAGGACGTAAGCCCTCTGGCTGCAAGACGTCAGTGGGTTTCACAGGCTGAACAGAATGTGCTTGATCGTCTGGTGCAGGCTGGCCTGCTGGCTCCGCCGAGTGACTTCGACAAGGTGCTTGAAACCGTCACCAACAACATCATTATCGGCAGTAATCTCAGCCTTCCATCCGACATCCACTGCCGCGTGATGCTCACGACACCGCTTGAATCGCTCGCGATCGGCAACACCATCCTGCTCAGCAAGGGCCTCATTGACGTGCTGCCGACGGAAGAAGACCTGGCGGCGGTGTTAAGCTTCCAGCTGGCCCATATCGTCCTCGGCCACCACATCGATACCCGCTATGCTTTCAACGATCGTCTGCTCTTTCCCGATGAAGCGACCTTCGAGCGCATCAATATGAACCACACCGCGGCAGACAACGAAGCCGCATCCAAGAAGGCCATGGATCTGTTTAACGGCTCCGTATATCACGACAAATCGGCCAGCGTGAGCCTCTTCTACCAGCAGCTCACCACTCGCGCGAAGACACTGCCCGCGCTTGTAACTCCGCGTCTCGGCGATTCCCTGCTCAAGGCTGACGGCACTCCGTGGATGGCGGGATTCCTCAACCAGGGACCAAAGCTGAACATGGACGATCTCGCGCAGCGCGCCGCTCTGCCGCTCGGCAGCCATTTGCGAACCGACGCCTGGGACGACAAGGTCTACGCCCTCAACGTGAAAGCCGACCAGATCCTGAATCCAGGCGACAAAATGCCGCTCGAACTGACCCCGGTCTACTTCCGCCTGCAGCGGTATCAGGCGCCGGCCGTGGCTCCGACGTCGGCCACCGCTCCAGCCCCCGCGCAGACACCTCCGCAGGGCACAGCTCAGGCACAGCCGCAGGCTCCGGCAACGGAGAGCAACAACGCTCAGCCGCAACAGAACCCGCAGTAGGCCCGGAAGTTCGGGCCTGCTTTTGCAGGGCTGTGAACAGCTCGAAATTTTCACTTTTTATTTGGGAGTATTCATTCCTTGGCAGATCACACTTTTGGAGATCGCAACGTGTTTCGAAAACTACTCGGTATTGCCCTTCTTCTCATTCCTGTATCCACTTTTGCACAGGTCAAACCTGCTGCTAGTGGTGGTGGGTTGTCACTCTCTGCTGGAGCAGAGTATTCCAATTTTCAGCCGGACTGGGGACCTAACCGTCTGGATGGCATTGCCGTATTCGCCGATCTCGATCGGATTGTCCTGCACAATCTTGGCGCAGAAGGCGAAGCGCGCTGGCTCCACTGGAGCGGACATGCAGGGGAAACAGAGGCCATGTACCTGCTTGGGCCCCGCTATCGGCTCATTCGCTTTCACGGTCTTTCGGGCTACGCAAAATTCCTGATGGGCGGCGGCTTCATCACCTATCCGGGTAACATCGGCAGCGGCAGCTACTTCGCCTATGCTCCGGGTGGAACCGCGGAGTACCGCCTGGCGCGCCACTGGATCCTCCGCGGCGACTATGAGTACCAGAGATGGCCCTCGGCTCCGGGAATTGAATTCACCTTTCCCGGTCCAAGCAATGGCCTGACCCCCAACGGCTTCAGCGTGGGCGTTGCCTACAAAATCTTCTGACGCGCTGGCTCAACATCCGAAACAAAAGCCCCGGATCATTCCGGGGCTTTTTTCATTCCTGATTAAGGCTAGAAGTGGTACGCCACGCCAATCGTCGGATTGCTGATGTTGTAGTAGCGATTCGTGCGGTACTGCTCCAGGCCGAAGTTCGGCGCCTTGACAACAATGCCGCGATACTCGGCACGGATGTCCCAGCTCGGACTCAGTTCGTAAGCAATGCCGCCGCCGTACAACGCGCCGATGTTGGTGCTCTGCTTGGCATCGAGATCGGTCGTCTTCTGGTCCTTGATCGGGCCAAAGATATAGCCGCCTATGCCTGCTTCCACAAACGGGTTGAAATTCCTGAACGTGAAGTTGTACACATACGCGCCGGATATTTCCTGCATGCGGGCGTGCACGCGGATCGAGTTGAAGCTGGTAATGTACTTCTCGACATTCTGGTTGTACTGGTAGTTCAGCTCAAGCGCGCTGCGCGGCGTGAGCATGTAGCGGTAGCTGGCCAATGCGCCCCAGATGCCCACCGTCCCGTCCTGCTGCACCGTGTTGCCCACTACGTGCGGGGTAAACAAGCCTGCCCAACTTATGCTCGCATCCTGCCTGCTCTCCTGCGCAAATCCAGCCGCTGCCGAAAATGACAGCAACGCCAAAGACAACAAAATCTTCTTCATCCGTTTCGTGAACCTCTCGCCTGCTAAAAGCACCGCAGGCACAACGCCTCTCGGGCTCGTCGATTTTAAAGTGTTGTGGACCGAAAGGCCCACCTCGCCATTGTACCTGCCGAACGCCGTTTTGCTATAGCCTAGCCTGTCATTAACTTATAGGGTGGCTTCAAGTTGTTTAGACGCGCCAGACTTTTTCTCGTCATAGAGAAAAGGAGTGCCGCGATCCTCCGCCAGTGTCCGCACTACCCGCATAAAAGCAAGAGCCGCATACGAGAGACTTCCCTGCTTACGATAAACAAGCCAAAGCTGCCGTGAGCAATCCAACTCGGGCACGGCAACCGTGACCAGTTCGCCGCGCGCAACCTCTGTCTGCACCGATAATGCAGGTACCAGCGCCACGCCGTTTCCGGTCGCGACGAAACGCTTGATTGCTTCCAGGCTCGGCAACTCCACACCAATGTTCAATGGCGTCTTATGTTTCGCAAACGATTCTTCAACGAGTTTCCGCCGCGGCGACGCTACGTTGTGCGCGATGAAATTCTCCGCACCCAGGTCGCGGATGCGTACCTCTGTCTCTCGCGCCAGCACATGCTTCGGATGCACCACGAAGACAAGATCATCCGCGTAAACAGCGACTGCTTTCAGCTGCTCGTCCTCAGGCTGAAAGGAGACGATACCAATCTCTGCCGTGCGCCGCAGCACTTCATCCGGAATGCGGCTCGCGAGCGAACGTTGCACCAGAATCGATATCTGCGGACACTGACGGCAAAACTCATCCAGAACTGGCAAAAGATAAAGGCAGGTGTACTCATTCGCGGCAAGCGTCAGGCGTCCGCGCTCCAGCGATCGCACTTCTTCAAGAGCACTCGCCGCCTCATTCCGCAGGCTCAACAGTCGTTCAGCATATTCGCGCAGAACTTCTCCGGCAGTCGTCAACGTCCCGTCACGCGAAGCGCGGTCAATAAGCGGCTCGCCAAATTCTTCTTCCAGTTTGCGAATCACTTGACTCACGGCAGGCTGCGTTCGATGCAGACGCACAGCGGCGCGGGAAAAGCTGCGTTCAGCAACCACGGTGAGAAAAGTTTCCAGTTGAGATAATTCCATAAGGCTCTTACGGGCTTCTCAGCGCTCGTACAGGCATCATAACGATAATTTATGGTAATTCAAGAAATTAAAGATTTGAATTATGGCTCCGCATTTGCGAAACTGAATGCAGTCGAGGCTTCCCCGATATGACTCCAGACGTCGTCCAGGACAGACTTCTTTTCTTTGATACCACCCTTCGCGATGGCGAACAATCCCCGGGCTGCAGCATGACGCAGCACGAAAAGCTGGCCATGGCCCATGCGCTCGAAGACCTCGGGGTGGACATTCTTGAAGCCGGCTTTGCCATCTCTTCCGACGGCGACTTCGCTGGTATTCAGGCAGTAGCTAAAGAAATCCGCAAGCCGCGCATCACGTCCCTCGCCCGCGCCAAGCGCGAAGACATCGAACGCGCCGCCGCCGCCCTCGAACACGCCGAGCGCTCGCGCATCCATATCTTCCTCGCCAGCTCCGACATTCACCTTCAATACAAATTAAAGATGAGCCGCGAAGAAGCTCTCGAACAGGCAGCAAAGGCCATCACTCTCGCGCGTACCTACGTCGACGACGTCGAATTCTCCCCCGAAGACTCGACCCGCACCAGCATCGACTTCCTGTGCAAGATCGTCCAGGTCGCCATTGAGGCCGGAGCAACGACCATCAATATGCCCGATACCGTTGGATATTCGGTGCCCAATGAATACGGCGCGATGTTCCGCACCGTGCGCGACCGCGTCCTCGGTGCCGACAAGGTCATCTTCTCCTCGCACTGTCACAACGATCTCGGATTAGCCGTCGCCAACTCCCTCGCCGCCATCGACGGTGGAGCGCGACAGGTCGAGTGCACCATCAACGGCATCGGCGAGCGCGCCGGCAACGCAGCTCTTGAAGAAATCGCCGCAGCCCTGATCGTTCGCGCAGATCAATATCCGGTCGAGCATGGCCTCAAGGCTGACCAACTCTATCCCGCGAGCCAACAACTCGCAAAGGTCATCAGCTTCGCGCCCTCCCCCAATAAAGCAGTCGTCGGCAGCAATGCCTTCGCCCACGAGGCGGGCATCCATCAACATGGAGTACTCTCGAATCCGCTGACCTACGAGATCATGACGCCTGCTTCCGTCGGCGTCCCGGCCAACCGCATGGTTCTCGGCAAGCACTCGGGCCGCCACGCGCTGCGCTCGCGCCTTACCGAGCTCGGTTATCAACTCGCCGCCAATGATCTCGACGCAGCGTACCGCGCCTTTACCGAGCTGGCCGACAAAAAGAAAGCAATCTACGATCAGGACCTCATCAACCTCGTCGCGCATCACAAGCGCCACGAAGACCTGATCTCGGCTGAACCCGTCAGCGAAGCCAGCTGATTTACCTCAGTGAAACGGTAGAAGCACCGGTCTTCAGGCCGGTGAATTGAGACGAACGAAAAGGGGCTTTAGCCCCGTGAATGACCGGAGAACACGCAAAGATGAAGCTGAAGGTTCTTATCGTCGCCGGAGACGGAATCGGCCCGGAAGTCACAGCAGAAGCCGCGCGCATTCTGCGCTCCGTAGCCGAGTGGGGTGGACACGATTTCGAATTCCACGAAGCGCTGATCGGGGGCGCCGCCATCAAGGCCCAGGGAACGCCGCTGCCTTCATCGACGCTCGATACGGCGCTTGACAGCGACGCCGTGCTGCTCGGAGCAGTTGGCGGCAACGAATTCAACTCGCTACCCCCCGATCGCCGCCCCGAGGCCGGCCTCCTGCAGATTCGCCAGGCTCTCGGTGGCTTCGCCAATCTGCGCCCGGCCTTCGCACATCCAGCGCTCGCAGCCAACTCGCCGCTTAAGCCCGAAGTGATCGATGGAGCCGACATCCTCTTCGTTCGCGAACTCCTCGGCGGCCTCTACTTCGGCGAGCCACGCCAGTGGGACCGCGAAGCCGGCTCCGCCTGGAACACCATGCGTTATACCCGCGACGAAGTCATCCGCGTCGCGCGTGTGGCCTTCGAACTCGCGCAGAAGCGCCGCAAAAAACTTACCTCTGTCGATAAAGCAAACGTCCTCGAAGTCTCGCAACTCTGGCGGGCAACCGTCACCGAAGTCGCAAAAGACTACCCCGACGTAACTCTCGATCACCAATACGTCGACGCCATGTCCATGCACTTGATGAATACGCCGCGTACCTATGACGTCGTGCTCACCGAGAATCTCTTCGGCGACATTCTCTCCGACGAATCTGCCGTCATCACCGGATCCCTCGGCATGCTGCCCTCGGCCACCATCGGCGGACAGGTCAATTTGTATGAGCCAGTCCACGGCTCCGCGCCGGACATCGCAGGCAAGGGCCTCGCTAATCCGCTGGGTGCAATCCTGACAGCAGCCATGCTGCTGCGCCACTCCGCAAATCTCGAACAGGATGCGCTGGCAATCGAAACCGCGGTCCGCAAAGTTCTGGAGCAGGGCTATCGCACCGCCGACCTCGCCCGTAGCGAGAAGGACAAGAAGATGATCCTGTCCACACAAGCAATGGGCAAGCAGGTACACGAAGCCCTGAACGAAATCATTGACAAACGGCAGGCAATGCACGCCGTGTAGGGTAGGTACGGCCTTTAGCCCACACAAAAGAAAAACAATCAAAGGGGGCTTTACCCCCTGAGGTCCAATTCAAGATGTCCAAACCGAAAACACTCTTCGAGAAAGTCTGGGAGCAGCACCTCGTCGCCGAACCCGCGAACGAGCCCACACTGCTCTACATTGACCTGCATCTCGTCCACGAGGTCACGTCGCCGCAGGCCTTCGACGGCCTGCGCCTCGCCGGACGCAAGCTCCGCCGCCCCGATCGCACCGTGGCCACTGTAGATCACAACGTCCCGACGACGCCGAACCGCCTCATCATTGAAGACGCCATTGCCGCGAAACAAATCGACACCCTGCGCAAGAATTGCCAGGAATTCGGCGTCGAGCTCTACGACATTCAATCGCCCAACCAGGGCATCGTCCACGTCATCGGCCCCGAGCTCGGCCTCACCAAGCCCGGCATGACGATCGTCTGCGGCGACTCGCACACCTCGACGCACGGCGCGTTTGGCGCGCTGGCCTTCGGCATCGGCACCTCTGAGGTCGAGCACGTCATGGCGACGCAGTGCCTGCAGCAATCGAAGCCCAAGACCTTCCGCATCTCCGTCGAAGGCGAGTTGCCGTCGGGCGTCACCGCGAAAGACATCGTCCTCGGCATCATTGGCCGCATCGGCACCGACGGCGCAACCGGCCACGTCGTCGAATACGCCGGCTCGGCCATCCGCGCACTTTCGATGGAAGGCCGCATGACCATCTGCAACATGAGCATCGAAGCAGGCGCGCGCGCCGGCATGATCGCTCCCGACGAGACAACCTTTGCCTACCTCAAGGATCGCGGCTTTTCGCCCGAAGGCAAAGCATGGGACAACGCTGTCGCCGAGTGGCGTCAACTCCAGACCGATCCCGGCGCAACCTTCGACCGCGAGTTGCTCATCAAGGCCGAAGAGCTCACACCCTTCGTCACCTGGGGCACCAACCCCGGCATGGTCGTTCCCATCACCGGACACGTGCCCGGCCCAACTGAGTCGCACAGCGAGGCAGAGCGCCGCAGCTTCAATCAAGCACTCACGTATATGGCCCTCAAGCCTGGCACGGCCATCGAAGACATCGCCATCGACCGCGTCTTCATCGGCTCCTGCACCAACTCGCGCATTGAAGATCTCCGCGCCGCCGCAAAAGTTGTCACCGGATATCACGTCTACTCGCACGTCCGCGCCATGGTCGTTCCCGGTTCGCATCACGTCAAGACGCAAGCCGAACAGGAAGGCCTCGACAAGATTTTCATCGAGGCTGGCTTCGAGTGGCGCGAGCCCGGCTGCTCCATGTGCCTCGGCATGAACCCCGACATTCTCCAGCCCGGCGAGCGCTGCGCCTCCACCAGCAACCGCAATTTCGAAGGCCGCCAGGGACGCGGAGGACGCACGCACCTCGTCAGCCCTGAGATGGCTGCAGCCGCAGCCGTCACCGGCCACTTCACCGACATCCGCCAATGGGAATACAAGGGCGAGGAGGTTCTGGCCTAATGCAGCCATTTCGCGTTGTCAATTCCGTCGTCACGCCGCTCGACCGCGCCAACGTCGATACGGATCAAATCATCCCCAAGCAGTTCTTGAAGCGCATCGAGCGTACCGGCTACGGCGAATTCCTCTTCTTCGACTGGCGCCGCGAGCCTGAGTTCTTCGTCAATCAGCCGCGCTATCAAGGCTCGCAGATTCTCGTCGCCGCAAAAAACTTCGGCTGCGGATCGTCCCGCGAACACGCCGCATGGGCGCTCTTCGACTACGGCTTCCGCTGCGTCATCGCGCCGACATTCGCCGACATCTTCCACTCGAACGCCGGCAAGAACGGCATACTGCTCGTCACGCTGCCGGAAAAAGACGTGGACCATCTTCTCGGTCAGGCCAGCCATCATGAAGGTTATCGCCTCACCGTCTCGCTTGAAAATGAAACCATCCACGACGATCACGGCTTCGAAGCAAAGTTTTCCATCGATCCCTTCCGCCGCTACTGCCTGCTCGAAGGACTCGATGACATCGGCCTGACCCTGCGTCACGCCGCCGCACTCGATGCTTTTGAAACGCAGCACAACGAAAAGTTCTGGCTTACCCCCAGAGCATAAAAACACGGAGAATACACTTGAGCCAGAACCCGAAATGGAAGAGCGGAGCACTCACCGAAGGCCCCAGCCGGGCCGGAGCGCGCTCCATGCTGCGCAGCATCGGCTTCACTCCTGAAGACCTGCACAAGCCCATCATCGGCATCGCCAACACCTGGACGGAAATCGGCCCCTGCAACTTCCACCTCCGCACCATCGCTGAAGCGGTGAAGCAGGGCGTGCGCGACGCAGGCGGCACGCCGATGGAATTCAACACTGTCACCATCTCCGACGGCATCACCATGGGCACCGAAGGCATGAAGGCCTCGCTCATCAGCCGCGAAGTCATCGCTGACTCCATCGAACTCGTCTCGCGCGGCAATCTCTTCGACGGCCTCGTCTGCATCGCCGGCTGCGACAAGAACATGCCCGGCACCGTCATGTCGCTCGCACGCCTCAACATCCCCGGCCTCATGCTCTACGGCGGCTCCATCGCGCCCGGCCACCTCAACAACGTAGCCATCACCATTCAGGATGTCTATGAAGCCATCGGCGCGCACTCCGCCGGCAAGCTCAGCGACGCCGGACTCGAAGCTATCGAAGCCAGTGCCTGTCCAGGCGCAGGAGCATGCGGTGGACAGTTCACCGCCAACACCATGGCCATGGCAGGCGAATTCCTTGGCATCTCGCCCATCGGCCTCTCTGGTGTTCCAGCCCTGTCTCCAGAAAAGCACGCCGCCTCGCGCAAGGCCGGAGCGATGGTGATGGAACTCGCCCGCCAAAACCTGCGCCCCAGCCAGATCATCACGCGTGAGTCGCTCGAAAACGCCATCACCGCCGTCGCCGCATCCGGTGGCTCAACTAACGCTGTACTCCACCTGATCGCCATCGCCAATGAAGTTGGCATCAAGCTCACCGTAGATGACTTTGACCGCATCAGCCGCAATACGCCACTGCTTTGCGATCTCAAGCCCGGCGGCAAATACGTCGCAACCGACTATCACAACGCAGGCGGCAGCCGTCTGCTCGCAGCACGCCTCATCGAGGCCGGCCTGCTGCACAAAGATTCCATCCACGTCACCGGCCGTACCATCGCCGAAGAAGCAGCCCACGCCGTCGAAGCGCCCGATCAGGATGTGATCCATCCCGTCTCGTCGCCGATCAAGCCCACCGGCGGCCTCGTCATCCTCAAAGGCAATCTCGCGCCCGAAGGCTGCGTCATCAAGGTCGCAGGCCACAATCGCCTCGAGCATCGCGGCCCGGCGCGCGTCTTCGACTGCGAGGAAGATGCCTTCCGCGCAGTGGATACAGGAAGTATCAAGCCGAACGAAGTCCTCGTCATCCGCTACGAAGGCCCGAAGGGCGGCCCCGGCATGCGCGAGATGCTTCAGATCACCGCCGCGCTCGTCGCCATTCCCGAATTATCGGAAACCGTCGCACTGCTCACAGATGGCCGCTTCTCCGGAGCCACCCGCGGCCTCATGGTCGGCCACGTTGCGCCTGAAGCCGCAGTCGGCGGCCCCATCGCTGCTATCCGCGAAGGCGACATCATCCACTTCGACATCCCGAACCGCAAGCTCGATGTTGAGATATCTGAAAAAGAGTTACAGTCACGGTTACAAAACTGGAAGGCCCCCGAGCCGAAGTTCAAGCGCGGCGTCTTCCGCAAGTACGCCGACACCGTCTCGTCAGCATCAAGAGGCGCAGTCACAAATTAGGTTTTAACGTTTGTCATCCTGATGCTGAACGAAGTGAAGTGGAAGGATCTGCTTCTTAGCTTCGGCTCAGGCTTTAAGAGGAATAAAGGAGTCCCCCAAAATGAGCAATAGCTCACAAAACGACTCACCATCGCCCAACACCACCCGCCTCACCGGTTCAGAAATCGTCTGGGCCACGCTCGTCGGCGAGGGTGTCAGCGATGTCTTCGGCTACCCCGGTGGGGCCATTCTGCCTGTATACGATGCGATGCGCAAATTCCCCATCCGCCACATTCTCGTGCGGCATGAGCAGGGCGCAACGCACATGGCCGACGGCTACGCGCGCGCCTCGGGCCGCGTCGGCGTCGCACTTGCCACCTCTGGCCCCGGAGCCACCAACATGGTCACCGGCCTTGCCACCGCCATGATGGACTCCGTGCCCATCGTCTGCATCACCGGGCAGGTCTCAAGCAAAGTGCTAGGCTCGGACGCCTTTCAGGAAGTCGACATCACCGGCATCACCCTGCCCATCACCAAGCACAACTACCTCGTCACACGCGCTGAAGACATCGCGCCCGCATTGCGCGAAGCCTTCCTCGTCGCGCGCTCCGGACGCCCAGGCCCTGTCCTCGTCGATATCACCAAGGACGCGCAGCAAGCCTATGCAGAATTCAACTTCGATGCTGCAGCGCCCAAGGCCTATCGCCCGCATCCCATGCGCGGAGCCAACGCCGACTCGATCACCGACGCCGCAAAGCTCATCCGCGAGGCGAAGCGCCCCGTCATCCTCGCCGGACATGGCATCATCCAATCCGAAGCCTACGAGCAGGTCCGCACACTCGCCGAGCGAATGAAGATTCCCGTGGCCTCTACGCTGCTCGGCCTCGGCTGCTTCCCGGCATCGCACGCCCTCTCCCTCGGCATGATGGGCATGCACGGCGAAGCCTGGGTCAACGAAGCCATTCAGAAAGCCGATCTGCTCATCGCCTGCGGCATGCGTTTCGATGATCGTGTGACCGGCACGCTTGCGACCTACGCGCCAAATGCCAAGAAGATTCACATCGAAATCGATCCCGCCGAGATCAATAAAAACGTAAAAGTCGACGTTGCCCTCATCGGCGATCTCAAGCAGGTGCTCGAAATCCTGCTGCCGCACCTCTCCACACGCACCAGCTCACCGTGGCTGCGTGAAATCAACGAGAGCAAAGGCGAGTGCGCTGTGCGCGACATCAAGAACCTGCCCGATAACGGCCACCTCTACGCCGCGCACGTCATCAATGACCTCTGGAACGCGACCGACGGCAAAGCCATCGTCGTCACCGACGTAGGCCAGCACCAGATGTGGGAAGCTCAGTACTACAAGCACGACCAGCCGCGCACGCTCATCACCTCCGGCGGCCTCGGAACTATGGGCTTCGCACTGCCCGCTGCCATCGGCGCAAAAATCGCCTGCCCCGAGAAAGAAGTCTGGGTTATCGCAGGCGACGGCGGCTTTCAGATGACCGCACCCGAACTCTCCACCATCGCGCAGGAAAACCTAGACCTCAACATCGCCATCATCAACAACGGCTTCCTCGGCATGGTGCGTCAGTGGCAGGAGTTCATCTACGACAAGAATTACGCCTCATCACCCATCCTCAGCCCTGACTTCGTGAAGCTCGCCGACGCACACGGCATCGCCGGCGCTACCGTCAGCACCCGTTCCGAAGTTGAGTCTGCCGTCAAAAGCGCGCGTGCATCCAGGGCTCCGTTTCTCATAAACTTTCTCGTGGAAAAAGAAGACTCCGTTTACCCGATGGTGGCCGCAGGCGCGGCACTGCACGAAATGATCCGCCGCCCTGACAATCCAATGATCGAAACAGCGGAAGACGCATAAGGAAGAATTTGTAACCATGCTGCATACATTTGTCGCACTCGTAGAAGACAAGCCCGGCGTACTCACGCGCGTTTCCTCACTATTTCGCCGCCTTAACGTCAACATCGTATCGCTGACCGTCGGACGATCCGAGCGCCCTGGCGTCTCGCGCATGACCATCGTCGCCCATTCGTCCACTTCCGCCGGCCATCGCATCATGGCCAGCCTTTACAAGCTCGAAAATGTCCTCGAAGTTGACGACATGGATCAGGTCGCAAACGTCAGCCGTGAACTCGCGCTCATCAAGGTCGGAGCAACGCCGAAGACCCGCTCGCACATCTTCGAGCTCGTCGAAGTTTTCCGCGCGCGCATCGTCGATCTAGCGCCCGAATCGCTCATGATCGAAATCACCGGCGTCGAAAGCAAGATCGAGGGCCTCATCCAGGTCCTCATCGAAAGCGGTGACCCGATCCTCGAAGTCTCGCGCACAGGGCGCATGGTCATGCGCCGTGGCCATCACACCAGCCGCGTCCTTGAAGCCATGCGCGTCGCCGCCGAACCCGAAGGCGAAACCAAAAACACAGCGGTCTTCGACTTGGTAGAAGAAGAATCGAATTTTCAGAAATAGCGCGGTAGTGATTAAAGGTAGAAGCACCGGCCTTCAGGCCGGTGAATAAAAGATTACCAACAGAGGGGCTTTAGCCCCGGTCTATTTACGAAGGGAAAAAGAATGGCAAAGACGTATCACGACCACGACGCGGATCTCTCACTCATCCAGCAGAAAAAAGTCGCCATCATCGGCTACGGATCGCAGGGACACGCGCACGCCCTCAACCTCAAGGACTCCGGCGTGCAGGTGCGCGTCGGCCTGCCCGCGGGCAGCAAGTCCATCGACAAGGCAAAGAAAGCAGGCCTTGAAGTCACCTCCATCGCCGACGCAGCCAAGTGGGGCGACGTCATCATGATTCTCACGCCCGACGAGACCCAGGCCAAGCTATACAAGGAAGAGATCGCGCCTCATCTCACACCGGGCAAAGCTCTCGCCTTCGCGCACGGATTCAACATCCGCTTCGGCACCATCAAACCGCCCGCTGGCGTCGACGTCTTTCTCGCCGCACCCAAGGCCCCAGGCCATCGCGTGCGCGAAGTTTTCACCGAAGGCGGCGGCACACCCGGCCTCGTCGCTGTCGAGCAGGACGCAACCGGCAACGCGCTCGCTGTCGGCCTTTCGTACTCCAAGGGCATCGGCTGCACCCGCGCCGGAGTCATCGAAACCACCTTCACCGAAGAAACCGAAACCGATCTCTTCGGCGAACAGGCTGTTCTCTGCGGCGGCACCGCAGCGCTCGTCAAGGCTGGCTTTGAAACCCTGGTCGAAGCAGGTTATCAGCCGGAAGTCGCATACTTCGAATGCCTGCACGAACTCAAGCTCATCGTCGATCTCATGTATCGCGGCGGTCTCGCCTACATGCGCTACTCGATCTCCAATACCGCTGAGTACGGCGACTACACCGCAGGCCCGCGCATCGTCACCGACGAAACCCGCGCCGCGATGAAGAAGCTGCTCGCCGAAATCCAGGACGGCACATTCGCGAAAAACTTCATCGCCGAAAACGAAACAGGCCGCAAAAAGTTCGACGCGATCCGCAAGGAAGAAGCGAAACACCCGATCGAAGAAGTGGGCGCGAAACTCCGCGCCGCAATGCCCTTCCTCGATCCGGTCACAGTCAAGGACAATGCGCCGCAAGCCGCACAACCAGAAACCGTGCAAGCATAGCGTCAGCCAGACAATGGGTGCCCCATCCTGATGCAGTCAGGGTGGGGTATTTTATTCGGATCGAAGTAGATGCCGCGTAACTAGGAAAAGAATCTAACTGAGTAACACCTAGAGTTAAGCGTATGACGAAGCCTCTCCTCCTCCTCGCCATACTTTTTCTCGCTCCCGTGTTCACGCATGCACAGGCACGG
>DATGAD010000398.1:0-2630 GCA_035313725.1 Alloacidobacterium sp. | reverse complement strand
AGCCTTCAGCCGCTCCGCATTGAAGTGCGAGGTCAGAGCATCGATCACAGGCTGCAGCCTGCCTTCCATCACATCGGCCAGCTGATGAATCGTCAGCCCAATGCGATGATCTGTCAACCGGTTCTGCGGGAAGTTATAAGTCCGAATCTTCTCGCTGCGGTCACCGGAGCCAACCTGCTGCTTGCGCTCTTTCGCCAGCGCCTGCTGCTGCTTCTCCATCTCAATTTCATAGAGACGAGCACGCAACACACGCATCCCCTTCTCGCGGTTCTTGATCTGCGACTTCTCGTCCTGGCAGCTGACAACAGTGTTGGTTGGAATATGCGTGATGCGAACTGCGGAGTACGTCGTGTTCACCGACTGCCCGCCCGGCCCGGAAGAGCAGAACGTGTCGATACGCAGGTCTTTGGCCTCGATCTTGATGTCAACATCTTCGGCTTCCGGCAGCACCGCAACCGTAATCGCAGAGGTATGCACGCGACCCTGCGTCTCCGTCGCCGGAACACGCTGCACGCGATGCACACCGCTCTCATATTTCAGCTGCGAGTAGACCTTGTTGCCTTCGATGATCGCGATGACTTCCTTCAACCCGCCAACCGATGAGTCAGAAGTCGAAAGCACTTCAACCTTCCAGCGATGCTGCTCGGCAAAACGCGAGTACATGCGGAAGACCTCCGCTGCAAAGAGCGAAGCCTCATCGCCGCCCGTGCCGGCGCGGATTTCCAGGATGACGTTCTTCTCGTCATTCGGATCCTTCGGCAACAGGGCCAGCTTCAACTCTTCTTCGATCTTCGGCAGGCGCTCTTCAAGCTGTAACAGCTCTTCTTCCGCCATCGCATAGATGTCATCATCCGCTTCATTCATCATCGCCTTGGCATCGGCAATGCCGCTCTCAACCTGCTTATACTCGCGATACTTCTCGACCACAGCTTCAAGGTCGCGATGCTGCTTGGCAATCTTCTGATACTTCTGCTGATCGGAAACGATCTCTGGCAAGGCAAGCTGCTCGCCTAGCTCTTCATAACGGGCGGCAATTTGTTCTAAACGTTCAAACATGGTGTCTTCTCCAGCGCTCTGCGCGGTTTACATGTGAATTGAAAAGGAAAAAAAGACGAGCGGATGTATCGGCGGCGGGAGCCGCTAGAGAAGAGCGCCGTTCTGGAGATCGAACTGCATTGTTTTATTTTACCGCGCTTTTGAGCCCTGAAAAAAGCTCTATCTGCCGGACCCGAGGCGCCACCGAGCTTCCAGCATCTATAGTCGATGAGATGAGCGCCGCCCTCAAAGGATTCGCCGAGCTCTGCGAGCAGCTTTCCGCCACCAGCAAGAAGCTCGAGAAGCGCGCGCTGATCTCCGACTATCTCAAATCGTTGCCTCCCGAAGACGCTTCCAGAGCCGCACTCTACCTCTCCGGCCAGCCATTTGCCGAAACCGACCGCCGCACCCTCAACGTCGGCGGTTCGCTGCTTTCCAAAACAGTCGCAAAACTCTCTGGCGCTGACAAAATCGCGATGTACGCAGCCTATCGCCGGCACGGCGACCTGGGCGCCGCCGCATTCGACCTCTTCCAAAGCCGCAAAGACATCTCTACATCGCTCACGCTCGAAGACATCGAACACGTCTTTGAAAACATCGCCGCAGCCAAAGGTCCAACCGGGAAACAGCCTCTGCTTCTCGACTTGCTGGGAAAATCGACACCGATCGAAGCGAAATACCTCATCAAGCTCATCACCGGCGACATGCGCATCGGCGTGAAACAGAGCCTTGTCGAAGAAGCCCTCGCATTCGCGTACGGTGCTCAGCCGACGGAAGTACGCCGTGCCGTCATGCTCACCGGCAGCCTGCCCGAAGTCACGGCAATGGCAATCTCCGGCAGCCTGCAGCAAGCACAAATGCGCCTCTTCCACGCGCTTGGATTCATGCTGGCCAGCCCTGTCGCCACCGTCGAAGAAGCGATTGAACGCTTCAGCGAGGAGATCGCAGCCGAACACAGCGGCGTCTCCGAAGCGCTGCCGGAAGAAGATCGAACTCCCGCATCCCCTGAGAAAACAACACGGCAGCAAGCCCTCCACGAAGCCCAGCTTGAAGACAAATACGACGGCATGCGCGCCCAGCTGCACTGCGGCGATCCCATCCAGCCCGGCCGCGTCGCACTCTTCTCCCGCAACCGCGAAGAGATCGGCGAAAGCTTCCCCGAATTGATCGAGGCCTTCGAGCAGATCAGCGAACCCGCAATCCTCGACGGAGAAATCGTCGCCTGGAACCCGTCCGATCAGCGCGCTCTGCCCTTCACCTCACTCCAGCAACGTTTGGGAAGAAAGCGCGTCACGCGTGAGATGCGCGAACGAGCCCCCGTCGTCTTCATCGCCTTCGACCTTCTCTACCTTAACGATGAGCTCCTGCTCGAACGCCCGTTAAGCGAGCGCCGCGGGGCTCTGGAGCAATTCGTCGCACAACACGCAGGCGCAACCACAAACTGCGTGCAGCGAGGACAGGCAGACCTCTTCGCCGACCCCGCCAGCAACAACTTCCCGCGTATCATCCTCGCGCCCGCAACGCATCTCCATAGCGCAGGGCAACTCGACCGTGCTTACACCGAAGCACGCGAGCGAGGAAACGAAGGGGTGATG
>DATGAD010000397.1:0-3165 GCA_035313725.1 Alloacidobacterium sp. | reverse complement strand
CAAGAAGCTTTTCAACGGATTGAACTTTGCGATCACGGCGGGCATGCGTGTTGGCCTGGTTGGCCCGAATGGCAGCGGCAAGACTACGCTTCTGCGACTGCTTAGCGGCGACCTGAAGGAAGATGCCGGAACGATTCAGCGGGCTACTGTACTGAGGGTCGTTTATTTTGAGCAGAGCCGGCAGATGGATGAATCGCTGACGCTGCGCCGCGCGCTTGCGCCGGAGAGCGATTCGGTTATCTATCAGGACCGCGTGATTCACGTTGCGTCTTGGGCTTCACGGTTTCTCTTTACTGGCGAGCAACTCAACCAGCCGGTGTCGCGGCTGTCCGGCGGCGAGAAGGCGCGTGTGCTGATCGCGAACATGATGCTCCAGCCTGCCGATTTGCTTCTGCTTGATGAGCCGACCAACGATCTGGATATCGCCACGCTTGAGATTCTCGAAGAGAGCCTGCTTGAGTATCCGGGAGCCCTAGTGCTGGTGACGCATGATCGCTATATGCTCGACCGCATCTCGAATGTAGTGCTGGGGCTTGATGGCACGGGCGGCGCTGAACGCTTCGCGGATTATCTCCAATGGGAAGCTTGGCTCGCGGAACGGAAGCAGCAGAAAGAGCAGCCCCTCCGAGCCTCGGTAAAAAACACTTCGACGTCATCAAAAAAGAAACTTTCCTATCTTGAAGCCCGCGAGTGGGCTGATATAGAAGACCGCATCTCGGCTGCGGAAGAAATGCTGCAACAAAAGCAGGCATTGCTGGAAGATCCGGCTGTAGCCGTGGATGCGGTTCGGCTGCAGGCTGCGCTTGCCGAGGCGGAAGATGCTAAGTCGGCGGTGGATACTCTCTATGCGCGCTGGGCGGAACTCGAAGCAAAGCAGAACTAATCTGCTCCCTTAGACGCGGAAGTAGTCCGGCCGCCAGTTCTGAATTCTCTTCTTAATATCTTTCGCGCTTAGATTCTCTTTCAGCGTCTCTTCGACGAGTCGTGGGGTTTCTGCGTCGGATGCGAAGCGCAGCGCGACGAGCTGGTATTCGGTCAGTTCAGGAATGCGCACGCGCATGGGCTCAGGCAACAACGCCATGAGCCTCAACCGTTCCTCCAGACGAATGACGCGATCTTGAGCCTTTAATGGATTCATCCTCACCAGAAACGCCAGCATGAGCAAAGCGAGGGAAAGAACGACCATCCACGCGGCTGCCAGCCTTGGGTGCCGCACCAGATACACAATGGCTACGATCGAGTTTGCGATCAGGACAGGGAGTACGAAGAAATGGAACGGGGCATGCCTGCGCTTGTAGTTTGCATAGGACTGGGCTTTTCTCTCGCTCATGGTTGTTCATCCTATAGAAAAGACTGACGGTCGTCATGAATCCAGTGCGGTTTGCGATTTTACAACCTGTCACATCTTTTTACCGCCAAATGCTGTAACCTTTTGAGCGTCCCATATTCTTATGGGCAGCAGGTCTCCCACCGGCATCTCACAATGCCGGGTCTTAGGCCTGCAAATCCATGGAGGAATGACAACGTATGAAACATTCAATGAAGACCTTGATGGTTGCCGCGGCAGTTTCAGGTTTGCTGGGCGGAGCCGCAACCGTGCAGGCAGCGGCCTCGTCAACCAGCGCCACGTCAGTGGTGAAGGTGGGCAAAGCGTCGTTTGCTAAGAACGCGCTGGACCAGGACACGAGCAAGCATTCGTGTAAGGGCAAAAACGATTGCAAGGGACAGGGTGGTTGCAAAGCTAGTGATAATGGCTGCAAAGGTAAGAACAGCTGCAAAGGCAAGGGCGGCTGCGCTACCGATGGTTCAAAGCCTCACTAAGCTCAGGACATCAGCGGGCCGCACTGGAGCGGCCCGTTGTTTTTTTAATTTTCACCTGGGAGTTGGCAGTGCCTGCGAATCGCTTTAACGGCTTTACCGAATACGGTGTGGGGATTGGGCTGCGCATTCCGCACTACCGGCACATTCTGAACAAGAAGCCGGTAGTGGACTGGTTCGAGATCATCTCGGAAAACTACATGGTGGACGGCGGACGTCCGCTGGAAGTGCTCGATCAGATTCTCGAACAGTACAACGTGGTGCAGCATGGCGTTTCGATGTACTTTGGCTCCGCGACTGAGCCTGATCCGGAACATCTGAAGCGGCTGAAGCGGCTCGTGAAACGGACGAAGACGCCGTGGCTGAGCGACCATCTTTGCTGGGGATCGGTCGATGGGCGCTATACGCATGATCTTCTGCCCATGCCCTATACATGGGAAGCCGTGAAAGTTACGGCGGAACGCATCAGGAACGTTCAGGATTTTCTTGAGATTCCCGTTGTGGTTGAGAATGTTTCCAGCTACGCCGAATATCACGTCTCTGAAATGACAGAGTGGGAATTTCTGAACGAGGTTGTCGAGCGTGCGGACTGCGGCCTTCTGCTTGACGTGAATAATATTTATGTCTCATCGCAGAATCACACCTTCGATCCGTTTGTGTATGTGAATGCCGTTCCGGCTGAGCGGATTGCGCAGATTCATATCGCCGGGCATTCGAAGTTTGAGAAGTACATTCTCGATACGCATGACCATCCGGTGCTGGAGCCGGTGTGGCAGCTTTATGCGCGCGCCATTGAGCGTGCAGGGCCTACGGCAACGCTGCTTGAGTGGGATGACAACATTCCGACATTTGAAGAAGTGCATGCTGAGGCGCTGAAGGCTACGAAGTTTCTGCAGGCTGCGGCTAAGTCGTCCGCGCCCGAACTGGCGGAGGCGGCGCGATGAGCAACCTGCTGGAGATTCAGCGCCGCGTTGCCGCTGCGATCATGCATCCGCTGACGCAGCAGGAAACGATGCCCCGCAAGCGCAAGGACGGCACTTCAAACACCCGCGAAGCCGATGACATCATCAAGCCGAATGACAGGCTTTCGTCGTTTGAGCGGCTTGAGATTTACAACCGCCAGTACTGGTTTCGGCTCTACTCATCGTTTGAAGAAGATTTTCCCGGATTGATGGCGGTGATCGGTCGCAGGAAGTTCGATGCGCTGACACGCGCCTATCTCACCGACTTCCCTTCCCGGTCGTTTTCGCTGCGCAATCTTGGATCGCAGCTTGAGCATTGGCTCCTGACGCATCGCGATTACATCGAACCACGCGCAGATCTCGCGCTCGACATGGTGCGCATTGA
>DATGAD010000396.1:0-14498 GCA_035313725.1 Alloacidobacterium sp. | reverse complement strand
GCACTCTGAGTCGTCGGCCATAAAAAAGAAATCGCACGACCATGATAGTCCGTGCAGATGATTTCCTAAGAATCGTTGCCCAGACCGCCCAACAGACCGCCCAACAGACCGCCCGGCGACCCGCACTCTTTCCACAGCTTTTCCCAATTCCACATCCCCGACATCACTGCATTCGGCAACGGGAATCCGAGTTGATGCGCGAGCATCAACACCTGCCCGCGATGGTGGGCTTCGTGAGAAACCATGTAGCAAAGCATTTCCGGGCCAGCCGGCCAGGGCTGAGCCCAGCCATCTCTGCGAAACTTCTCGACCCGGCCGCCGCCATCGCCAAGGGCTTCAGCAAGCATTTCCTCGCAGCGAGCGGCGCTCTCAGCCAATCCCGCACTGGCTTGCTGCGGCGTGCAATGCGCGCGCTTGAGCTGCGTTGGAACCTTCAGATGGGGAGCTGTAAGCCTGACCCACTTGCAGCGGACGTTGTGCATGTGCGTGAAGATCGCCGCGATCGTGCGGACATTGCCGGGCGGTTTAGCTCTCCACGCAGCGGGGTCAAGATGCTCGATAAGAAGCTGGTTCATGCGCTCGTTAGCCGCAAAGATCTGAACAGCGCTCCGGCCGAGTTGAGTGTGAACCTTAGGTGGACGTGTGGTCACGGTAGACACAGTTGGAACGAAGCGCCGGGAGCGCTGTGGAAAAGGGGGAGGCTTCGCGTCCGTCAGATCTTGCGGAACGACTGCGCGCTACTCGTTTTCGCTTTCGCTGACGAGTCCTGGCCCTTTGCCGCCGGTAATAGCATGTGCTGTGAACCCGGTGTGCGCCTCAAACTCATGCTCATTCTCCAATTGGCTGAACGGAGACTCTTTCTGCTCGTCATTTAACTGCTCATTTAGGTTGCTCATATTTTCCCCTTAAAGGAACGCCGGTTTGTCGCAGCAGTTACCGTGCCTTTTCCCTGGCCAGCAACGACTGCATATCTGGGTCAAGTTGCAAATCTGTCAGTGATACACCGTTCTGTTGTGCTTTTCGGATGATGTTCCCCGCACTGGTCTCATCCGGAAAATGATTATAAGCCTCCACCGCATTTACAAGCACTTGCGGATCGCTCGGGGCCAACGACAGTGCCGCCTCAATGTGCGGAATGGCGCGTTCACGCAGACCTTTTTGAGCATAGACCAGTCCCAGCCATGACTGACTCTCGGCCTTGCGCGGATTCATGGCTGATTGCGCCTGCGCCAGCGTTTCGATCCGATCGAGCGCCGCGTCCGCCTTCTGCTTCTCTCCCAGCCAGCGATAAGCAAGCTCGGCGTAACGCCACGACAGAATCTCCTGATCGCCCAGCGCAATCGCCTTTTCGCTGGCGGCCGCTGCCTCTCCATAGCGCTTCTCATAGAGATAAAGCAGGGCAAGATTGCTATATGCGCCGTTCGTTGCGCCCAGCGCAAGCGACTTGCGCAGCGCGCTTTCTGCCAGCGGGTACGCCGACGGATTGCCGCTGTCGAGGTAAAAGGCTCCCAGGTTGAAATACAGCATCGGATTATCCGGGCTTGAAGAAAGCGCCAACTTCCCCTGTTCGATCGCATCGGCGTATCGCCCATGGCGGTCGTAAAACAGCGCCAGCTCATTGCGATTCGACCAGTCGCTGGAATTGAGGGCGGCGGCACGCTTGTATTCCGTCTCCGCCTGATCGAGCCGTCCAGCCTGCTCATACGACCACGCCATGCCGATGACCGCGTCTGGATTGCGATTATCGAGCGCGACTGCTTTCTGAAACTCGGTGAGCGCCAGCTCGTTATTGCCGGTGAGCGTATGCAGCGACCCCAGCGTGACATAGGCGCTGGCTAATTGCGGATTGAGCTTCAGCGCTTTTTCGCAGTTGGCCAGCGCCTGCTGAATCCACTTCGAGTCCTTATCGGCTTTGTACTTGAGCCGGTACGCCTCGCCCAGCTTCGCATAGGCGAGCGCAAACTCGGGGTCCTGCGCGATTGCATTCTGCAGACGGTCGACGGCCACGTCTAAATTTCCCGGCTTATCGAAACGCTGCAAATAGCTGAGCGCTTCAAGATAGAGATCATAAGCCGCAGGCACATTGCTGCTGCCCGAGCGAGCCACAGCGCCATGCGCTCCGGAAACATTCAGCAAGCGTCCCAGCTGTGTGACCGCATCCTGCTCGGCGGCCGCCAGATCGCCGTTCTCATTCGAAGCCGTGACCGCGCCGATCTGCCGAAGCGTTTCCGCATTGATAAGGTTGATATCGATGCCCACATGCTGGCCTGCGCGCTCCAGTCTGCCTTTGACGACAAGCGTCGCGCCAAGCTGCTTGTACGCGGCGACGGGGTCGCTCACGTTGCTGCTGCGAACAACGCTGGCCGGGATGACCCACAAAGACTGCTGGCTCGCATCGAGATTTGAGAGCGCAGCCGTCATGCTCTCCATCAAACCGGCAGCCAGCGGACTGATCGCCGAATCGGCGCTGGCGTTATCAAACGGCAGCACCGCGATATGTTTTTCCTTTGGCCCGAAGAGCAACCCGCGCACATGCTCGCGCGGAACAGGAAAGATCAGCACAGCAAGGAGCAAAAGAAAAACACCAGCAACCGGGATGAGCCACCGTTTGTGTGAAGCTTCCCGCGCCGTCTGACCCGAAGCGGCAGCGATACTGCTGGCAAGCGCTTTCTTCTGAGCGGACGAGGCCTTGCGCGAGAGCCTCGATGCCGTTTCAGCGACGGGAGCTGCGCCATTTCCTCCAGCCACTGTGACTATCTCCGGAAAGTCGCGCATATCCAGCGCTGCCAGTTCCTGAAGCAACTCATCGCAGCTTGCGTAGCGAAGTCCGGGCGTCTTCGAGAGGCATTTATAAACAATCCGCTGGAGACTGAGCGGCAGTTCACCGGAAATCTCCGGGGGATCATTGCAGATGCTGTGCGCGACGGCCGGAAGCGTATCGCGCCGAAAAGGATGGTAGCCGCTCAGCATCTCGGCCGCGGTCACGCCGATGGCCCAGATATCGACTCTCTGATCGACGGCTTCGCCGCGCAGTTGCTCGGGCGCCATGTAGGCGGCAGTCCCGGAGATGGTCAGGCTCTTCGTCTCGCTGTCGCTGCTGATGGCCTTCGACAGCCCGAAGTCGACAATCTTGACCACATTCTGCCGCGTGAGCAGAATATTCGACGGCTTGATATCGCGATGGACAACATTGTGCGCGTGCGCCGCGGCTAAACCCGAAGCGATGCCGGTAAGCAACTCGACAGCTTCGCGAACCGGAACGGGACCGTTGGCGATCTTCCCCGCCAGCGTGCCACCATCGTAGAACGCCATCACCATGAAGATGCGGCCGTCTTCACTCTCTTCAAGCCCGTAAATGGTGCAGATATTCGGGTGGTCTAGCGCCGAAATAGCGCGTGCCTCTTTGAGCAGGCCCTGCTTGTCTGCTTCGCCGCCGTAAAGAGTGGGCGGAAGGAACTTGAGGGCGACAACGCGGTTGAGTTTGAGATCCCGCGCCTGCAAAACTACGCCCATGCCGCCCGCGCCGATGTGCCCCAGGATTTCGTAATCGCGCAGAAGATCTCCCGGCGCAGGCAGACTCGTTCCTGTGCGTGGCAGACCGGTCATCGTGAGACAGACTTAGCGGACAACCGCATTATGGGCCCGAGGTAAAGGGGGGATTTGTAGCTAGCATACGCCAAAACGGGATCGATTCGCCTCGAATCTATAGGAGCCTTAAGCTGCTACTTTGTCGCGGGAGCAAAAGAGGGCGGCGCATCGTCCGCGCCCGTACCCCACTGCTTGTCCGGCGCAGACGACAACACATATTCCAGTGTGCCGCCACGCTGCAGGAATCCCTCCGGGAGCCACGTTCCAGAAGTAGACTTGCCATTTACCTTGAGAGCGTGGATATATGGAGCGTCAGTCCCCGCGCCATTGCTTTTGATGAGGATGTCGTGGGCTGGCCGGTGGATGCGGATCTCGGAAAAGAGCGGACTGCCCAGCACCAACTCGGCGCGACCCGGTATTTCGGGGTACATTCCCATCGCCGACCAGACATACCACGACGACATCTCGCCGAGATCATCATTGCCCGGCATGCCCTTCGGCGTGTTCGTCCAGATCGTGTTCAGCACCTGACGAACAGTCTCCTGCGTCTTCCAGGGCTGGCCGGAAAAATCGTAGAGCCAGGGCGTCTCAATCGATGGCTCATTATTCAACTCGGCATGCAGACCGCCGGATTCAGTGACTGCCCATGAGCCATCTGGTTTGCGGAAGAACGCGTCAAGCCGCGCATTTGTTGCATCGTTGCCGCCGAGCATGTCGAAGAGACCGCGCTCGTTGAAAGGGATCATCCAAAGATATTGGGCTGCGCTGCCTTCCACAAAACCATCGTCGGATGCTGGATCGAACTTCGGCCAGTTCCCATCCGCGTTCCGGTTCTGGATGTAGCCGCCCTGGCTCGTCGCCTTCGGATTGAAGATATTCTTCCAATACTGTGCGCGTTCGAGGAATAGCGCCTGGTTTGGCTTGTCATCAAGACGACGTGCGAGTTCTGCAATCGCGAAGTCTGCAGCGACATCTTCGAGGGTGTCCGCAGCCGGTCCCCATGCATTGCCGTTTGTAGGAATGTAGTGAAGCTTCAACCATAAATCCAGCGACGGGCGCTGGCCCACGCATTCGACGGGACAGCCTTCGTTACTCAAGTCATGTGCCGTCGGCTCGGTCGCCGCTTTCAACAACGAGCGATATGCAGACTTCACGTCGAAGCCATCGCCTCCGAATGCAAGAATATCTGCGATGGCAGGCGCTGCCGGATCGCCATTCATCACATGCGTGATGCCGGAGTTATGCGTCCAGCGGTCCCACTCGCCTCCGTTCTGATCGGCCTGATTCAATAGCGACTGCGCAATATCGCTGCCAACATCAGGCGCGAGCAGCGTTACCAATTGCAACTGTGAACGGTACACATCCCATCCGGAAAAAGTGCTGTACTGCGCCTTTTGCGGAGAGGCGATCGTATGGACCTTCTGGTCCATGCCAAAGTAACTGCCGTCCACATCGCTGTAAAGATTCTCGCCCAGCATCGTGTGATAGAGCGCGGTATAAAAGACCGTTCGTTGATCGGCTGTTCCTCCGCTGATATGGATGTGGTCGAGCGCCTCAAGCCACGCGGCATGGGCACGCCGCCGCAGCGTTTCAAAATCGCTGCCTTCCGGATTCTCCGCTCTTAGATTGGCTTCAGCGTTCTGCTCACTGACATACGAGATACCCACACGCACATTCACAACGGGAGACTTCGACGTATCCAGTGTCACCCATCCCCCTGAGCCTTTACCCGGAGGCGGAAATCCGCGCGTGCCATACGTTGTGCCGCCTCTGGCTTCCGTGGTCTTAGGCCTTACGGTTGAATCTTGCCATGTGCCCGTCGCCAGGAAAGCCTGATCGAAGTGAGCCACGAAGTAGAGCGTGTAGTAGCTGCGGCGATCCGTTGTGCCGAGGTAGCCGCAGAAGTTGCCGCTCGTCACCGAGCCCGAGATGGTGCGCGCCGCCGAATCGATCCTGATCGTCGCATCCGTGCTCCCAGTCTCGGAATCGGAGGTGCGCACGAGCATTGTTGCCGGCTGTCCGGCTGGATAGGTAAAGCGTCCGGCACCTGTGCGGGGCGTTGTTGTCAACTCCACCGTCGCGCCATTTGCAAGCTTCACGCGGTAATAGCCTGCGACGGCGGTTTCGTCCGCGTGAGAAAACTGGCTTGCGTAGATTTCGTTATTCCCATCGTCAGACGGCGAACTCTGCACGCTCCCTACGATCGGCATGAAGGGGATATCCCCGCTGGCGCCGGCGCAACCTGTACCCATCAAATGCGTGAGCGAAAAGCCACGCATCCTCGTCGCCGTGTACTCGTATCCGCCGGGAGCAGCCGGGCGAGCACGGTCGTCCTTCATCGACCCGGGCACACCCTCAACTTTGCGACGAGGCTTGTTCGACGGCTGCTCCGGGCTCCACGCAACCATACCAAAGGGAAGCACTGCGCCGGGATAATCGTTCCCGCCGTTCGTCGTCCCAATCAAGGGATTCACGAGGGACGCAGAGTCATTTGCTTGTGCGTCCGCAGGCCTTCCAGTTGTGAGCACTAGAATTACTGCGAGAAGCGTAACAACCGCAGCGACACAACCACCCCTGCTGACTCGTTCCGGTGAAATCAATCTCGACACACTCCATAAAAAAATATCGTTAAGCCTGCGATTGCACACGAGGGAATTGTAGCCTCCATCGGTGGAGTTTACAGTGATTCCTGATGAGCCCCTGAAATCTACGGCTCTCTTCTTCCTATTGACAACTGAGGTGCGAGGCCTTACCTCTGGAAGATCAACAGAAAACTGTTTCTCAGCCTCAGTGCTTTCCTTTTGGCCGTGCTGTGCGCATCGACACCGGTGCGAACGCAGCAGCGTGCCGTCTTCGATGTCCGTGAGACGACGATTGCCGCCACCGAGGAAGCCCTTCGCGAAAACAAGGTCACCTGCCGCCAATTGGTGACTACCTACCTCGCGCGCATCCAGGCTTACGACCAGCCAACGAGAGTGAACTCAATTGTCACCCTGAATCCCGATGCGCTCAGCGATGCCGATCGTCTCGATGCCGAGTTTGCGCGCACGCATACGTTGCGCCCGCTCCACTGCGTCGTCGTAATCGTAAAAGACAACTACGACACAAAAGGCCTGCAGACTACGGGTGGCTCTCTGGCCATGAAAGGTTTTGTGCCCGACGACGACGCGTTTATGGTCAAACGTCTGCGCGAGGCCGGCGCGATCCTAGTGGCGAAATCGAACATGGCCGAGTGGGCCTTCAGCCCCTACGTCACAGAAAGCTCCATCGCCGGCATCACGCGCAATCCCTACGCGCTCGACCGCGTGCCCGCTGGCTCAAGCGGAGGCACAGCCGCCGCGGTTGCCGCCAATCTCGGCGAAGTCGGCATAGGAACAGATACAGGAAACTCGATCCGCGGTCCGTCGTCACACAACGATCTGGTGGGAATACGCCCGACCATCGGTCTTACGAGCCGAGCAGGCATCATTCCTCTGTTCAGCGGCAATGATGTCGGTGGCCCGATGGCGCGTTCCGTCGCCGATGCAGCCGCCATGCTCAGCGTCCTCGCAGGCTACGATCCCGAGGACCCAGTCACAAGGCTCTCAGACGGAAAAGTAGAACATGACTACACCAGATTTCTCGATCCCAGCGGCCTGAAAGGCGCGCGCATTGCCGTTTTCCGCAAGTACATCGACGACGCCAAAACCGATCCCGAAATCAAAGCGCTCACAGAAAAAGCCATTGCGGATATGAAGGCGCAGGGCGCCGAGATCATCGATCCATTTGAATTTCCGCAATATGACGCGCTGACCAAAGGCCTCTGGTGCGGCGATTTCCAGGCCGATTTGAATGCGTACCTGGCGACTCATGGCAAGAAAGCGCCGTATCACGACCTGTCAGAGATCGTAGCGTCCGGCCTTTACCTTCCATATATCCAGGATGAGATTCAGGGAGCCGTAAAGCCTCCGAAAGACGCTGACGACCGCCGCGCGCCATGCCCGGACGTCTATCACGACCCTCCCAAAATCGCATTCCGCGACGCGTTACTCAAAGCCATGGAGAAGGACCATGTTGACGCGATCGTCTATCCCACCTGGAGCAACCCTCCGAGAAAAATCGGAGATATGACCAGCCCGGCAGGAGATAACAGCCAGATACTGTCACCACAGACCGGATTTCCAGCAATTACCGTCCCCATGGGCTTCACCCATGGCACCCTGCCCGCCGGACTCACCTTCCTGGGAAGGTCCTTCAGCGAGCCAATGCTGATCAGCTTTGCCTACGCATACGAGCAGGTAACAAAGCATCGCAAAGCCCCCGACGGCTTTGGGCCGGTCGAGTAACTCTGGATGAAGGTGGCCCAAACCAACTCCTCCCTTACAGAACATCGCCTCCATCGTCAGCTGGGACTGCGCGATCTGGTTCTCACGCAGATCCTCTGCGTCGTCGGCAGCTCCTGGGTGGGAGTCGCCGCAGGACTTGGCCGCGCCCAAACCATAACCTGGATCGCCGCCATGCTCGTCTTTTATCTCCCCATGGCCGCGTCCGTCATCGGCCTCAACCGCGAAATGCCGCTCGAAGGTGGCCTCTACGTCTGGGCGCACAAGGCCTTCGGCGATCTCGGCGGTTTTCTTACTGCCTGGAACATCTGGGTCTACGGCATCGCTGTTACCGCCGCCATCCTTTACGCCATTCCCACCGAGCTTTCCTATCTCATAGGACCTTCCGCCGCGTGGCTTCCCGAGAATCATCTCGCGTCTAGCGCCATCGTCACAGGCACCATTGCGGCTGTCACCATCGCAGCCCTGCGAGGCCTGGCGCTGAGCAAGTGGATTCACAATATCGGCGGCATCGCCATTCTGGCTGTCTTCGCCGCGCTCATCGTCCTTCCCGTTTGGGCGCTTTCACGGCATACCCCGATCCACTGGACGCCGTTCGCCATCCAGCTCCCACCGCGCAACCTGCGCTCCCTTGCGCTCTTCGGCCAGATGATCTTTGGAGCGCTCTGTGGACTGGAGTACGTCGCCATCCTCGCCGGCGAAAGCAAACAGGCAGTCAGGAGTATCGGACAGTCAGTATGGATCTCCTCGCCTGTCATCTGCGCCATGTTCATCCTCGGAACAAGCTCGGTAGTAGCTTTCAGCCAGCCGGGACACATCGACTTCATCGCTCCCATCCCGCAGACGCTTCGCATTGCGCTGGGCAGCACCGGCATCGGCAACGTCTTTGCCATCGCCGCAATTTTTCTCCTCCAGCTCCGCCTGATCGGTGCCGCCAGTTACATATTTACCGGAGTCACCCGTCTCCCTCTTGCCGCGGGCTGGGACAATCTTGTCCCGGCCTGGTTCACGCGTCTTCATCCCAGCTGGCGAACGCCCGCGAACTCCATCCTCTGCACCTCGATCTTGGTTTTTCTCCTCGTGGTGCTGGCGAACATCGGCGTGCACGCCCAGGAAGCCTTTCAGGTTCTCTCCAATGCCAGCCTCACCCACTACGAACTCGCCTATCTGGCAATGTTCGCCATCCCTCTCGTCGGGGTTGCGTCTCTTCGCAAAGTGTTGCCGTGGTGGCTCAAGTGGATTTCTCTCATCGGCTTCTGCGCCACACTTTTCAGCCTGCTGATCTCGACTTACCCCTTCGTCGACGTTGTCAACGCACGCGCCTATGCCGCAAAGATCCTCGGCACGGTCGTTGTCAGCAATGTCATCGCGGTTCTCTTCTACAAGCTTCGTCGCAAAACTCCAGCCGTTACCCTGCACACGAAGCCATAATTTTGACCTCCGCGTATCCACTGTAGTGACAAAGAAGGGGTATGATTAGGTGCTCCGCAGCGGCATGTATTTCGGGCCCCTCTCAATTGGCGAACCAAAGCGAATCTCAATGCCTTTCCTGGATGGAGAGAAGAAAATGATCAGAAATTTCCTGAAACAGCTCTTATCGGCGACGCTATCCTTCCTGCTGGTTATCAACGTTATGCCCTTTGCAGCCGAAGGCCAGGAACCGGCGCCAGCACCAAGCGGATATTCGGGACAAGGCGCGCCCCTCTCCGCGGATGATCTGCAGAAACTGGTGGCGCCCATCGCACTCTACCCGGACGCCCTCGTTGCCCAGATTCTTGGAGCCGCAACCTTTCCCGACCAGGTCGCCGCCGCCGTCGGCTGGCTTCAACAGAACAAGAGTCTCACTGGCACAGCTCTGATGCAGGCCGTTGATAAGGAACAATGGGATCCGAGCGTGAAGGCGCTCACGCAGTTTCCTACGGTCCTCGACAACCTGGCCGAGAACCTCAGTTGGACCTCTGCATTGGGAGAGGCCTACCACACGCAGGCCGCCGATGTGATGACAGCGGTTCAGACATTGCGTGCCCAGGCAAAGACTGCCGGTAATCTGAAATCAGGTTCGCAGATCACGGTGGTGCAGGAGTCCCCGCAAACGATCGTGATTCAGCCGGCCAACCCACAGGTGGTGTACGTCCCGCAGTATAACCCGACGGTTGTCTACGGCACTCCGTATGTGACGCCGGGGTACAGCACCGCAGCCGTGGTCACGACCGGCCTGCTGGCATTTGGAGCTGGAATAGCGGTGGGCATGGCGATGAGCAATAGTTGCTGCGGATGGGGTTACAGCTCCTGGAACTGCAACTGGCACGGCGGCGCCGTCTACTACGGGGGGGGCGCCTACTACGGAAACAGCGCGTGGCACGGCGGCTACTATGGTTCCACTGCATCCGCATACGGAGCCTACGGCAGCGCACATGCCTCCGCCGGCTATAACCCTTCTACGGGAACGTATGCGCGCGGCGCGTCAACCTCAACGGCCTATGGCAACCAAGCCGTCGGCCAGGCGTACAACCCAAACACGGGAGCGTATGCCGCCACACATCAAGCCTCCAACGCTTACGGGAGCTACGGAAGCTCGGTCGTCTCCAAGAATGGCAACACCGCGTACACCCAGCACCAAACCACCGCAAACGGATCTGCAGGAACCGTACAGACTTCGAATGGTGGCAAGGGTGCTGCCGCAACGGGCGCGTACGGCAATAGCGGTGCCGTCGGACAAACTGCAAATGGCAACAAGTACGCGGCGTCAAACGGAAATGTCTACAAGAACACGGGAAGCGGTTGGAATCAGACCCAGGGCACGCCCCATAACACCTCAAGCTACTCCGGAGCCAACTCCGCTGAATCTCACGGCTATGGATCGCAGGAAAAAAGCAGCGGATCATCGGCCTTTGGCGGTGGCGGTGGTGGTGGTTGGGCATCCCGGCAGGACAGCGCTCGTGGTTCGTATAGTCGCGGCGGCGGTGGCGGATGGGGCGGTCGCAGGTAAAACCGACGGCGCGAATTAAGCGAGCTCAACTAGTAGGCGGTGCCAACCTGTTTACAGACAAAGTCTTGGAGGAATTGATGTCGCTCAAACCCCGCAGAATTACGTTAGCCGCCCGGTTCCTGCTTCTGGCGCTCATCCTTCCGCTTGCCTCGTGCAACAGATCGGCGACGCCGGAGAAACCTTCGATCAGTGTCTTTGCCTCGCCCGACGACGCAAGTAACGCCTTGCTCGCAGCGGCAAAATCAGGCGATCAAAATGCGGTGATGGCAATTTTTGGCCCCGATTCGAAATCAGTTGTCTTCTCCGGCGATCCCGTGCAGGACAAGAATGCCGCCGCCGCATTCGCGGCCAGGTATGGAGTGATGCACCGCTGGCGCAAGATGCCGGATGGCGCCCAGATCCTGCTCGTGGGAGCTGATAATTTTCCCTTCCCGATCCCGCTGAAGAAGAATGCGGATGGAAAGTGGTTCTTCGATACGGCTGCGGGCAAGGATGAGGTCTTGAACCGCCGCATCGGCCGGAATGAACTGGCAATCATCGAGGTCTGTGGCGCCGTGGCCGACGCTCAGGCGGAATATTTCTCCCACCCCCACGATGGCGAAAAGGCGAAGCAATTCGCGGCGAAGTTCATCAGCGACCCGGGCAAGCAGAACGGCTTGTACTGGCAGCCGGCGCAAGGGCAGCCGCCGAGCCCGCTCGGTCCGTTGGCGGCATTCGCAACCGCCGAAGGATATAGCGCCAAGCCTGAGGGGCACACCCCGTTCCACGGCTACTACTTCCGCATGTTGACAGGGCAAACCGATAAGACGCCGGGTGGCGCAAAAGACTATATCGTCAACGGGAAGATGACCGGCGGATTCGCCTTCGTCGCCTATCCGGCTGAATACGGCAACTCGGGAATCATGACCTTCATCATCAACCAGGACGGCGTGCTGCTTCAAAAGGATCTGGGCAAGACCACAACGGAAACGGCGACTGCAATGACTAAGTTCGATCCCGACCCCACCTGGGTCATCGTCCAGCCGTGACCGCTATTCGGAGGCGAAGCCCCGTGAAACGGCGTTTTTTGCCTCAGATGTGTTTCAAGCTGAGTGATTGAGAGGAGCATCATTTCCTTGGCAACAAGTAGTCAGAAAAGTCTGTAGGGCCCCTGGATGTCGATATTCGCGAAGTACTACAGCGGCTGGAGTACTTCGACCGCCGCAAATGCAGTCAACTGCGCTGGCCGCCTCATGTCTGACAGCGCCATTCTTGAAAAGGGTGATGACGATGAAAACGAGATTCGTATTGTGCGCAATGCTGCTGTCCTTCACATTCACGATTGCCTCCGGGCAACAGGTTTCAGTCAATTACAACCACAGTCAGAGTTTCGCGCCGTTTCACACATATGCCTGGGGTGCTGACAATGCCAACCAGGTTAAGGACTCAATTCTGGCGCAGGTAGCCCAGCAGGACATCGACACGGCAATGCAGGCGAAGGGCTTGCAAAAGGTGCAGCAATCGGCGAATCCTGACCTGATCCTCACCGCAAGCGGCGGCATGAAAGAGCAAACCTCCTATAGCGCCTGGGGCATGCGTGGAATCGGCGGAGGAATGGGTGGAATCACTCCAGAGCAGAATGTAATCGGCACTCTGATTGTGGATCTGTACGACGCAAAGAACCAGTCTTTGGTGTGGCGGGGGATCGCTCAGGACACCCTGAGCAACAACGGCAATAAAAATCAGGAGACTTTGGGGAAAGCCATTCAAAAGATGTTCAAGCAATGGCCGAAGTGAGGAGTGCGGCAAAGCAGGAACCGGGCAGATAAACCATTTGGTAGCGGATGGCGCGAAGTGATATTCACGCTCGCGTCGAATCCCGGTGGAATGCAGAAAGTGATTTGATTCGGCGCATGGTCGGGTGCTTCGGTTTACAATCGGACCCCATGAAACTCTTTCGCCAGCTATCGTGTGCTTCGCTTGTTATCGGAATGATGGCCCTGAGTATCCCGACCATTGCAGCGCAAGCCGCAACTCCAGATGAGCAGGCAGTTCTCGCGCCGGTGAACGCCATGTTTGACGGCATGGCGAAGCGCGACGCAGCAGCGATTAAGGAACCGTTATTGCCGGGCGGCACCATGGTGCTGATGCGAGACGGCAAGCCCACTCAGATGACCTTCGAAGCCTTTGCCGACCGTGTCGGAAAACCGGGAACAGCTCAAATCGCGGAGCGCATCCACGATCCGCTGGTGCGGATCGACAACGACCTGGCTGTAGTGTGGGCTCCATTCGAGTTTCTCGTGAACGGCAAAGTCGACCACTGTGGAACCGACTTGTTCAATCTCATTCGCCAGGACGGCAAATGGTTGATCGCCAGCGTCGCCGACACGGGACGAAAGGACTGTGCGGGGAAATAGGTAACCGCAGCAGTTACGATTTCCGCTTCGACTAAATCTGTGAAGTGCCGACGCGCCTCCTGGCCAGAAGCTGCATCAGGAGTGCCACCGCAATCACGACATGCAGCAGGACACCGGGCCACAGCAGAGCGCCTCGAAGCGTTGTGGCAATACCCACCCACGCCAATAAAATAGCTGTGCCGAAGTTATAGACAAAAAGACCCAGCACGGCATTGCGGCACGACTCCGCGGACCTCGAAGGCAAACAGGCAATGCCCAACGCGATGAGCGCGATCCCGGCAAGACGCCCAAGTGGTATTGCAACTCCATCGGGCTCGGCGGCGAACAGCAATCGGCACATCACACCAAGTGCCGCTATCGCCGTGACGCCCACGACAATTTCAAGCCACGCTGCCGTCATTACGGCGATCCTCTGGAGCACGACTCCCTCCCTTCGCATGAACTCAAGATCACTTCAGCTTCGGCTTGGTTACTATACGCTCCCCGTGCGAGCAGTCTGGGAACCACATCAAGAGAATGAATCCTGGACAAGCTATATTCAATAGCAAGACTTATCTATTGAACACAGCGAGGTTTGATCGGTGACTCTGCGGCGAAGGGATCTCTTTAAGGCCGGCGCATTTTCCATCGCGGCGGCTGTTTCACATCGGCTGCATGCGCAGGAGCCCGACTCCATTCCGGTCATCGACGCCCACATTCATCTCTTCGATCCAACACGACCCGGCGGCATCCCCTGGCCGGAAAAATCGGACGCGATCCTCTATAAGCCAGCGTTGCCCGATCGCTTCAAGCACGTCACCGAAGGCCTCGGCATTCGCGGCGCGATCGCCATCGAGTGCAGCCCGTTGGAGAGCGACAATGACTGGCTTTTGAATATCGCCGAAAAGAACCCGGTAATCGTTGGCGTGATTGGCGATCTCGTGCCCAGCAGCCCGTCCTTCGGCAAGAGCCTCGATCGCCTCTCGAAGAACCAGATCTTCCGCGGAATCCGCTACGGCAATCTCTGGAACCGCAACCTTTCGACTGATTTGGATAGGCCCGGATTTATCGAAGGACTGAAAGCACTCGCAGCAGCGAAGCTCGTCCTCGAAAGCGCAAATCCCGATGCGGAACTGATCGCCGCTCTAGTGGGCACCCATGACCGTGTTCCCGATCTGAAGATTGTCGTAGACCATCTTCCCCACGCCGTCATTCCCACCGACG
>DATGAD010000395.1:0-6767 GCA_035313725.1 Alloacidobacterium sp. | reverse complement strand
CGGCAGACGCTCCGGCAGCCTTTCTATCGGCGCTTTTTTGGCCGTTGTTTCAACGCAGTCACCCGTATGATCATGGCTCTGCCATTCGCCGACACGCAATGCGGTTTCAAGGCATTCACGCGGCAGGCCGCCCAGACTGTCTTTCAACTTCAGCACATTGAGCGCTGGGGCTTTGATCCTGAAATCCTCTTCATCGCCATCAAGCGCGGCTATTCCATCCGCGAAGTGGCCGTCACGTGGGGACACGACGAGCGCTCCCGCATCAGCTATCTCAAAGACGGACTCAAGATGCTGGAAGAGCTTGTGTCTGTCCGCTGGAATGCGCTGACCGGCGTCTACGACAAGCCGGTAAAAGAACTCGCACCGCACGTACCAGCCGCCCGCAACTAGGTTCTCAGAAACCAGGTTGTTCCAAGAAAAAAGCGCCCGATATGGGCGCTTCGTTCTTTAGATCCTATTAAGTTTTAAGAAGCCAAAGCGGCCGTTACCTTCATTTTCTCCTGGACATACTTGCCGACCGAAAGCCTGGGAACGAGTCGGACACCTTTTTCACTCTCATACTCCACCATCAGGAGTTGAGAACACTCCCCACACAGCCAGTAGTGTTCGAGGTGGTGGCCTGTCTTCCCGCCGTTTATTTTTCCCGACCGGTTTTCCTGCACATCGAAGACGAACACTCGTCCTTCCCGTAAATAGTGCAGAGGCTTGGCACACTTTGGATTCGCGCAGTTGTTCACCATAAAGAATTCTCCACTGCGCCTGCAACGGTTTTCCCGTTCAGGTGCTGACAGAACTTGCCCATGTTTTATTCCGCAAAAATGCTGGAGAATACCTCCCCCCAGCCCTGCTATACCGGTGACCTTACATTCTTAAGATGTAAGTAAAGGTGCGTGCGTTACCTTAATTTGGCAACACTTGCACGAGATTTTCATGGTTACTGAAAAAAACTACCGGCCTGCCTGGGAGGTTTGCTAGGAGTGGACTAAACTCTCCATCCTCAAATCCATAATACTCCAACCTTTATGCGAGAATGGAAAGTTCGCCCAATATTCACGAATATATGCCAATTCTGCGCTCCGCTTTCATAGCCCTTTCCCGCAACGCAACCCTCAGAAATTTCTCTGAGCGGTCATCCCTTGGCCGCAAGATGTCCTCCCGGTTCGTCGCCGGAATGACCCTCGATGAGGTCGTCCATGCAGCCGAAGCCCTGCATGACCAGGGCATCGCCTCTACCCTCGACAGCCTCGGCGAAAACGTCACCACACCGGAAGAAGCCCGCCACTCAGCCGACATCTACCACCGGCTCCTCGACGCCATCCAGACCCGGCCGGACATGAACGCCAACGTCAGCGTCAAGCTCACTCAGATGGGCATGGACCTCGACCCCGATCTGGCCACAGAGATCGTCGCCGAACTGGTCGAGCACGCCGTAGCCGCCCACACTTTCGTCCGCGTCGACATGGAGGGTAGCGAATACACTCAAGCCACCATCGACATGGTCCGTCGCCTCCACGCCATCCCCGGCAACCGCAGCCACGTCGGCATCGTCATCCAGGCCTATCTCTACCGCAGCGAAGAGGACATCCGCACCCTCACCGCCGACGACATCCGCATCCGCCTTTGCAAAGGCGCCTACAAGGAACCGGCCAACCTCGCCTTCCCGGAAAAGAAAGACGTCGACGCCAACTTCGTAAAGCTGACGCACCAGCTTCTCACCAGCGGCATCTACCATGGCATCGCCACCCACGACGAGGAGATGATCGCCGCCACGAAGAAATTCGTGAAAGAAAACAACATCGATCCCGGCACCTTCGAATTCCAGATGCTCTACGGCATCCGCCGTGATCTGCAGAAGTCTCTGGTCCACGATGGCTTCAACGTCCGCATCTACGTTCCCTTCGGCGCCGAATGGTACCCCTACTTCATGCGACGCCTCGCCGAACGCCCCGCCAACGCCCTCTTCATCGCCAAAAACCTCCTCCACCAATAAGACAGTAACCGGCTGGAACGCAATTCCTTCCACGCTGTCATCCTGAGCGCAGCGAAGGATCTGCTTTTTAATCAGCAGCAGCACGAAAAGGGGTGCCCCATCCTGACAAAGTCAGGGTGGGAACCAAAGCCGCCAACCAGGGAATCCTTGAATCCGGCCCAGCAAACACCCCACTTCACCATTGACACTCTATCCATAGATAATCTATATCTACGAACAAGATCGTAGATTGTGGGAACTTCATAACCACCCCAAGCCGTATCTCTAAAAAAGAAACAGGCAGGAACTCACTATGGAAGCCATCACGCTTTTCTTTCGCAAGCTGCGCATCCTGTTCACCCGCGACCGCTTCAACAGCGAACTCGACGAAGAAATGACTTTCCACCGCGAACAGGCCCAGCGTGAGATGCAATCCGACAGCTTGCCTGGGGAAGCTGCGCAACACGCGGCCCGCCGTCAATTCGGTAATGAAACGCGCCTCAAAGAAAAGAGCCACGAAGTCGTCGGCTTCCGTATCGAGAGCGTTTTCCAGGACTTCCGTTTCGCCCTCCGCCAGCTTCACAAGAACCCCGGCTTCGCCACCGTCGCCATTCTGGTGCTGACACTCGGCATCGCCGCCAGCGTCTCCATCTTCTCCTTCGTCGACGCAGCCCTGATCAAGCCGCTCCCCTATCAGAACCCGGGACGCCTCGTCGGCGTCTACGAAACAGCCAAATTCTGCCCGCGCTGCAATCTCTCCTTCCAGGACTATCTCGACTGGAAAAAAGACAACAAGGTCTTCAGCTCGCTCGACGCCTGGAGCGGGGCAAACTATCTCTGGAAAAGCCCCTCTGGAGTGCAACCGATGCCCGCCGCTCGCGTGGCCGGAGGATTCTTCCACACCCTCGGCGTAACTCCGGCCCTGGGCCGCGTCTTCACCGAAGCCGATGACACCCCCGGCGCACCCCGCACCGTGCTGCTGACCTACAGCACATGGCAGAAGCGCTTCGGCGGCAGGAACGACATCCTGGGCCAGTCTCTGACCCTCGATGATGCCGCCTACACTATCATCGGCGTGCTGCCGCCCGAGTTCCATTTCGCCCCGCGAGGCGGCGCCGAGGTGTGGACAACACTGCACGACCCCAATAATTGCGAAAAACGCCGCAGCTGCCACAATCTCTTTGCCATTGGCCGCCTTAACGATGGCGTCACCGTCCAGGCCGCGCTCGCCAATATGAAATCCATCGCCGCGCAGCTCGAAAAGCAATATCCCGACTCCAACATGGGACAGGGCGCGCTCGTCATGCCCCTGAGTGAAGCCATCGTCGGCGACATCCGCCCGATCCTGCTCACTCTGCTCTGCGGAGCTGGAATGCTTCTGCTCATCGCCTGCGTCAATGTCTCCAGCCTGCTCCTCGTCCGCGCAGAAAACCGCAAGCGCGAAATGGCCGTGCGCGGCGCGCTCGGCGCATCGCCCGCGCGGCTTGTGCGGCAGTTCATCACCGAAGGAATGGTGCTGGTCATAGCCTCAATGGTCTCTGGCCTGGCCGCCGCTTACGGAGCCATCCACTTACTCCTCAAGTTGATCCCCGCAGACATGCTGCAGCAGATGCCCTATCTGCAAAGCCTAGGCCTGAACCCGCGCGTACTCGCCTTCGCCTGCATTCTCGCGCTCTTTGCCGCCGCCGTCTTCTCCCTCACGCCGGCACTCCGCCTGTCTGTATCCAACCTGCGCGAAGACCTCGCCGAAGGCGGACGCAGTGCCGCCGGAACCACATGGAAGCGCCTCGGCTCGAATCTCGTAGCGCTTGAACTTGCCATCGCTGTCATCCTACTCGCCGGCGCCGGACTACTGGGCAAGAGCTTCTACCGTCTGCTCCACGTCACGTTGAACTTCAACCCTGAGAATCTGGCAACGCTCGAGATCGCCGCCCCCGATGCGAACTATGCAAAGGCCCCGCAGTCCATCGCCCTCTCAAAGCGTGTGCTCGACACGATCGCCGCGATGCCAGGAGTCATCTCAGTGAGCCACACCAGCGATACTCCGGTGAGGTGCAACTGCGATACAACATGGTTCAGAATTCTCGGCCACCCCTATAGCGGCGAGCATAACGACGCCCCCGAGCGTTCCGTCAGCACGGACTACTTCAAGACCATCCAGGCAAAGCTGAACCGCGGCCGCCTCTTCACCGAAGCCGATGACGCATCGTCAAAGCCGGTCATCATCATCAATCAGACACTGGCGAAGCAATTCTTCCCCAACGAAGACCCCCTCGGCAAAATGATCGGCAACACTGACCTCGATCCCAAGTCGATGCGTCAAATCGTCGGCGTTATCGACGACATCCGCGAAGGTGGACTCGACGAGGACATCCGGTACGCGGTCTATTACCCCTTCACCCAGTCCACCGACGACGGCTTCATCGTCGTCGCCCGAACCGCGCAGGATCCCAAGTCCATGCTCCCCGCGCTGGTCAAGGTCATCCATCAGATCGACCCCAACATCGGCGTCCGCAATGAAACCACCATGATGCAGCAGATCAACGATTCAGAAACCGCCTATCTGCACCGCTCCTCTGCATGGCTCGTCGGCGGCTTCGCCGTTCTCGCGCTTCTGCTCAGCGTCGTCGGACTCTACGGAGTCATCGCCTACTCCGTCAGCCAGCGCACTCGCGAAATTGGTGTGCGCATGGCCCTCGGCGCCCAGCGCAGTTCCGTCTATCAGCTCATCCTGAAAGAAGCCACCTGGCTCATCGCGCTCGGCATCGTTGCCGGACTCGCCGGTTCCCTCGCCGTCACCACCTTGATGGGTAAGTTGCTCTTCGGCGTTCACTCCTGGGACATACAAACACTCGCCGCCGTCGCAGTGCTTCTCGGAATCTCAGCCCTGCTCGCCAGCTATATCCCGGCCCGTCGCGCCGCATCCGTCAACCCGGTAGAAGCGCTAAGGGCAGAATAGTGCTCCTGCATTTACATATATCGTGTGGCAAGCAGCTAGTGGCGCTATTTAAAATAACGCTTTACATATGACGTTATACGTCATACCTTGAACGTATGATCGTTGGCTTTAGAGATGCCGATACGATGCAACTGTTCACGGAGCGTAAGAATCGGCGTTGGGCAGGCATCGCAAAGGTAGCGCTTAGGAAGCTCGATCAGCTTGAGGCTGCAATTTCCTTGGATGACTTGCGCATCCCGCCAGCGAATCGGCTGGAAGCTCTGAAAGGTAATCGTAAGGGCCAATACAGTGTCAGAATTAACGATCAATACCGCTTGTGTTTTGAGTGGAAACAGGACGGAGCGCATAACGTCGAAGTGGCTGACTATCATTAAGAAGTAACAAAGAAATGAGGCGATATGACATCTGACACCCTCAAACCTCCCGCCTATCATCGTCCAAAATCGGGCTGGATCATTACTGGAGTTACCACGCATCCGGGCGAGATGCTCGCGGAAGAGTTTCTAAGGCCGCTCTCGATCAGCCAGAATCAGCTCGCGCTTGATATCCGAGTGCCGGCAACGCGTATTGGTCAGATCATCAAAGGGAAGCGCTCTGTTACGCCAGATACGGCCTTGCGCCTGGCTAAGTATTTCGGTAACAGCGCGGAGTTCTGGCTCAACCTTCAGCAAATGTATGACCTCAGCAAGACACGCAAGGAAGCCGGACACCAGATCGAACAAGAAGTCCGCACGATAAAAAGGATCGCCTGATTCATCCGCGGCGCTGGCCGCGCGATTGTTTTCCAATATGTCGAGATGAAGTATTGCGAGCACGGCACACGCAGGCTGTACCGAGAAGATACCCGGCCGAGTCTCAGATTGAAGCGCAACAAATCACCGGAGTACACTCGATTCAAGTTTCATTAACATTCGAAGATTTCGCCTTTAACAGCGAAATCCTGCTGCTCCTGTTGGAGGTTCTGCTCTGCGTTCCATTTTCGTTAACTACCGGAGAAACGACTCCGAAGGTGAGGCCGGGCGTCTCTTTGACGATCTGACATCCCACTTCGGCCACGACTGCGTATTTATGGACGTGGCGGCAATCGAGCCGGGCCGCGACTTCAGAAAAGCAATCGATCAGAGCGTGGCAAGTTGCAGCGTTCTGGTGGCGCTCATCGGGCGCGACTGGCTCGGCACAACGGATGCCGCGGGAAACCGGCGCCTCGAAAATGCCAACGACTTCGTCCGCATCGAGTTGGCATCAGCCCTTCGCCGCGACATCCCCGTAATTCCCGTTCTCGTGCGCGGCGCAAAGATGCCGAGTGCCGACCAGCTCCCAGACGACTTGAAGGAGCTGCATTACAGAAACGCGGTGGAATTGACGCACGCGCGCTGGAAGTCGGACGTGCAGTTTCTGATCCGCGCGCTCCGTCCATATCTGGATGATCCCCAGCAGAATTCTTCCCATCCACCCACAGCCAGGATGGAACCCACGCAGCGCAGCGTTCAGCCTTCGACCAACACTCTCACCGTCACCACGGCAGCCGGGACCGCAGCAACCGGGATACAGAAGTTCGGGGCGCAGACACTAGAGCGAGTCAGTAAGGAGCTGGCGGCATATATCGGCCCCATCTCGGAAACGATAGTAAAGCGAGCCGCCAAGCGGTGTTCATCGGTAGAAGACCTGTGCGGCGCGGTTGCACAGGAAATCGAAGGCGACGCCGACCGCGCCAGGTTCTTAAAATCCTGCCGCTCCTAAGAACAGCAGGCGAAAAAGCTACTCCTCGTCCAACATCCGCAAAGCCTTCGCCAGGCTCACCTGCATGCGATTGAAAGACGACGCAACCGTCGCGATTTC
>DATGAD010000394.1:0-24786 GCA_035313725.1 Alloacidobacterium sp. | reverse complement strand
TCCCTGCTGCGGAAACTGTATATACGAGCCCGTCACTGCGTCACGCACATAGCCAAAACCATCCGCGCCAAGCACCGCGCCGGCATGAACCACTACGCGATCCCCCAACGTAACCCCGGGATACAAAACAACCCGCGGATATACCCGGCACTCTTCGCCGATGCGCACTCCCGCCCCCACCACAGCCCCAGCGCCAATGCTCGTTCCTACGCCGATCTCCGCGCCCTCATCCACAACAGCACAGGCATCGACAAACACGCCCTCACCCAGAACAGTATTCGGCGCAACGACAGCCGAAGGATGCACGCCCGCCCTCCGTTCCGAAGAACGCAGCAACTTCGCCGCACGCGCAAATCCGAGACGCGGCTGACGCATCACCAGCAGAGGCTTTGCCTCGCCCGCCTGTCGTGCCAGTTCAGCCGTTACCAGCACGGCAGCAGCTTGCGAATCCAGAGCTTCGCGCAGTGCCGTTTCGTCTTCCGCAAAGACAAGCGAATCAGCATCTGCCAAGGCAATGCTGGCAACGCGCGTCACAGCCGCATCGCCGTTACCGCGTATCTCCGCACCAATCGAAGCCGCAATCTCGCGCAACTTCATAGTTCCTCTGAATACCCTAAGAAATTGTCATCCCGACCGGACCCTGAGCAACGCGAAGGGGAAGCGGAGGGACCTGCAGTTTGAGCTCTCGTACGCTACACCACTCTCAATACACTGGCCCTTCGCCTTCAGGACGCGTCTTCCATCTCCGGTGCACCCACAGCCACTGATCAGGATACCGCCTCACATAAGCCTCAATCGCCGCTGTGCATTTCGCCGTATTGGCAACCGCATCGGCTTCGTCGTCACCCGTGCGATCAAAGACAATCTCATCGCCAAAATGAAGCACGTACTTCCGCTCAGATTCCTCCCATAGCATGAAGCCCGGCAGCACCGCCGCGCCAGTCTTCAGCGCCACCCGTGCGAGCCCCGACGCCGTGCAAGCCAGCTTACCGAAGTAAGGCACAAAGACGCCCTGCGGCGGAGTCATATTCGTGTCCATCAGGATGCCGACTGTCTCCCCCTGCCGCATAGCCCCCAGCAGCCCGCGCGCAAAGTCATCTTTGTGCAACACGCGGTTCCCATGCAGACAGCGAATATGGTTGACCAGCCCATCGACGCGAGCATTATCCAGACGGCGAATCACCATGCTCATGGGATACCCCATCAGCGAATGGTAGAAGCTCGACAGTTCCCACGCCCCCAGGTGCCCTGTAACAATGAGCACGCCCTTGCCCTTATCGCGAGCGGCCAGGTAACGCTCAAGCCCGTCATAGCGAAGAGAGCCCTGCGAATTTTCCCGCGTATACTTCGGCATCTGGCAGAATTCAGCCAGCAGCCACCCCAGGTTGCGATAGAGCCTGCGCAGCGTGTCCTGCCGCTGCCCATCAGTCCACGCAGGAAACGCCAGTTCCAGGTTCTTTAGCCCGACGCCTCGCAGCCTGGGCACTAACCGATAGGCCAGCCAGCCAATCCCCGCGCCAACAGCGCGCGCAGCCTTGCGCGGCAGCAGACCAAGCAGGCGCACCAATACCCAGACAACAGCGAACTCAAGGCTTTCTTGCATTTAGAAATTAATTGTCAGTGTAAATGCAAAAAGAATCCGTAAGCTTGCCCGTCGCCGCAATAAGAAAAGGGCCGCATAGAGCGGCCCCGTCTCGCTTACATCTTAATCGTTCTTAGAAGCCCGATTGTTCCTGTGAAGAGTGGAAGTACTTAGCAATCGTGCGAAGAAACGGCCGCGAATCCTCCGGAGGCAGCACATTTCCCTTCAGGATTTGATCGAACGTATGCGGCGCGCCATAAAATAGCGTCGTGTCATCGGTATTCTGGCTCACCGAAGTGCCATCAAGATCGATACCGGCAAAAAGACCCTTGCTGCGAGAGTAAGTCAGCAATTCCGCTCTCATGGAAATGTCGGTCTCAGCTTGAGCGTTGCGCCCAACCGGGCCAGCCGCAGCTGAAGCATCTCCGCCAATCTTGAACTTGCTCTTCAACAAGTCCTGCAGCCCCTTGTCATTCACCGCAACCAGCACCAGGTCGGTTCCCTGTCCGCCAATCTGGAAGCCAAATGATCCGCCGGCCATTCGGATGAATACGGGACCGCTCCAGCCGCGTCCCGTACGGCAGGTAACCACACCCTGACCATACTGAGCGCCCACAATGAATGCGCCCTTCTTCATACTGGGGACAACGGCAATGCAAGTGGCCTGCTTCACAATCGAGTCAGGAATGCCCTTGTCCGGCGTCTGCATAATTTCGTCGATAACGGCCCTTGCGTTCTCCATACGTTCATCGAGAGCCGCCTTGTCGCTCGCCGCAAGTACCGGCAAGCTCATACCCGCAATGCACAACAACGCAAATAATTTCTTCATATAGATCTGCTTCTCCCTCTACGGTCGATATCTTTTGATTGATCCATTCACGAACATCGACGCCGCTTCTCATCCTTCAGCAGAATGCCGCAGCCCGTCAAGAATCCCTGTGGGGAACGGGGTTCAATCGCTCCAGTCATTGTGATGCGAGGGACACTCTTCGGGTTAGTCCTGCTACAGCACAACCCACAAATCGTGGCTGCGCTGAGTTTTGTTGGGATTAAGTCGGGGGGGGGATCAAGTTACGCAACAGCAGGACGAAAAAAAATGGGGTGGCCGTACAGTGATCTGCACAGGCCAGCCCCGTTCCCCAGATCTGCGTTGTTGCTATTAGGGTTTTACGGCTTTCCAGGCTGGTCCGCAAGATAACGTAGGTAGGATGGACCTATGTAATCACTTATAAGTTGGAAGTTAGCGCCTGAAATAAGCCGATTTCTAGCTGTCGTGACCCGGGCCGCCACCCAAAGCATGCTTGGCAGCATGTACTGACAGCGCGATTCGGTTACCCACGCCAACCTTCCGCATCATCCGGCCTACATAGGACTTAACGGTGCGTACTTCAATCCCCAGCGCCTCGGCTATCTCCCGGTTAGACCGCGCAGATACAAGCAACTGCAGCACTTCCAGCTCTCGGTGGGTAAACTGGGGCGTAGCGCGCGGTGAAAGCTTCCCGCCGTTCAACATGCGATCCACCAGCATGGACAGAGCTTTTCGCGGCGCCCAGATCGAACCGCTGGCAACCAGTTCCACAGCCCGCGCTACTTCCTCAGGCTCGGCCGTATCCTGCAAGTATCCCTTGGCTCCAGCCGAAATCGCCGCAATCACGCTTTCATCATCGCCGACTTCGCTCATCACAATCACGCGAGTGGCCGGCATTCCGGTGCGCATCCGTTCGATCGTGGTCAGGATTTCAGCCGGGACCATAAGACTGATCACCGCAATATCCAGCGACTCCGCGGCCAGCAGCCCATCCAGACCGGCATCCACAAGTTCGACGCCGCAAATCTCTTCCAGTATGCTGCGCAGCCCCGCCCGGCGAATCGGCTCAATAGCAAACAAGCCCACTCTCAGGTGTTGCGCGTACATGCGTCTATCTTCCATCACAGCTTCGGCAGAACAATTCCCTGCTGCTTCTGGTACTTTCCGCGACGATCTGCGTAACTTATCTCGCATACCTCGTCCGACTGAAAGAACAGAATCTGACAGAGCCCTTCGTTGGCATATACACGCGCCGGCAGAGGCGTCGTGTTTGAAATTTCCAGGGTCACGTAACCCTCCCACTCTGGCTCAAATGGGGTCACGTTTACAATAATCCCGCAACGTGCATAGGTCGATTTCCCTACGCAAATCGTCAGCACGTCGCGCGGAATCTTGAAATATTCAACCGAGCGCGCCAGTGCAAATGAGTTAGGGGGAATAATGACCGACTCGGCCTGCACTGTCACAAATGACCGCTCGTCAAAGTCCTTGGGGTCTATGATAGCGCTATTTACGTTCGTAAATATCTTAAATTCGTTGGAAACGCGCAAATCGTACCCATACGAAGACAATCCGTAAGATATAACCCCTTCCTTTACTTGCTTTTCGCTGAAAGGATGGATCATCTGCTGCTTGGTGGCCTGTTCACGAATCCAACGGTCGCTCTTAATTGACATGCAACTCCTTACCCTGTTCTTTCAGGGTACCGCGAAATGAAAAAAAGTAGAATAATCCGCTCAAAATGTGCATCTTAAGTCACATCTGGCTCATTGACAACGCAGGAAAAGCTTTCTAGTATCCCTGTAGCCGCAAATCCTGCCGGCCAAGCCTTACAAACAGAGGTGAACGCGTTGATAAAACAAGATATTATCCATCACGTCATCGAACGTACGGGCCTGCCGCGCAATAAAGCGGAAGCAGCGGTCGACACAGTTTTTGAAAGCCTGAAGAAAGCCCTTGCAGCCGGCGATCGCATCGAATTACGCGGCTTTGGAGTCTTCAACGTACGCCCCCGCAAAACCGGCATAGGCCGCAACCCGCGCACCGGAGCCGAAGTCACCATCACCCCCGGCAAAGCTGTCCGCTTCAAACCCGGCAAGGAGCTCCACCTCCTCGACTCCGAAGAGAAAAGCCCTGAAGCAGCCGAAGCCGAATAGCCATCCCGGTATCCTGAACGAAGCGCCTAGGCGCGACAACCGAAGAAGCTTTTTTTCAGAGTAGTGGCACGAAAAGGGGTGCCCCATCCTTGCGAAGCAAGGGTGGGAACCACAACACTCACCCAGCCCTGGCGCCGAAAGGCGCGCCCGCCCGGAAGCCTGCCCTGAGCGAAGCCGAAGGGGCCAGCACTCACATCAGGCTTACGGCGTCTACATCTACAATCAGATTCCGCCGTGGAACCCCAGCCTCTTCCGCATGCGCCAGCATAGATCGCAGCGTCTTCGCCAGAAGCTGCCGTTTCTCCGCCTTCATCACCAGGTGAAAGCGATAAATCCGCTTGATCTTTGAAATCGGAGCCGTAGCCGGCCCCAGCACGCGCACACCAGTCAACTGCGTCTGCTGAAACCACCGCCCCAGCGTTGCCGCCCATCCCGCAGCCTCTTCCAGATGCTGGCTCTGAATCAGAACATTCGCCAATGCATTGAATGGCGGATAGTGCATCCACCGCCGATACTTCAGCTCGCGTTCCACAAACGCATGAAAATCGTGCTTCGATGCGCACTCAATCGCATAGTGGTCCGGATGATACGTCTGCACAATCACCTTCCCCGGCAGCTCACCGCGTCCTGCCCGCCCGGAAACCTGCGTCAACAACTGAAACACGCGCTCAGAGGCACGAAAATCAGGCATCCCCAGCGCATGATCGCACCCGACGACGCCAACCAGTGTCACGCCGTGAATGTCGTGCCCCTTGGCAATCATCTGCGTTCCCACCAGCAGATTGATCTCGCCCGAATGCAGCCGCACTAGCAATCTCTCAAGATCGTGCCGCCCGCGCACCGTATCGCGATCCATGCGCCCGATGCGCGCGCCGGGAAAAATCTCCTGCAACCGCTCCTCGCCCTGCTGCGAACCAGCTCCGAGAAAATACAAGTGCTCGCTCTCGCACTTGGGACAAACCTTCGGCACCGTTCTTTTGTAACCGCAATAGTGACATTCGAGCCGCTGCCCCACATGCGCCCGCGCATCCTCAGCCACGCCGGCCTTGTGGTATGTCAGCGCAATCGCGCAATTCTCACATTCCAGCTTCTCGCCGCAAGCCCGGCACAACACCACATAGGAATACCCGCGCCGGTTCAGCAGAATAATCGCCTGCTCGCCGCGTTCGAGCGTCGCCTTCGTCTCTTCAATCAGCGCTCGCGAAAACAGCTGCTCCTGCCCCGTCTCCTGAAATTCGCGCCGCATGTCAATCAATTCCACGATGGGAAGCGGCCGATGCATCACGCGCTCATGCATTTCAATCTTCGCGTATCGCCCGCGCAGCGCATTCTGCCACGACTCCAGCGAAGGAGTAGCCGACCCCAGCACAATAGTCGCGTTCGACAGCTTAGCCCGCATCACCGCCACGTCGCGCGCATGGTAGCGCGGCATCTCCTCCTGCTTGTAGCTCGAATCGTGCTCCTCATCGACGACAATCAGCCCCAGGTTCGCAACCGGAGCAAACACCGCCGACCGCGTCCCCACCACAATCCGCGCATCGCCTCTGCGAATCCGATGCCACTGCTCCGCGCGCTCTTCCGGAGTCAGCGCCGAATGCAGCAGCGCCACCTCCGACGCAAAGACATGATGCAGCTGCGCCGCCATCGCCGGAGTCAGCCCAATCTCAGGCACCAGCAAAATCGCCGACTTGCCCAGATCAAGCGCATGGCGCATCGCCGCCAGGTACACCGCCGTCTTCCCCGACCCGGTAACGCCATGCAGCAGATGCGGCCGAAACTCCTCCGAAGCAACCGCAGCCGTAATCGCATCGAACGCCGCCCGCTGCTGCGCATTCAGCTCATACTCCGCCCGCTTCACGCCCAGCCCGGTCAAATGAAAATCCGCCGCCCGCTCCTCAATCCGCACGAGCCCGCGCTTCACCAGCGTAGCCAGCGTCGATTGCGGCAACGGCAGCCGACGCAACTCGGCTAATGGAAGCTCCCCACCCGCGCCAGCCAGCTCCGCCAGAATCGCCTGCTGATTCTCATTCAGCTTCGGCAGCCGTACACCTTCAAGAGGCTGTTTCTCAAAAGTGCCGTCATCCTGAGCTAGGTGAGTGCTGTCATCCTGAGCGGAACGCGAAGGATCTGCTTCTTCTTCCCCAGCCACAGAACAGGGTGCCCCATCCTTGCGAAGCAAGGGTGGGAAAGCAGAATCCTTCCCCGCCAGCACCGCAAAACGTACCGTCCGCCGAGCATCGCGAGCATCCGCCGCCGTCTCCCGCGCAATCCAGCGCTTGCGCAGCATCCCATGCAACAGAGCAAGACTCGCACCCGTTGAAGAACGCAGCCGCGAAACACGCGCCGCTTCCCCACTCTCCAGATAATTCAGAACGGCATACTCAAGGTTCTGTTCACCGGGAGATAACTTCGACCGACGCGACGACCCTTTCTCCGCGCCCTGATAAAGCACCTGCCGCCCTGTATCGGTAATCCGATACAGCACGACACGCCGCACCTCCGCCATCAGCGGCAGCATCGTTCGCAAAACCTCACCCAGCGGAGCGATATAGTACTGAGAAATCCATTGCGCCAATTCAAGCAGTGGCCCGGAAACAATCGGCTCGCGGTCAAGAATCGTAAGCAGCGCTTTCGCTTCCACCGGAGGCGCATCGTCATGGAGCCGCACCACCACGCCCGCAAGTTTTTCATTCCGGAAAGGAACCAGCACGCGGCACCCAACACCCGGAATCTCGCCATTCAGCGCATAGGTAAACGCGCGATCCAGCGGAACAGGCAGGGCAACATCACAAAACACAGGCATGGGTTCTTAGCCGAGCCTACCAGAATTCACAGAGTATTTATCTTCACCCTCCCTGAATCCAATTCCACACTGCCTCATCTCAAAACAAGGCAGGAGAGGACAAAAAATGGCTACAGAAAAGAAGGTCGCGTTCATCACCGGCGGAAACAGGGGCATTGGCCTCGAAACTGCCCGTCAGCTCGCTCAAACCGGAGTCAAGGTCATCATCGGCTCGCGCAATCTAGAAACAGGCAAAGAAGTCGCGAAAAAGCTGCAGGACGAGGGGCTCGATGTGGACGCCATCCGCTTCGACATCACCAAGTCCGCCGATTACAAAGAAGCCTACGACTACTTCGACAAGAACTACGGCAAGCTCGATATCCTCATTAACAACGCCGGTGTTTCAAAAGAAGAGTTCTTTGCAGGCAACAACGCCAGCAAGGTTACGAGCGCTGTCCTGCGCGAAACCTTTGAGACGAACTTCTTCGGCACGGTTGAACTCACCCAGGTGCTCTTGCCCCTGATCAATAAAGCTCCTGAAGGCCGCATCGTCAATCTGTCGAGCATCCTGGGCTCACTCACGCTGCATGCCGACCCCGGTTCCCCCATTTACGGAGCCAAGGTGCTCGCCTACAACGCGTCCAAGGCGGCCCTTAATATGTTCACGGTTTCTTTAGCCGCAGAGTTGAAAGACACCAGGATCAAAGTCAACTCCGCGCATCCCGGCTGGGTAAAAACCGAGATGGGCACAGACGCCGCCCCGATGGAAATCCCCGACGGCGCAAAGACCAGCGTCGAGCTCGCCACCCTCGCAGCCGACGGCCCCACAGGCGGCTACTTCCACATGGGCGAAACCCTGCCTTGGTAATCCCTGAAACGGGCGCGAAGCTTAGATGTTCGCGTCCGTTTCACTCAGCACGCAGAGCAACCATAGGATCAGCCTGCATAGCCTTCCGCGCCGGAACATAGCAAGCCAGCACAGCAATCGCAATCACCATCAACGCCACAGCAGAGAACGTCAGCGGATCAGCCGGGCTCACCTCGTAGATCAGGTTCTTCAACACCCGCGCCAGCAACAGCCCCAGACCAATCCCCAGCACAGTCCCAGTCAGGACAAGCTTCGCCGCCTGCATCAGCACCAGCCGCAGCACATCTGACCGCTGCGCCCCCATCGCCACTCGCAGTCCAAACTCAGCCGTCCGCTGGCTTACCGAATACGCGATCACTCCATACGTCCCAATCGCGGCCAGCAGAATCGCAAGTCCGGCAAACATTCCCACCAGAACAAACGCAAAGCGCGGCGTAGCCACCGACCCCTGCACAATCTCATCCATCAGCTGCACATTCGCCACCGCCAGCGCCGGATCGAGCCCCTTCACCTCATCCCGCACCGCATCCACCAGCAGCTGCTGATCGGAAGCCGTCCGCACTGCCAGCGACATATTCCTGTACGGAACCTGCAGACTCGCCCACCAGAATGCAGGCTCAGCGCTCGCGCTATTGGGCTTGTCTTTGACATCGCCCACCACCCCGACCACCGTGTTCCAATCTTTCTCCGTCGGCTTGTCTTCAAATGTGACTCGCTTGCCCACCGCATTCTCATGCGGCCAATACTTCTCCGCCATCACGCGATTAATGATCAGCACAGTCGGCGCATCTTTGTTGTCAGCCTTGGTAAAGAACCGCCCGCTGAGTAAAGGAACACCCAGCGCGCGGAAGTAGTCCGGTGTCGCCGAGTGGTAGCGCGCATGAAATTCCTCATGCGGCGCCGGTTGCTTCCCTTCAACGTTGAGGCTCGTATTCTCGTCGTACCCAGTCCAGGGAAGATCCGTCCCCGCGCCCGCGCTCTCAACTCCAGGCAATGAACTCAACTTCGTCGTCAGTTCGTCAAAGAACTGCGACGTCATAACGCTGGTCTTGTATTGCGCTTCCGGCAGCGAAAGGCTCGCCGTCAACACATGCTCCTGCTTGAATCCCGGATCCAGATGCAGAAGATTCAGCAAACTCCGCAGCATCAGCCCGGCCCCAATCAGCAGCACGCATGCCAGGCTCACTTCCGACACGACCAGAGCATTGCGCAACCGGCTCGATCTCCCGCTGCCAGTCGCCGTTCGTCCACCCTCGTGCAGCCCCTGTCTCGGATCCGTGCGCGAAGCCTGAATCGCCGGTATCAGCCCAAAAAGAATCCCCGTAGCCGCGCTGATCAGAAACGTAAACGCAAACACCGGAGCACTCACATGAATCTCGTGTGCGCGCGGAAAATCAGAAGGCAGGAACGACACCAGCGCCTTTACTCCGCCCACCGCCATCGCCAACCCCAGCGTGCCTCCCACAAGCGCGATCAGCAAGCTCTCCGTCAGCAATTGCCGAACCAGTCGCGATCGCTGCGCCCCCAGCGCCAGCCGCACTGCGAGTTCCCTCTGGCGCGCCGACGCCCGCGCCAGCAGCAGGTTCGCGGCATTCGCGCACGCAATCAGCAGCACCATGCCCACCGCGCCCAGCAGCACCCAAAGCATCCGCTGGCTCGACCCCACAACCTCGCGATACAGTGGATTCACCATCACATGCCAGTGCGCATCGTTCGGATATTCGCGGCCAAGCTGCGCCATAATCGCATTCATCTCCGACTGCGCTTGCTCCGCCGTCACGCCATCCTTCAGCCGCCCAAAGCCCTCAATGTAATGGCTCCCACGCTGCGCCGGATTCCCCTCAAACGTAAACGGCCACCAGACATCCACATCGTTGCCGTAAACCAGCGAATGGTATTCATTGCCCGGATGCTCCGTGCCTCGCGGCATAACGCCGACTACCGTGAACGGCTGGTCATTCAGCGTGATCTTGCGTCCAACAATATCTTTGGCGGCGCCAAACTGCGCGCGCCACAGCCTGTCGCTTAAAATCACCTGCTGCTGATTCCCCGTCAGTTCCGCCTTCTCGTCAAACTCGCGGCCAAGCTCCGGCCGCAACCCAAGCACCCGAAAATATCCCGACGTAATCCGAAATCCATTCAGCATCACCGGCGCGCCAGAGCCGCCCGAGAGCTGCAGATCATCACGCGTGATCGCCGCCAGCCCATCAAACGATTTGCTGCGCGCCCTGTAGTCGCGAAAATCAAAAGGATTCAGCGTAAATTTCGGGTACGTCGCATTCGTCAGAAAGATCCGCACCAGTCGCTCCGGCTGCGGATATGGAAGCGACTTCAACAAAACACTGTCGATCACACTGAAGATCGCGCTGTTCGCTCCGATGCTCAGCGCCAGCGTAAGAATAATTACCACCGCAAACGTTGGATGCCCCGCCAGCTGTCGCGCCGCATAGCGAATATCCTGCAGCGTGGCCTCAATAAAACTCGTGCCACGAGCCTCGCGGCAATCTTCCTTCACCTGCTCCTGTCCGCCGAAAACCATTCGCGCACGCCTCCTCGCCTCGTCTTCGCTCATGCCCGCACGCTTGTACTTCTCCACTTCGTTCTCAAAGTGAAAAATCAGTTCCTCACCCAGCTCTGTCTCGACCGCATTCCGGCGAAACAGCGCGCGCAACCGAAACAGCAAATCATTCAGCATGAGAAGTACCTCACATACTCTCGAGAATCTGTGCCACCGCCGCAGTCAGCTTCCGCCAGCTCTCCGTCTCTGCTTCAAGCTGCTTCCGCCCGCTGCGTGTCAACTCGTAATACTTCGCGCGCCGATTGTTCTCCGACGTGCCCCATTTGGCCTTGATCCACCCACGCCGCTCCAGCCTGTGTAGCGCCGGATACAGCGACCCCTGCTGAATCCTCAGCACATCACTCGACACCTGCTGCACCCGCTCCGAGATCGCCCAGCCATGCTGCGGCCCGAGCGACAGCGTTCTCAAAATCAGCAAATCCAGCGTGCCCTGCGGAAGATCGATTCGTTCAGTCAATGGTCTACCCTTTTCACTTCTACAAGAGAAATACCTCACTCTCCTGTAGAAGTGCAAGGTATATTTGTTCGAGGCTCGCGTCCGCGATGAGATAGGCCGTATTCGACACCGACGAATGGAAGGCGCACTACTCTGAACGTCACTCCTAGCGCACGAATCCGGCGCAATCGGCAAAGGAAGCTTCTTTCTTTTTGCTTGTATAAGTACTGCCCAGTAGATACTCTCCTTCCACTCCCCTCAAAACAGCAATGAGGAGTGTGTATGAAGAAGCGCCTCTGTCACTGGCCTTCCATCGTTCTCGTCGCTTGTGGCCTGCTTCACGGTCAACAGACAACGCCTGTCTCCACCCCTGCAGCACCAGCCGCCGCCACTCCAGCCATAGCTTCAGTTGCACCGGACGCATCCGGCAAATACATGCTCAAAGAAGGCGAAGACGTGCCCCTGACGTTTGCGCAGGATGTCAGTTCCAAGACAGCCGCCGAAGGCGATCCGGTCGCCTTCGCTCTGGCTGAAGACTTGAAGGTTGGCAATGTCGTGGTCGCAAAAGCAGGGAGCCACGCATTCGGCGAAGTCACTAACGCCAAAAAGGCTGGCATGATGGGCAAACCCGGCGAGTTGAGCGTCCGCCTGGATTACCTCAAAGCCGGAGATACAAAAATACATCTGCGCGGAACCAAGGGAAAAGAAGGCGACAATGCAACCACCAGCACAGTTGTACTTACGGTGCTGTTTGGGCCAATTGGGCTGATCAAGCACGGGCATGATATCGACATCAAACCGGGTACTGCGTTAAAGGTATACGTTTCGGACGACGTCGCCCTGCCCCTGGCACCTTAAGCCGGGAACATAAACAACCATTCGTTCTTCGCCACGCTAAAAAAACCAACCAGATAATTGCCTCGCAGCCGCAAGCTTCAGGCATACGAACCAGAAAAAATCCGACCAGATGGGAGTCAACCCACGCCGTCCACCAGGGTGTTCCTTCACGCATGCGCTCTACAATAAGAGAGCGAGTACAGAACTTTGCCGACACCTTTCGAAAGCGCGCAGTTGAACCTTCAACTCTTCGACCTCCGTCGCGAGCCTGTGTTGCGAGCAGCGCGTACATGGTTTCTGCTTGAGTTCAACCCAGACAGCCTGGAAGACCTGGTCACGCTTGTCAGCGGCGAGCGCAACGCCGCATTCCGCATGGTGCTCAGCTATTGGGACATGGCTGCGTCGCTCGTCACCACCGGCGCAATTGACGGCGATGCATTCCGTGCCGCGCACGGCGAGATATTCGCCACATTCAGTAAGATTCAGCCCTATCTCGCCGAAATTCGAATTGCGAGCGCTGAACCTGACCTTTGCAAACACATCGAGAGCGTGATCATGGCCGAGCCCGATGCGGAAGCCATTCTGAAACGCCGCCGCGAAGCTCTTCGTGGCGCTGTCAACGCCGGTTCGACGAAGACTTCCCCCTCCGAAACGCCAGCTCCCAGTCATTGAAGTGCAGCGCACTCAACTCCACTGGCGGTGGCGATTCTTGCGGCGACTCCAGCGGAATCGGGTCAATAAACTCGATCCCCCGCTCGCGCAACGCACACCGCCACTCCTTCTCCACCCACTCCGATTTCCGCGCATGCGACGACCAGAAGAGATAAAAAATGTCGCTCGCCGGAATCACACGCCACAACTCCTTTTCCCAGCTCTGCCCCGACCGCAGCGACACCACGTCAAGGAAAACCTCCAGCTCCGGCGCAACCTTGTGGATGCCCTGAATCCGCCCCAGCACCGCATCGCGATCGGGAGACGCATACGACGCGAATGCCTTCTTGTACCGCACGCCCGAAACCTCCGCCATACCCACAGCCGAGAGCACAAACGAAATCCTCGCCACCCTTACGCCGTTGGCATAGATCTGCGCCGATCCAGCCCACCTCGTCTCCCGGCTATCCTCAGGAAGCGTGACAACAAATGACACGCAGGTCGACTCGCCCTCCCATACCATCGCGTCTTCTGCCTCATCGATCACCGCTCCAGGAATCACAAGCCGGACACTCAGCATCGTCCCGCTGGCAACCTTGAACGGCCCCTTCGTCCGCGCCAACAGATCCCGCACATTCAGCTCTTCGCGCGCTCGTGCCAGCACTCGCGTCCGCTCCTGCGATTCATGCGCCCACACAAAAATTTCAAACGGAGTCCCGGCCTCAACCGCCGCAGGTGCGGTCAGCGTAAACTCCACTCTTTGCGGCTCGCGAACGACAATTGGCGCAGGCGCAGTAGGCGCTGGAGTGCTCGACGGCATGGGATCAGGATCCCACCTCATGCCTTGTCCTGTAGTGTCTATTTCCCTTGCATTAGGGTCCGGGGCTCGCGTCCGTACCCGCCGTAGGCGACGGAACCACGACACGACACCAAGAATGAACAGAGGGATAAGAAATACTACGATCAGATATACCAAGACAGCGCTCATAAAATTACGCCCTCGGAAGGCAGGTAAGTGGCGAGCAAATCGATCACCCCAGCCAACCCGTCCACCGCGAGCTGCGCCTCCGTCAGCCACGCCGCAAGCATCAGGTCTTTGCTCCGACGTCTGAGCAGGTCCCGGCAGGCTCCGATGACAAACCGCCATTCCACATCCGTACCGTGGAAGTTCGGATCATCGGGATCGGGAACAACTTCCCCGCGCGCTCTCCTCACTCGCGCACGGATCTCGGCATAGATCGCCTCATAGCGCAGATTTGCGCCGCTGGGATTGGCTCCGGGAATCGCTTCGAGGATCGTCGCGTCCATCGTCTCTCCGCTAGCGCAATGCGCAGAAAGCAGTAGGCCGCCAGTGTAAACCCGGCGCACCCAGGAATTCTGTCAAGCCCCCTTAGCGGAAGAAATTCTCTAACCCGCACATTCGAAAGAGAAAAAACCGCAGCTGATTTGGCGTGGAATTACCAGCAAAATTGGTAGAATAGAAATAGAAGGAAAAACGCCCGCATGAAACCATGCGGGCGTTTCTTTTCCGGCGCGAGTATGTCGAATCATCGCGATGGCTGACCGAAGCCCCATTTCGCATTGATTCGAGATACTTTAGACGCAAGCACTGTGGAATCAGTATTTTAGCGCCACAAAACTCTAAGTAGCCTGTTTTGAAAGATCTAGACACTCCCCCACCCCTGGGGGTGGGATCTGCTACTCGCCGGCAGGACGCTTCGGAGCCTTCAGCCCAAGCTCGGCCATGGCAATCTGCAGATCGGCCCAGGCTTCCTTCTTCTGCCGCGGATCACGCAACAGGTACGCCGGATGGTAGGTCACAATCAGCTTTGACCCGCGAGCCTCGTGCAAGCGCCCGCGCAGCGAGCTTAAAGACGCCTTGCCGCCAAGCAGATAGGTGGCAGCCGTCGAACCGAGCGCAACCAGAATCTCGGGCCGAATCACATCGATCTGCCGGAAAAGAAACTGCGAGCAGGTGTTCGCCTCAACGGGCTCCGGCGTCCGGTTCTGCGGCGGACGGCACTTGACGATGTTGGCAATGTAAACCTGCTCGCGCTGCAGCCCCATCGCCGTAATCATGTTGTTGAGCAACTGCCCAGCCCTGCCCACAAAAGGCCGGCCCTGGGCATCTTCATCCGCGCCCGGCCCTTCGCCCACAAACATCAGGCGAGCATTCGGATCGCCTTCGCCAAAGACGATGGTATGCCGTCCGGCAAAGGCCAGCGGGCAGCGCTTGCAGTCACCAATGTCCTCGCGGATAGCTTTGAGAGCGCCGTCGCGCTTCTCCGGAGCAATCGGCGAACCAGCAACAAACAACTCTTGAGGAGGAGCAATCGAGGACTTTTTACGCATGGATTCTACAGTCGCCGATTCAACGGCAGCGAGCACCGATTCAGATGCTGATTCCGGAATAACATCTCCGCGTCGATAGAAGTCGAAGACGCCGAGATCGCGATAGTAATTGACGCGCGCAGCCAGCGCCGTTTGTTGTTCAGGATCGAGACGAGCCATCGCTTACCGTTCCGCCACAACTTTCTGCGGACGGCGCAGCGTCATCACCTCTTCGAGAATCCGGTCGGCCAGCTCGCGCTTACTCATCTCAGGTAGCTCGATCGCCGTCGACTGCGTGAGGAACGTGACAGCGTTGCGGTCGGAGTCAAAGCCAACGCCTTCGCGCGAAACGTCGTTGAGCACGATAGCGTCCGCGCCCTTGCGCAGCAGCTTGTCGCGCCCGTGCACAAGAGCGTTCTCGGTCTCGGCCGCAAACCCGATGACCAGCATCCCGTCGCGACGGCGCTTGACCACCTCGGCCAGAATGTCTTCGGTCGGCTCAAGCTCGATCGTGAGTGGACCGGAGCGCTTCAGCTTCTGCTCCGCCTGAATCACCGGACGATAGTCGGCAACAGCAGCCGCCTTGATAACAATGGTCACCTCATCGAGGCGGCCCAGCACCGCCGAGCGCATCTCCTCGGTAGTAACAACTGGAACCACTTCGCAGTTCGCAGGCGCACGCAGCGCGGTCGGAGCACTGACAAGAATCACCTTGGCCCCACGCTTCGCGGCGGCATCGGCGAGAGCGTAGCCCATCTTGCCGCTGGAACGGTTGCCAAGAAAACGCACCGGATCGATCGCCTCGCGCGTCCCGCCGGCGGTGATCATCACCGTCTCGCCGGCCAGATCGTTGCGGTGGTTCAGAATGTCGAGCACGGCTTGAACTATGGTCTCGTTCTCGGCCAGGCGCCCGCTGCCAACCATTCCGCAGGCAAGGTAGCCGCTGTCGGGAGAGACAATGCGCACGCCGCGCTCTTCGAGCAGCGCCAGGTTGGCGCAAGTAGCCGGATGGTTCCACATGTTGACGTTCATTGCCGGAGCAACAATCACCGGAGCCGTCGTCGCCAGATACATCGTGGTCAGAAAGTCGTCGGCAATTCCGTGTGCGAACTTGGCAAGAATGTTTGCCGTCGCAGGAGCAACAACAAGAGCGTCGGTAGTCTGCGCTGCATCGATGTGCTCAATCGCCGAATCCAGATTGCTCTCGTCAGAGTCGCCAGCCCAAAGGCTGGTGATGACCTTGTGCCCAGTCAATGACGCAAAGGTCAACGGCTGCACAAATTGCTGAGCCGACCCGGTCATCACAACGTGAACATCGAGCGCTTGCCGCTGTAACGCCCGAACGAGTTCCGCCGCCTTGTAGGCAGCAACGCCACCGGAGACTCCGACCGTGACCTTCATACCCATGATTTTACGCTGGATTCACAATCGAACCGCCCTGGAAATTCGCGGGACACACTGAGGAAATCAGGGTACGAATCTCGTAACCTGAGATGAGTATGAAGATCGGCGTCATCTCCGACACCCACGGACTCCTGCGCCCCGAAGCAGTCGAAGCGATGCGCAGGGTTGACCACATTCTCCATGCCGGAGATGTTGGCGACGCAGCGATCCTCGACCAGCTTCGCCAGCTCGCACCGCTCACTGCCATTCGAGGAAATGTTGACCATCGTGGTCCATGCTCACGACTCCCGGAAGTAGAACTGATCGAGCTGAACGGGCACAGCATCTACATGCTCCACGATGTCCTGGCTCTCGACCTCGATCCGGTCGCTGCCGGAATTCAGGTGGTCATCAGCGGCCACTCGCACAAACCGCTGATCGAGTGGAAGAAGGGAGTACTGTACTTCAATCCCGGCAGCGCCGGACCGAGGAGATTTTCACTACCCGTTTCGGTCGGATTTCTGCACATCGGCAAAGGCCAGGTAGAACCAGAACTACCGACTATCGGCTGACAGACTAGTTACGAATACGGGGATTCACAACCATATACAGCACGTCTGTAATCAGGTTCACCAGCACATACGTCAATCCGACGGCAAGGATGCAGCCTTGAACCAAGGCGTAATCGCGGTTCGAGATGGCAGAAACGGTGAGACGTCCAATTCCAGGCCAGCTGAAGATTGTCTCGGTCACGATGGCCCCGGCAAGCAGTGCGCCGAATTGCAGCCCAATCAGAGTGAGAACAGGAATCATCGCGTTGCGCAGCGCATGTTTATAAACGACCGTCCGCTCCGGCAGTCCTTTGGCCCGCGCTGTACGAATGTAGTCCTGGCCCAATTCTTCGAGCATCGCCGTGCGCACCATGCGCGTCAGAATCGCAGCCAGCGCGCTGCCCATGGTGACTGCTGGAAGGACGAGATGCTCCCAGCCGCCAGCCCCACTCACCGGCAACCAGCCCAGCTTGATCGAAACCAGCAGGATGAGGATCGGCCCCAGCGCAAACCCCGGAAATGACAGTCCCAGCAAGCTGACAACGCCGAGAGCATTGTCCTGCCACCGTCCGCGATGAAGCGCAGCGGAGATTCCTGCCGGAATCGACAGCAACAGGGCGACGGTCAACGCGGCAGCTGTCAATTCCAGCGTATATGGATACCGCGTCAACACCAGATGGATGACTGTATCGTTCAGCCGCACCGACCGGCCGAGATCTCCGTGGATCGCGCCGCGCCAGTAACGGATGTATTGCTGGCCGAGTGGAATATCAAGACCGTAAGCGTGCCGCAGGGCTGCAATGTCTTGCGCGCGGGCACCTTCTCCAAGCATCTGCTCGACCGGATCACCGGGCACGATGTGGATCAGGAGAAATACCAAGGTTACTACAAGCCACACAACCGGGATCGTATAGGCCAATCTCAAGAGTAGCGACTGTAAAGCCCGCATCAGGAGGCTTTCTCCGGCTGGAGAGGCATCTGTTCTTCGACTGGCAATTTCACATTTTCAACTATGACTTTGCTGATGCGGTTTCCGCTCATCTCGGCAACAGTGAGTCTGCGGCCTTCAAATTCCACTGTTTCACCGCCCCTGGGAATCTTGCCAAGACGGGTGAGCAGGAAGCCTGCGAGCGTTTCCACGCCGCCGTCGCGCGGAAGATGCCAATTCATCTGCGTCTCCAGATCGCGCAGGTTTACGCTGCCGTCCAGCACGACGCTACCGCTGGCGGAAGTGAGCGCGGTTTTGGCGGTGACATCGAACTCGTCCTCGACCTCACCTACCAACTGTTCGATGGCGTCTTCCACGGTGACAAGCCCGACGGTTGTACCAAACTCATCTACCACAATCGCCAGATGACGACGGCGCTGCTGAAACTCCTGTAAGAGGTCGAGAACCGGCTTCGTCTCCGGCACCACGAGAACTTCGCGCATGACCTGGCGGAGGCGAAGCTCAGTGAATGGCGCGTCAGCAAAGCGGGTGCGCGCCGAGGCACGAAAGTGCATCAGTCGTGAGATGTCTTTTGAATAGACAACTCCGACAATATGATCGGGCCCACGCGCCGGGTCGTAGACCGGGATGCGCGAGTGCAGTTCTTCGACGATGCGGGCGCTCGCTGCTTCGATCAGCATGTCTGCCGGCAGCGAGAAGATACGCTGGCGGGGAGTCATGATCTCGCGTGTTGGAACCTCGTTCATCTCGACCGCGCGGTGGATGAGCGATTCCTGAAACTCCGGCAGCAGACCCACGCGGCGGGCGGCCGTCGCGATAAGCTTCAACTCCTCCGGCGAATGTACTGAGCCCTCGTGAACCATGGGGGCACGAAAGAGCCGCAGCACCAGAGCCGCCGACCGATTGAGCAGGCGCACTGCCGGACGCGTGATACGAATAAAGGCATCCATGGGGCCAGCGACCCCGAGAGCCATCTGGTCTACTTTGCGCAGTGCAAGCGACTTGGGAACGAGTTCCCCGAGCAGCACGTGGAAATAGGTAATCAGCGCGAATGCCACAGGCACGGCAATCAGGTGAGAGTAGACATTCACATGAGGCAGATACGATAGCCATTCCCGAAAAACGGCAGCTACGACTGGCTCGCCGATCCAGCCAAGTGCGAGACTGCAGAGTGTTACACCAAATTGAACAGCGGGTAAAAAGTCGTCCAGATTCTGCTGCAGGCGGCGGACCGTGCGCGCTCCGGGGCGGCGCTGCGCGATCAGCTGTTCGACACGCGTTTCCCGCAGGCTGACGAGAGCAAATTCTGCCGCGACGAAGAAGCCATTGGCGAGAATCAGAAGCGCAATCGAGACGAACCGGAAAAGCAGCAAGCCTGACATTTTTCTCTGAGTTTAACAGTTCATATCACGGAACTAACGGATTGCCGTCTTCGTATACCAACCTGACACGTACCTATTTGCGAATCATTAGTCTAAGGAAGCGGGAGTATTTGAGTGGCAACGCAGCGTAAGCGGAAGAAAAGATGGTGGCTCTGGGCCATCCCGGCTGTTGTTCTCGTTATGTTGGTTGCTATTGTCGCTGTGGCTCGCGGGAGCGGGAGCAAGATCGATCCGAGCAAGCTGGCGAAGGCTACACGCGGCGATATTGCCAAGAGCGTTGTTGCCACCGGAAAAATTCAGCCCATCACCAAGGTCGAGCTTAAGTCCAAGGCGAGCGGTCTGGTGGAGAGGCTTTTCGTCGATATAAACCAGATCGTTCATAAGGGCCAAGTGCTGGCGCAGCTTGACCAGCAGGAAATTCTTGCGCAGGTGGCGGCGCAAAAAGCGCAGCTTGCTGCGGCCGAGGCAAATGTTGTCACTTACAGAGCCAATATCGACCAGGACAAGGTTACGGCTGCGGCTCCCGATCTGCCGATGTACAAGTCCACCTACGATCGCAATCTTGCCATGTCGAATGACGGAATCGTTTCGAAACAGACTCTTGACGATGCACAGCGTAATTACGTTGCCGCCGAGAACAAGCGCGATTCCTCCGTGGCACAGATCAGCGTCGATCAAGCCAAGCTGAAACAGGCGCAAGCGCAGGTCCAGCAGGCGCAGGCCAGCCTTGATCAGTTGAACGAGCAGCTCAGCTATACGACAATCGTATCGCCGATGGATGGTGTTGTGCTTTCTCGCGATGTTGAGGTTGGCGATGCTGTCAGTTCCATTCTCGTGCTCGGTTCTACGGCTACGCTGGTGATGACGCTGGGCGACACGACACAGGTTTACGTCCAGGGCAAGGTCGACGAGGCCGATATTGGCGCCGTCTATCTCGGCCAGCCAGCGCGTATACGGGTTGAGTCTTTTCCGAACAAGACTTTCAATGGCAAGGTCACCAAGATTGCTCCGTTAGGTGTTGAGAAGGACAACGTTACGACCTTTGAGGTTCGCGTCTCGATCGACAATCCGACGGGCGAGCTGAAGGCTAACATGACGGCCAACGCTGAAGTCTTGATCACAGAACACAAGAATGCACTCAGCGTTCCTGAGCAGGCCCTGGTTTATGACAATCAGAAGAATGCTTTTGTCTTCGTTCCCGATCCCAAGCAGAAAGACGGTCAGCGCAAGATTCCGGTGAAAGCCGGAATCTCAAACGGCAGCAAGACCGAGATTCTGGATGGGCTGAAAGAAGGAGACACGGTCGTTCTTCAGCAGTAAAGTAGTTGTGCTGGCTGATTGCATGTTTCCTCGATACGAGAAGATCCGATCAGCAAAGAATCGTGACAACCGCAGCGAACAGCAGATCCTTCGCTGCGCTCCAGGATGACAACTCAAATTTTGAGTAAAGGACTTCTTATGCACCTCCATAAAGCAATTGCGGTGACTGCCCTGCTGCTGACTCCGGCGGCTCTTCTTGCATCAGCTGACGGCACGTTCGACAAGACTCTGCAAACCAATGGAGCGGTTACGCTCTCGGTGAACACCGGTTCGGGGTACATCCATGTCACTCCGGGCTCGGATTCGAGCGTCCACATTATCGGGCATGTGCACGCAGCCAAGTGGAACAGCTGGATCGACAGCGGTTCGCCCGAGGATCGCGTTCGCCAAGTGGTTGCGAATCCGCCGATCGAGCAGACCGGCAACACGATCAGCGTGGGCAAGCACACTGAGAACTACAAGAACATTTCGATCGACTACGACATTACGACTCCAAAAGGCACCGACCTTGCCGCCAATAGCGGTTCGGGCGATATTCACGTTTCCGGCCTGAACGGACCGGCGAAGATCAACACCGGCTCGGGCTCGATCGAGGCCACCGGGCTTACCGGCCGCACGAACCTTCAAACCGGCTCGGGCGATATTCGTGCTGAGCTGTCGTCGCCGAGCGGGGTGAAGGCACAAACCGGCAGCGGAAGCATCCGGCTCAAGGGCGTGCAGGGTGAGCTTTACGCGGAAACCGGATCGGGCGACATTGACGCTCAGGGACAGCCAACATCCTCGTGGCGGCTGCAGACCGGCTCGGGCTCGGTGACCCTAGATACGGGCAGCTCTAAGTTCTCGCTCGACGCCTCCACCGGTTCGGGTTCGGTTCACAGCGATCCTCCGCTGACGACCCACGGGAGCTTTGAGAAGCACCATATTACCGGCGACATCAACGGCGGCGGACCCACCGTGAAGGTCGAGACTGGATCGGGTGATATCCGGATACATTGAGCCCGAGGGGGAGGCCCAGGGAGGCTAAATCTTTGAAAACATTCGTTCTGTTTGCAAAGGGGCGCTAAAATATTGATTTTGCAGCTTGTTGCATACAAAGTCCTTTGTTTCAATAAGAAAGCCCACTTCGTTGAAGTGGGCTTTCACTTTCTAAAGTCTCTATCTCTATTGTAGCGGATTTCGCGAAATTTCACGCCAAACTGGCCCGACTTTATTCCATTTGGAATGAGCTACTTGGGAGAAATATCGAGTGGTTAGGCCTTGACAGCCTTTTCAAAGGCGGCCTCAGCTCCTTCTTCCAATTCTTCCTTCGTGGGGTTTTTCACGGATTGTCCGATGGACCAGTTGTGGCCAAAAGGATCTGTGAACTGGCCGTAGAGGTCGCCCCAGAATTGCTCCTGAAAGGGCATGGTTGCGGTGGCTCCTGCGGCAATGGCGCGATCCCAGGTTGCTTGACCATCCTCAACTTGCAGGTGCAGGGTGATGGGTGAGCCGCCTAAGGCTAACGGCGTGTTGCTCTTTCCACCGTGGAATTCCGGGAAGTCGTCTGCGAAGAAGAAGACGCTTCCATTGACGTCCATGCGGACGTGCATAAGCTTTTCGGTGCCAGGGGCGCCGTGGCGCGCGATTTCGGTTGCGCCTAAGGCGTTTTTATAGAACTCGATGGCTGCATTTGCGTCGCTGACTGTGAGGTATGGGGTGAGACCCATGACTGGATTTTCCATTTGCTGACTCCTGAATCGGGGCGCGGCCCGACGCCGAAGTATACGTGACGGAAATTGGGGCTGGGTGTGAATTTTCGCTGACTTGACTGGCACCGACGATGAGCCGGTGTTTGTTTTCATGCGGTAGGATGTTTGTTTGGCCTGAGATCAAGGACGGTTTCAGAAGAAGAGCAGGAATGGTTGATTCGTTAAAAGTTGAGAGCAAGCCGTCTGCTCAGGTTGTAGGGGCACTCTATTTCGGGTTCATTCTCACGGGGATTGGCACCAATCTGCTCGGTTGCATTCTGCCTGCCCTGAGCGCTGCCTGGGGATTGAGCGACAGCCATTCGGGATTTCTGTTCACTGCGCAGTTTGTCGGCTCCTCGACCGGCGCGCTGATGATGCAATCGAATTTGTACAAGAGCATTGTGCGGGGATATGTGCTGCTTGTTCTCGGCGCGACCGCTTTTGCGTTCTCTCACGGGCATTTTGCGCCGCTGTTTTTGTTTTTCTACGGGCTCGGGCTTGGCTCGTCGATGACGGCCACGAGCATGATCTTTGGGCGCATGTACACGACGAATCGCGGGGCGTCCTTATCATTGCTGAACGCGTTCTGGGGGCTCGGCGCGGTGGCTTGTCCGCTGCTGGCGACCGCGTGGGAGCAGTTTGAGTCGCCGAGTTCGATCTACCTTGGGCTGGCTGTCGCTGCGACTTTGCCGCTGATTTTGCTGGCGTTGCAATTCCGCTACTTGTCGCAACTGCGCGATGTTGTAACCGTTCTGAGCGAGCGGACCAGCAAGCTGTCACTACTCATTCCGCTGGCCATTTTTGCGTTTCTTTACGTCGGCGTGGAGTCGTCGATCAGCGGCTGGATGATGACGTATGTGCATCGGATGGGGCTTGCGAGCGGGTTGTATGCACCGATTGCTACTTCATTCTTCTGGATTGCGCTGCTTGTGGGCCGGTCGGTTGCGCCGGTTGTGTTGCGGCGCATTTCGGAGTCGGGGCTGATGCTGATTACGCTTTGCGTGCTGCTGGTGAGCAATGTGATGTTGCTGCTGAGCTACACGCCTGCAATGAGCATCGCGAGCGCTTCGCTTGCCGGATTGATGCTCGCTCCTATCTTTCCTTTGTGCTTGTCGAAGGTGCTGGCGATTGCGAGCGGGCCTTCGGAGTCGCGCTGGGTGTTTGCCGTGAGCGGGCTTGGCGGTGCGGTGGTGCCTTGGATGACGGGGCAGGTGGCTTCGGTGAGTGGATCGTTGAGGACTGGGCTTGCTGTTCCGCTGGTTGCTGGATTTGTGATGTTGTTGTTGCAGCTGCGGACGCAGCGGTTGATTTCAGATCGCGGCACTGGGCTGGGTTAGGTTATTGCTTTCCCACCCTGTCGCAAACTACGCGACAGGATGGGGCACCCATTTTCATGCTGATCGACGCTTAAAAGCAGATCCTTCGCTCTGCCCAGGATGACAACTCAGAACTATGTGGGCGTCCAGTGATGACAACTCCAAAAACTCTATTTTGAAGGAGGCATCCAGTAGGGTTCGCCTGCGCGGATGTATTCGATGGGTACTCCTGGGAGAACGCCTTTCAGCCATTCGGCGCAGTAGCGCATACCGGCTTCTTCTGAAACTTCGTGGCCGAGCAGGATCAGCGCTTTGTGTCTTCCCTGCGCAGATGCGTCGCGCGCGTATTCGACGCCTTCCCATTCGGCTGACTCTCCAGCGACGAGTACCTGCACGTCGTCGCGCTCGAGCAGTTTTACTTGCATTGTGAGTCCGGCTGCTCCGGGGAGCAGAGCTATCTGCGTGACCGGCATGTTGGGGTCGCCAATGACTCGCATGATGTGCGAGCCTGCTTTGGCGCGCAGCGTTGCGGCGAGTTGGGCGACGGTTGTGGGTGGCAGCGTGAAGAGATGCGGGTCGGTGGCGCTCTGGTAGGTTTTCCAACCGAACTCGTCGATGACGCCTTCGAGGATGCCGTCGGGATGGCGCAGGTGCCAGGTGTCGTGGAAGCGCCAGACGACGAGGTGATGCTCTTTGATGTAGGCGAGCTTCTGCGCTTGTACGGCGTCGTCGCCGAGGACGGTCATGTCGTCGGGATGGTTGTAGAAGGTTGGTTCGTGCGTGACGATGAGGTTCTTGTTGTCTGCTACAGCTTTTTCGAGGACCTGATAGGTGTCGAGGAAAGTCGTGGCGATTCCGGTGACTGCTGTGTTCGGATCGCCTGCTTTGATTGTGTCTACCGTGTTGGGCGGTGGAGTTGCGCCGGTGGCGGCGATGATTCTCTTGATGGCTTCGGCGGCGGTCAGCGGAGTGCTCGTGGCCTGCGCGGTTAGCGAGAGGCTAGTTGCAGAAATCGTAAGCAATACGGTTACAAATCTTTTGAGCATGATCATTCTGTGCGCAGAGCCTCGATGGGGTTGACCGCGGCGGCGCGGCGTGCGGGGATGTAGCTGGCGGCGAGTCCGCAGAG
>DATGAD010000393.1:0-11736 GCA_035313725.1 Alloacidobacterium sp. | reverse complement strand
GGGGGTGCCGATGACTATGCCTGCTTCTACTAATTCCGAAATAGCCGCTGATTCCTGCTTCGAGAACTCACGCGCGAGGCCGAAGTCCATCAATACAACACTAGTTGTTCCATTGCGCGACGCGAGCATGATGTTACGGCTCTTCAGGTCCCGGTGGATGATTCCGGATTCGTGGATGGTCTGCAGGCCGGCGCATATCTGCAGGGCTATCTGTCGCGCTTCGGGCCAAGGGAGCAGGCCGGCGTTGGCGATCTTGTCGGCCAGCGTTATTCCGTCGAGAAATTCCATTGTGAGAAAGACCCGCTGGGGCATCTTTCCTGAAGCCGGGATGACGAACAATTCGTGAATGCGGCAGATATGCGGACCGGTGATCTTACGCGCAAGCTGCACCTCCTTCTTGAAGCGCGCGAGCGTGTCCGGGTTCCCCGCGACGTCCGGCCGGATGGTCTTGAGGGCGATCCGCCCCAGTTCGAGATCCATAGCTTCGTAGACCTCGCCCATTCCGCCCGTGCCCAGGTGGCGCACAATCTCGAAGCGTCCCAGGACTATCTCGCCTATCAAAAAAGGCTTAGTGCCGGGCGCAAAAAAATCTGCGAAGTTAACAATCGGAGCGTCGCCGGTCCATGTAGGCTCAGTGCTGGCCTTCAGAAGCTCAACGAGCTCCTTTCTTAATTCACCATCGTTTCCACATGCCTGATCCACAAAATGGGTGCGCATTGACTCAGGCATATCAAGAGCCGCGTCGTAAAGCGGTTTCAGCCGTTGCCAAAGTTCCGGAGTCATTGCTGTTTTGTGAGCTCATTCTTCAGCCAGGCGCGAGCCATCTTCCAGTCGCGCTTTGCTGTTCGCTCTGAAATATGAAGAACCAAGGCAATTTCTTCGAAAGAGAGGCCTCCGAAGAAATGAAGCTCGACAAGGCGCCCCTGTCGAGAGTCGAACTCAGTTAAGCGGTCGAGAGCCTCGTGGAGAGCCAGTATGTCGACTGACTCCTGCTGTGCTGGGAGCAGCGCTTCGTCCAAAGTGACTTGATGCTGGACACCACCTCGCTTACCAGCGTGCCGAGCACGTGCGTGATCTACGAGAATTCGGCGCATCAGCCGAGAAGCAATCGCAAAGAAATGAGCTCGGCTTTGCCAGGGGATTGCAGGCATATCGACAAGGCGTAGATAGGCCTCATTTACCAATGCTGTTGTCTGCAATGTATTGCTAACCCGCTCAGAGCGCATGTGCCGAGCTGCTACACGGCGCAGCTCATCATAGACCTTAGGGATGAGATATTCCTCGACGTCGCGATTGCCTCGGTTCAACTCCGATAGTAGAGCGGTGATCGAGTTATCAGAGTCGCTGGGCTCTTGTTCGATGCTTACCATGGGCCCGGCTCCAGTGTGCCGCGAATTATAGCGCAATGCCCGGCATGAAGCTGGAATCAGAATGCGCGAACATTCTGTGTCCCCGCTATTAGTGACTATAGATGGAGAAGTCAGACACAGGGCGCAGAAACATTTGATAGTTACTAGCCAATAACTCCTTTTAGCGCGCTGCCCCTCGGCTCGCTCGAAATAAATAAACAGAAGAATGGCACCTATTCTTCCTTGTCTCCGCTGTAGAGATTGAAGGCGTCGAAATCAGGACTCTTCATAAGGAGACAAGGTCATGAAATACATCAGCAAACTCGTATTGCTCGCAGCCGCAAGCCTTCTCCCGGTCAGCGGCGTTCTGGCCCAGACGGCAGCCACGGCAGACATTCCCTTCGACTTCATCTGCCAGCAGAAAGCCATGCCACATGGGAGCTATAGGATTACAGTTCTTAACGAGAATGCCATCGCGGTTGTCAGCAAAGATGGCGGAATTCATGCAATCAGCCTGGTTGAGTCAACGGACACGGCCCACGGCAAGGGTGGGAAGCTGGTTTTCCATCGTTACGGAGACCAGTACTTCCTAAGTGAAGTTCAGACTCCGGCCGGCGGCGTAGACATGCAACTGCCTACGTCAAAATCCGAGAAACAGGCTCGGCTCAACGAAGCGAAACTTCAGGAAAGTGGAACGACGCTTGTCGCCATGAAGTGACATGGCATCGAATGTGGTTCAGCGATGGAGGCCGGGGGCTAAATGCTTCCGGCCTCCCATTTAATGATGCGGACTTCAAGCATGTCCGCGGCGCCTCTTGAATCGCAACCACAGCAACGAGCGAAAAGCGGCACTCATCGTACAATAAAGTAGCGCAAGCACTTGCCACTCGCGGAGGGATGTGTGAGTGGTTGAAACAGGCGGTCTTGAAAACCGCTTTACCCGAAAGGGTAACGGGGGTTCGAATCCCTCTCCCTCCGCCATCTCAAATCTAAATTCCTCGCCGGCCAATCGGGCCAACTGGACCAGCAGCTGGAACAATAGCGGCTCTCTCACAGCAGTATGTAAAGTCTCAATGGACTGACCACTCATCTTTGTGAATCGAAAACTGGTCCGATGACATCCATTCTGTTGTATCGATTCAGGTTGCGGACTCGGCTTTTTCGCGCGCTGAGCCGTCTACCGTAGAATGAAATTGTTCGCGCGTCTGACCTAACTGGTCCAGACCTATTGGAAAGCAATTACCTCAAACAGTAAGGTGTTTCGTTAGGCGAACCCTCTTGCGAAACGAGGATTCGCTCATTACTTGTTGCGGCTACACCGTTTGTCCCGCTGAGGTCGACCGAGCGAAATGGTCCGGCAACTGATTCGTCGGGCTTTCGTGGCTCGACGGGGGCCCGGCAGGAAGCTGAACGGTTAGAACTGGTTCCGCAGAGAATCCCACCCTTTCCGGCCAGGCGCAGGCATCGATGAGGCGCTTGTAGGCCGCAGGAGAGATTGACGAACTATGTGGATAGTCCGCCTCGCGCTGCGAAGGCCGTATACATTTGCTGTATTTGCTCTGCTCTTGCTGATCCTGGGCCCGATCTCGATCATGCGGACGCCCACGGATATTTTTCCGAACATCGATATCCCGGTCGTAGCAATCGCATGGAACTACACCGGCTTATCGCCCGAGCAGATGTCAACCCGCATCGTCTTTCAGAGCGAGCGCACCCTCACCACCACGGTGAACGACATCGAGCACATCGAGTCGCAGTCGCTCAATGGGCGCGGCATCATCAAGGTTTTCTTTCAGCCCAAAGTCAACATCGCGATGGCCGTCGCCCAGATCACCGCCATTGTGCAGACGCAATTGCGCCAGCTCCCTCCAGGTACAACTGCACCGCTCATCATTCAGTACAGCGCATCGAGCGTTCCCATTATCCAGCTCGGACTCTCGGGCGAAGGGCTCTCTGAGCAGCAACTGAACGATTACGGCTTGAACTTCATCCGCACACAGCTGGTAACTGTGGATGGCGCCGGCATCCCGTATCCCTATGGCGGCAAACAGCGCCAGGTCCAGGTGGATCTCAACGTCCCGGCACTGCAGTCGAAAGGTCTTTCGCCCTCGGATATCGTAGACGCGATTGCCGCGCAAAATCTGATCCTCCCTTCGGGTACGACGAAAGTTGCGCAGTTTGAATACCAGATTGAAACCAACAGTTCGCCCGACACCGTAGAGCAACTGAACGACCTGCCCATCCGCTCCGTGAATGGCGCAACAGTCTTCATCCATGATGTCGCCCATGTACGCGACGGATTTCCTCCGCAGACGAACATTGTGCGCGTCGATGGTCAGCGCGCTTCACTGTTGAGCGTCCTCAAAACGGGTGATGCTTCCACGCTCGACATCGTGAAAGGCATCCAGGCAAAGCTTCCTGGCGTCAAGGCGCAGCTGCCTCCAGCCTTGAAGATCACACCTCTTTTCGACCAGTCGATTTTCGTGCGCGCATCCATTGACGGTGTTGTGCACGAAGGCATCATTGCCGCCTGCCTGACGGCCATCATGATCCTTGTCTTTCTCGGCAGCTGGCGCAGCACTCTGATCATCGCGATCTCGATTCCTCTGTCCATCCTTTCCTCCCTGCTGGTGCTGAGCGCCCTGGGTGAAACGATCAACATCATGACGCTCGGCGGCCTGGCGCTCGCGGTCGGCATCCTTGTGGATGACGCTACCGTAGAAATCGAGAACATCAATCGCAATATTGAGATGGGCAAGGCAGTAGAACAGGCGATTCTCGATGGCGCAGCCCAGATCGCTATCCCCGCATTCGTTTCCACGCTCTCCATCTGTATCGTCTTCGTCCCGATGTTCTTCCTTACGGGCGTAGCCAAGTTTCTCTTCGTGCCACTGGCGGAGGCCGTTGTCTTCGCCATGCTCGCGTCCTACCTGCTCTCGCGAACGGTTGTGCCCACCATGGCCAAGTATCTGCTGCAGGAGCACGACGACGACGAAGTGGAGCGCAGACATCAGAGCCGTAACCCTCTCGTGCGCTTCCAGCTAGGTTTCGAGCACTACTTCGAGAAATTCCGCAACGGATATCGAGGCCTGCTCGAGATGTGTATCGCGCACGCCGTTCTCTTCCTGATCCTTTTCCTCGTCTTCTGCATAGGATCAGCGACGCTGCTCTACCCATTCCTCGGCCAGGACTTCTTCCCCTCTGTCGACGCGGGACAATTCCAGCTCCACATGCGGACCCGCACCGGAACGCGCATCGAAGAAACAGCGCGTCTCTGTGACGAAGTGGATGAGACGATCCGGGAGGTCATTCCGAAGAGAGAACTCGTTACCATCATCGACAACATCGGCCTTCCTTACAGCAGCATCAATACCACCTACAATAATTCCGGCACGATCGGTCCTTCCGATGCGGATATCCAGGTCTCACTGACTGAAGATCATCACCCCACCGAAGCCTACGTACAGAAGCTTCGTACTACGCTGGCGCACCGCTTTCCCGGGGTCCTGTTTTATGAGCTGCCGGTCGACATGGTCACGCAGATTCTCAATTTTGGCCTACCTGCACCCATCGACATCCAGGTGGTTGGCCCGAATCTCGAAGGCAACCGTGCATTCGCCGACAAGCTGCTGGATCGAGTGAAATATGTCCCCGGCATTGCTGACCTCCGCATTCAGCAGCCGTTCGACTATCCGAACTTCTCCGTCGACGTCGACCGCACCAAGGCCCAGCAGATCGGATTGCAGCAAAGTAACGTTGCCCAGAGCCTGCTCGTCGCGACAAGCGGCAGCTTCCAGACCACGCCCAGTTTCTGGCTCAACCCGAAGACTGGCGTTACCTACAGCGTCGCCGTACAGTCCCCGGAATACGATCTCGACACCCTTCAGGACTTGAGAAACATCCCCGTCACTACCGGCACAACGGCAACGACCACACCCGCCACGGCGACAGGCAGCGGTCCCGGAACACTGACTGCATCGACCGGCACTGCCATGGGAGGCCAACCGATTCAGATCCTGGGCAATGTTGCTTCGATAGTCCCCGGGGCCGAGATGGGCGCCGTGTCGCACTACAACATTGCCCCAGTCATCGATATCTACGGCAACGTAGTAAACAGCGACCTTGCCAGCGTATCGAAACAAATCGACAAGATCATCGCCGACATGAAGGGCAAGCTGCCGCGCGGTTCTCAGATCGTCGTGCGTGGCCAGGTACAGACGATGCGAACCTCATTCGTCGGCCTTATTGGCGGACTGGTCTTCTCCATCCTGCTCGTGTACTTGTTGATCGTGGTCAACTTCCAATCCTGGCTTGATCCGTTTATCGTCATCTCCGCCTTGCCTGCTGCATTGTGCGGCATCGTCTGGTTTTTGTTCATCACGCATACGCGAATCAGTGTCCCCGCCCTGACCGGCGCCATCATGTGCATGGGCGTGGCCACGTCAAACTCCATTCTTGTGATCAGTTTTGCGCGTGAACAGCTGGAAGAAAATGTCGGCGATGCGCCGGCAGCCGCGCTCAATGCCGGATTTACGCGCTTCCGTCCGGTGCTGATGACGGCGCTGGCAATGATCATCGGCATGGTGCCCATGGCTCTGGGCCTGGGTGATGGCGGTGAACAAAACGCGCCGTTGGGACGCGCCGTGATCGGGGGCTTGTTGCTGGCAACCGTCTCAACGCTCTTCTTTGTGCCAACATTCTTCAGTGTCCTGCACAACCGGCGAAAAGACCGTGCTGGAGAAACCCTGCCAGTCAGAGGGGAGAACTAAGAACCATGAGTCAAACACCTGAATCCCACAGTGGTCACGATCAGCATTCTGCCTCTCACGGGTCGCGCGCGGGTGCGATCACGTTTCTGATCGTTGCCCTGGTTGCCGCGGCCGTTCTGGCAGTTACCGGAATCATTCCCCGGCTGCGCGCGCGCACCAAGTTGCAGGATGATACGAATGCTCTGGCCGCGCCCGATGTGCTTGTTTCGAAACCGCAAAAGGGCAGCCCGTCAGAAGAGGTCATTCTGCCCGGCAACATCTTTGCCTTTGTGGATTCACCCATCTACGCTCGCACGAACGGTTATCTCAGGAAGTGGTATTTCGATATCGGCGCGCGCGTGAAGACAGGTCAGCTACTGGCGGAAATCGAAAGCCCCGAGGTCGATCAGCAACTGGCGCAGGCCAGGGCCGACTTGCTTACGGCTGAAGCGAATGCCAAGTATGCGCAAACCACCTCATCCCGGTATCAGGACCTGCTGAAAACAAATGCAGTGTCGCAGCAGGATACGGAGAACTTCACAACGCAGGCATCCGCTACGAGCACGCAGGTGAAGTCAGCGCAGGCTAACGTACAAAGGCTGGAGCAACTCGTCTCTTTTGAAAAGGTTTACGCTCCATTCGATGGCGTCATTACTGCGCGCAACATCGATGTTGGCCAGCTGATCGATTCCGGAGCAACAAAGGAAATGTTCCACCTGGCCGCGGAGCAAACGCTTCGTGTTTACGTCAATGTCCCGCAGGTTTATTCACTGGCATGCAAACCCGGAGTTGTGGCCGACCTGACCTTTGTCGAATACCCGGGCCGCAAATTTCAGGGCAAGATCGTGCGTACATCAAAAGCGATTGATCCAACTTCGCGCACGCTGCTGGTTGAAGTCGACGTAGACAATCGCAAGGGAGAGCTCGTTCCGGGCGCATATGCCCAGGTCCACTTCAAATTAGACAACGCCCAGCCGACTCTCATCATTCCCGTTCCAGCGTTGATTTTCCGTTCGCAAGGACTGCAGGTTGCCACAGTCGTTGATGGCAAAGCGAAGCTCGTTCCCATCACCATCGGGCGTGACGATGGCCGAGTCGTCGAAGTGACGCAAGGACTACAGTCCGATGACGAAGTAATACAGAATCCACCGGATTCCGTTATCGATGGCGAGTTAGTGCGTGTCGTGCGCCCCGAACAGCAGAACCAGCAGGCAAAGCCGCAAAGCGGAGGGAAGTAAGCATGACCGCTCTTCGCATCCCGGCCATCAGCGCCGCCGCACTCTGTCTGCTGATTGCCGGCTGTACGGTTGGTCCGAATTACAAGCGGCCTACCGCGCCTGCAGCGCCGGCTTTCAAAGAGACCCCGCCTCCGCCGAGCATTCCGAACGGATCCTGGAAGCAGGCGCAGCCCAGCGATCAGGTGCTGCGCGGTAAATGGTGGGAGATCTACAACGACCCGCAACTCAACGCGCTGGAAGGGAAGGTCGCGGTTTCCAACCAGACCTTGAAGGCTGCGACGGAGCAATACTTCGCTGCGCGTGCTGCAGTACAGATCGCCCGTGCGAGTTACTACCCAACACTGAGTGCGGGACCATCGATCTCGCGCCAGCATTTATCACAAAATCGGCCAACTGCCGTTCCCGGTGCAGTCTCACAGTACAACGACTTCTCACTTACCGGGCAAGCCAGCTGGGAACCCGATCTGTGGGGACAGGTACGCCGCACCGTCGAAGCCTCGCGCGCCAGCGCTCAAGCCAGCGCCGCCGATCTTGCCAACGTTGAGCTGAGCATTCGTTCAGAATTGGCGCAGGATTATTTCGAGCTGCGCGGTCTCGATCTGCAGAAGCAACTCCTCGACAACACGGTGAAGTCTTATGCCGACTACCTGGACTTGACGCAGAAGCGCTTCAAAGGTGGCGTGGCAACCGATTCAGACGTAGCGCTAGCGGAGACGCAGCTAAAGAGCACCCAGGCGCAGGACATTGATGTAGGGGTTGCGCGCGCGCAATTCGAGCACGCCATCGCGACGTTGATTGGCGAGCCCGCTTCCACGTTCAGTCTGTCGCAATCGCCCCTGAGTCTGCCACTGCCGCAGGTTCCTCCAGGTCTCCCATCGGAGCTGCTCGAACGCCGCCCAGACGTGGCGGGCATGGAGCGCCGCGCCGACGCGGCAAACGCGCAGATCGGAGTGGCGATCTCAGCCTATTACCCGAACATTACACTCGGCGGTGCAGGCGGCTTTGAGAGTGCGAATCCCGGCACATGGATTCAGGGCCCGAGCGCTTTGTGGTCCTTGGGCGCGTCTGCCTCGGAACTGCTCTTTGACGCCGGACGCCGCCACGCGGTGACGGAGCAGGCGCGAGACAACTACGAATTGACCGTCGCCAACTATCGGCAAAGCGTGTTGAGCGCTTTCCAGGAAGTAGAAGACAATCTGGCGGCTCTGCGCATTCTCGATCAGGAATCGGTTACGCAGGCGGATGCAGTAGCAGCAGCGCAGCGGTCTCTGCAGATCAGCACGACCCGATACAAGCAAGGCCTGGATGATTATCTGGTAGTCCTCATAGCCCAGACCACATTGCTTACCAACCAACGCACCCAGGCCGACATCACTACGCGTCAGTTCGCCGCGAACGTTTTGTTGATCAAAGCCCTCGGCGGCGGTTGGGACACGACTCAACTACCCAAGATGTAACCTTCATCTGATACAGGCCCGGCTAAGGCAGCGGGCCTGTGTTGTATGCCTCATACGCGCGCCCGCTTACCACGCGATAGATGCCGAAAGCTCTGCCGGTCTTTCCACGCAGCTCGAAGATCAATTCCGCGCGCCCATCGCCATCCGTATCCGCAGCGTCTACGAGATGCATGCGCGGAGAGACGTCCAGAGCCTTGTCGCTCGTCAGCTGCTGGAATAAGGGATGCGGCACGCCATAAAAATCCGGCTGGGCAATCAGCGTAATGTATTTCGCCTCGCCATTGTCGCCAGTCGATTTCGCCGTCAAGACCAGCGTCGCGCCACCGTTGTAAGAAAGCTCATAGACGCTGAATTTTTCATCTTCAAGCGGCGGTGGTGGAGGCGGAGGCGCAGCCTTGCGCTTCGTCGTCGTTGTTTTTGTAGCTGTCTTTGTTACATTTGCCGGTTTTGCTGGCGTCGTAAACCCTGCAGCGATCTCCTTCTGCGCCAGGTCTTCCATCGCGGCCTTCATTTTTGCGGCATCGTCCGGATCCGCCCAGCTATATGTGAAAGGATGCGTCTCTTTCGTCTTCACGTCAGAGATGGCTGCCATCTGGTTCATGTCCATCGGCAGGCCCTCTAGCTTCGAGGGCTCGACGCTTCCCTCCACCGTTTGCGCTTTACCGTAACGCAGCTTGGGACGGTCCGGATCAGGATTAGTAGGGTAGCTCACCGGACCGCCCGCATTGGCAGCACTCTCCGTACGCTTGTGGAGGGTAGGCCGGTCGGGATCGATGCTGGGAGCATTCTCCGTGCTGTCGCTCGAATCCTTCCGATGCAGCGTAGGCTTGTCAGAGTCGTCAGTGGATGCGCTTGCGGTGCTGGGCGAATCGCCGCTCGAACCCGAGCCGGAGCTGGTGTCGCTGGGATCCCGCCGGTGCAGCGTGGGTTTATCCGGATCGCTCGCCGGTGCACTCGACCCGCTCCCGCTGCTGGCCTGAGTGCTGCTCGCCGTGCTACTCCCGGTATTGCTCGAACCCGAAGCAGAACCGCTGTCGCTGCCTTCTTTCCTGTGCAGCGTGGGCCTGTCTGAATCCGTCGTCGACCCGCTGCTGCCCGCGTCTTTCACGACCTGTGGTGGATGCTTCGACATCGGCGGCTTCGCCTTGGCCTTGATCACCTCAGGCTTGACCGACCCAATCGCGATCCACGAACCCTCCATGTTCTGCGCGCCGTTGACGCTGAAAAGCCCTTTAGGATTGCCAGCCTGCTCAAGTTCGTAAATCGTTCCGGTGAGCACGGTAATCGGAGCCGGCTGCGCCAGGTACAAGCCTCCCGGCTGGTATTGCTGCCCGTCCCACACCGTCAGCGGAATAAGGCGGCCAGCCTTGGGCTGCGCCAGGTCGCCCGTCCATTCAAAAACGCCTGTTGCCCGCAATGTAGGCGTTGTGTCTGCGGGCTTGCTGATGTGACCTGGATATTGCGCATACGCCACGCACACATACCCGATCCACATAGACAAAATAAAAAAGATTCGCGTAGCTTTTAACCCGGATACAGCAGCAGGCAGTGACATACACTCAGGGTCTGCGGCACAATCGACTCGACCCATAACACTATTCTTGCGGAAGGACCCATTCATGGAAGTTCACGATAAAGTTGCAGATTTTACGCTCCAGGATGACCAGGAGAACACCGTACATCTTTCAGATTACGCCGGAACGCCGGTTGTGCTCTTCTTTTACCCCCGGGCCGATACGCCGGGCTGCACGATCGAAGCATGCGGCTTCCGCGACGTCTTCAAGAAAATTCAGAAAACCGGAGCTGTAGTCCTGGGCATCTCCCGCGACACGCCAAAGGCCCAGGCGAAATTCAAGGCAAAGTATGATCTTCCGTATCCACTCCTTGCTGATGTAGACGAAAAAGTGTGCAAACAGTTTGGCGTGCTGAAGGAAAAGAACATGTATGGCAAGAAAGTGATCGGGATCGAGCGGACAACCTTTCTCATCGGCCCTGACCAGACCCTGCTCAAAATCTTCCCAAAAGTGAAGCCGGAAGGTCACGCCGAAGAGGTCCTGGAGACGATCAAAGCCGGAAAGAAATAGATGGGTACTCGTGACATCTGGGTGCCCAGGTCTCGATCTGAGACCTGGGACTCTATAGACAAGACGCGAACCGTCACTGCACCTTAAACGTCAGTGTAGATTCTGCGTCGATCTTGGCTTCCTTCTTGCCGGTCGCCGCTGCGCCGGCAGTTCCCGCTCCCGCGCCAGCCGCGGCTCCGATGGCAGCGCCTTTGCCGCCACCAAAGATTCCACCCAGCAGAGCACCCACGGCAGCAGTCCCCCCTATTTTGGTGACATTGCTCTTGGTGTGGCCCTCGCCGTCAACCGCGTACATGTCTGTTGTGACAGGAATGCCATTGACCGATACCAGTTCCAGGGCCAACACGCCGGGTTTACTTAGCCGGCCCGAAGACTCAGCATCGGAAACCACGCCTCTCACCCCGGACCCCGTTGGAGCTACGACCTCCCCATTCACAGAAAGATCATTGACCATGACTCCAGACCAGCGCTGACCGACAGTGGCTGTGCCGGAGCTGAGCGCAGTTGTGTTTGTGACCACAATCGTCGTGCCCGCCGGGATACGCTGGGCCTGCGAAGAAAGTGCGGCAGCGGTGAGCATGAGCCCCGCAACTGCATGTGTGACAATACTTCTGAATCCAGAGTAGCGACGCATCTTACGGCTCCTTTTCTCGATTCCTGTACTCGACTCGTATGTCTCGGATAGCGCGCTCTTCCAACAAGGTAGCATCAGCCGTTCCCAGTTCGTTCTATGAACGCGCTCCCGACATTGTCGCACGCGCTATGCTGGGCAAACTCGTCGTTCGGGAGCGGAACGGTGAACACCTCATCGGCCGTATCGTGGAGGTGGAAGCCTACTTCGGCGCAGAAGACCCCGCAGC
>DATGAD010000392.1:0-2045 GCA_035313725.1 Alloacidobacterium sp. | reverse complement strand
CAATCGCCGCACTTGGACTTACCGCATCAAGCCTTCGGTAACGCATAAACCGTACGAAGAATATTCTGCGCGCCTCATCCGCAGCGGCCCGTTCACGGAGGTTCCGACACCGCCGAACCAGCTGCGCTGGGACCCGCTGCCCATTCCGTCGGAGCGGACCGATTTCATCGACGGTATCATCACGCTTGGTGGCAATGGCGATCCCGCGATGCAGACGGGAATCGGTATCCACATTTACGCGATCAACAAGTCGATGGAAGATCGGTTCTTCTACAACGCTGATGGAGAATTGCTGCTGGTTCCTCAGCAGGGTGCGTTGCGGATTCATACGGAGCTGGGAATACTTGGCGTTACCCCTGGGGAAATCTGTCTGTTGCCGCGCGGGCTGAAGTTTCGCGTTGTTCTTGAAGAAGCGTCAGCGCGTGGCTACATCTGCGAAAACTATGGGCAGCAATTTCGGCTGCCCGAACTTGGTCCCATTGGTGCCAACGGACTAGCGAATGCGCGCGACTTTCTTTATCCGGTTGCTGCGTACGAAGACCGCGACGGGAGTTGTCAGATTGTCAGCAAGTTTCTCGGCAATTTGTGGGTTGCTGAGATCGATCACTCACCACTCGACGTTGTGGCGTGGCACGGCAACTACGCGCCCTGCAAATATGATTTGAAGCTCTTCAACTGCATTAACTCGGTGTCTTTCGATCATCCGGACCCATCGATCTACACAGTGCTCACTGCTCCGAGCACAATTCCCGGAACTGCAAATGTAGACTTCGCCATCTTCCCACCGCGCTGGATGGTGGCGGAGCACACCTTCCGTCCACCGTGGTTCCATCGCAATATGATGAACGAGTTTATGGGGCTCGTCTTCGGCCAATATGATGCAAAGGCGGAAGGCTTTGTTCCGGGCGGCGCAAGTCTGCACAACTGCATGGCCGGTCACGGCCCTGACGCTGAGACGTTCGAGCGCGCGAGCAATGCTGAACTCAAGCCCCAGTATCTTGGCAACACGCTGGCTTTCATGTTTGAGACGCAGCTCGCGGTGCGGCCGACGAAATTCGCTTTGGAAACCAAAATTCTGCAGCATGAATACTATGAGTGCTGGCAGGGCTTGAAGAAGCATTTCAAGGCCGGCAATTGAATGGGCTTAGGAAAAATGACAGCTTTGCACGCACTGCTGGAAGGGTTGATCGACTACGCAGGGCTTTTTCCGCCTGCATCTCTTGATATGCGGGCGGCCGTCCGCAACTACTCCGCCTACCGGGCGAGTGACGAAGCCTGGATTCTTGGCCGCTTCGTTGTTCCTGCGCAGCGGCTGGCTGAGTTTTCCTCTGCGTTTGCTGAAGCATGCTGCGACGAGCAGACGTCACCCTGGCTACTCAGCGTGCTGAGTACGGGCGATGCAGCAGAGGACACAGATCTTGTCTCGTCATTCAGCGAAGGCGCAGCATTTCTCGATGCCATCGAACTCAAAGCATCCAACGCTGTGCAGGTTGAGGAGCACTTAGCTGCCATGCCATCCGACATGCCAGCCTATGTGGAAGTAACAGCGCAACAAATCGATGGGGTTTTGCCGGTACTGAAAAAATCAGGTGTGAGAGCAAAGATTCGCACCGGAGGCATCGCTGCCGATCTAATTCCCAGCGCGCAGGAGATCGCTCATTTTCTCTTTGGCTGCGCAAAAGGAAAAGTTCCTTTCAAGGCGACGGGGGGACTGCATCATCCCTTGCCCTCTATGCAAAAACTTACTTATGACGAGAAAAGTGCAAGTGCCGTTATGCATGGCTTTGTAAATGTATTTGTCGCAGCCACGATCGCATATCAAGGAGCGTCTGAAGAAGACGTGATCGACATGCTCAGCGAACAGTCGGCCACCGCGTTTCAATGGGAAAAGAACATGCTGAAATGGCGCGATTATCGCCTCTCCACGAAGCAGATCAAAGCAGCCCGGCAGAATTTTGCGATCAGCTTCGGTTCATGTTCCTTCACTGAGCCGGTCGATGACCTCAAGACTCTTGGGTGGCTCTGACAAATGGAGACCAGCTGGA
>DATGAD010000391.1:0-8282 GCA_035313725.1 Alloacidobacterium sp. | reverse complement strand
CGGATGCTCTTTGCGCAGTGCAATCAGCCTGCAGGTAAAGTCGATCAGCAGTTCCTTCTCCTCACTCGGAGTCCAGTCATACCAACTGATCTCGTTGTCCTGACAATACGCATTGTTGTTGCCTTTCTGCGTGCGTCCCATCTCATCGCCGCCAGAAATCATAGGAACGCCCTGCGACAAGAGCAGCGTTGCCAGAAAATTCCGCATCTGCCGATCGCGAGCATGGATGATGTTCAGATCGTCCGTCGGTCCTTCGGCCCCCATGTTCCAGGAATTGTTATCGTTCGCCCCATCCTGGTTGTTTTCTCCATTGGCTTCGTTGCGCTTGTCGTTGTAGCTCACCAAATCGTGCAGGGTGAATCCATCATGCGCTGTAACGAAATTGATGCTGGCATAAGGACGCCGCCCATCATGCTGATAAAGGTCGCTCGATCCGGTCAGGCGATAGCCCACATCCGAGAGCTGCCCATCATCGCCCTTCCAGTAGCGACGGACAGTATCACGATACTTGCCGTTCCACTCCGCCCACTGCACGGGGAAGTTACCCACCTGGTAGCCGCCTTCACCTACATCCCAAGGCTCTGCGATGAGCTTCACATCCGCGAGCGTCGGATCCTGATGAATAATGTCGAAGAATCCGCTCAGCCGGTCCACATCATGCAATTCGCGCGCCAGCGTTGCTGCCAAATCAAATCGGAAGCCGTCGACATGCATCTCCAGCACCCAGTAACGCAGCGAGTCCATAATCAGCTTCAGGACCTGCGGGTTGCGCACATTCAGGGTGTTTCCCGTCCCCGTATAGTCCATGTAGAAGCGGAGATTATCCGGCATCGTTCGGTAGTACGTAAGGTTGTCGATTCCCTTGAGCGAGAGCATCGGCCCCATATGATTGCCTTCACCCGTGTGGTTGTAGACCACATCCAGAATCACCTCAATGCCTTCGCGATGCAGCGTTTTCACCATGGCCTTGAACTCTGCAACCTGGTTGCCTGTATCGCCAGTGGAGCAATACCGTCCATGGGGCGCGAGATATGTCAGCGTGTTGTATCCCCAATAGTTGCTCAGCCCGCTCTCGACCAGGTGGCTGTCATTGATGAAGTGATGAACCGGCATCAATTCCACAGCTGTCACTCCAAGCCGTTTCAGATGGCGAAGACTCGCCGGTGACGCCAGCCCTGCATAGGTGCCGCGCAAAGGTTCCGGTATATCCGGATTCTGGATACTGAAGCCGCGCACGTGCGTTTCATAGATGATCGAGTCAGACAGAGGCGTGCGTAGCGGACGGTCCTGATCCCAGTCAAAATAGGGATTCACAACCAGGCTCTTCGGAACTCCCGGCGCACTGTCGCGATCGTCGCGGTGTAGATCAGCGTCATTGCCGCCAAAGACATAAGGAAAAATCGCCTGTGACCAGTCCACGCGCCCCGTTACAGCCTGAGCATAAGGATCGACAAGCAGCTTCGCCGGGTTAAACCGCAGCCCTTTCTCGGGCTCCCACGGTCCATGCACGCGATAGCCGTATCGCTGGCCCGGTTGAATGCCCGGCAAATAGCCGTGCCAAACAAAAGCAGTTGTCTCCCGCAGAGGAATCTTTTCGCATTCCACACCCGCTTCATTGAAAAGGCAAAGATCAACCCCCTGCGCCTGCTCCGAATAGAGAGCAAAGTTCACGCCTGTTCCATCCCACTTCGCGCCAAGAGGGTAAGGCTTACCCGGAAGAAGCGTCATTGGCATATCGCAAAATCTCTTTCCACTACTTGTGATTGATTAGAGATATCCCCATATCAGAGGCAAATGCAGAGGGAAACGTTGCCAAATCAACGTTATCGTTTTCTCCGCGCGAATTTCAGCCCTGACCATTGCGTATCTACGGCGCAGACCTTGTAATCCACAAAGCCGCGTGCCAGTCCTAGGTCGCGCACATCATTCTGATTGAAGTCGCTGCGCAGTTTCGCGGTCGTTTTCGGGTGAATAATCCAGAATGAAGCTCCATCCGGCAAGTGCGCTCGCGCATGGTCCACTGCCCCGTCCAGTTCGCGCAGCGAGTGTACTACATACAACACCATCTGCGTTCCAGCGGCGATGCGCGTACTCAGCGATGCGCCCGCCGGGAGCTCGCCAATAATTTCTTCCATGCCATCTTCTGCGCCGCCAATCAGCGAAACCTTCATATTTGCGGAAATGCCAAGCTTGCGCGTAAGCGGCGAATCGTGCCAGCGCTGCATGTGTGGTGTCAGTTGCACTGGCTCCACGGGGGTCGAAACGACGGCATTCTTCAATGCTGCCGCGATCGTTTCCCACGAAGTAAAGACCGCATCCGGAAGCTCCACACGCAACCGCGCAACCTTTTCCTTTACGCCGCCGGCAAACACAATGGGAACATGCCGTGTTGTCTTGCTGCCGCGCAGAACAATCGCAACCTCGCGCCCATGCGACGGCAGCCGATCCAGGTCAATCACAACAATTGCGGGGTTCACATCGCGAATGTGGGTGATGAATGCGCTCGATCCTCGCAGCGAAGAAGCGTCCACCCGATAACCGAGTTTCGCGATTTCTTTCGCGTGCTGTTGCGCCAGTTCCTCATTCCAGCAAATCAGGCGGACCAGTTGCGACGCGCGTGCCATCGGGCCTAATCCAGCCGGTATTTTGTCTCGGCAAGTTTATAAAGCGGCCGCCATACCAGGCGATTGATCGTCACAACCATCAGCGCCATGATGATTGTCGCCAGCAGCAGGACCGGGAAGTTGCCCGAATCGCTGGCCGCGCTGATCTGCGCGCCCAGCCCCAGCGTATGCAGCGTCTGGTCTTTCAGGTGAAAGTACTCGGCGATAATCGAAGCGTTCCACGCTCCGCCCGAAGCCGTGACCAGTCCGGTAATCAGGAAAGGAAAAATGCCTGGAAGAATCACTGTCGTCCAGCGTTGCACGCTGGTGAAGTGGAAGAGTGTCGCCACCTCACGCATCTCCGAAGGAATCGCCATCGCGCCCGCGATGACATTGAACAGAATGTACCACTGCGTTCCCAGCATCATCAGCGCAATGGAACCAATGCCAAGCCCCGCTCCAAGCTTCATCAATCCCAGCAGAATGACCGGAAAGAGCGCCGTCGCTGGAAACGAAGCGGCGATCTGCGCTAACGGCTGCGCAATCCGCGCCAGCTTTGGATTGAAGCCAATGGCTACACCCGTCGGAATCGTCCAGGCGGCCGCCAGCAACAGGGAAATATTCACGCGAAGGAAAGTAGTGCCCGCGCCTTCGAGCAGAGTCGCAAAATCCGACCTGGGAACCAGTCGCAGCAGCAGGATCGCCTTGAACGCCGCAAAACAGATAAGTCCTGCTAGCAGAATTGTGAGGACAAGTGTGGCCGCGGCATTGCCTTTTTTTCGGCTATCAGATTGAACTGTGTCTTGGCGCCGCTGGTGCCGCAGGGCAATTGAGCGATAAATATGTTCGCTCAAGGGCGTTAGGGTCCGTTGTTGAATCGCTCCGAGCACATTTGATTGCCGCAGGGCTGCCAGCACCGGCGATTTGGTCCGGTCCGCCGCCTCGACATTCTCAAACTTGAATTTGTCTGACCAGTCGATTATCGGCCGCCAGATCAGCTGATCGGTCAGCACGACGATCGCGACCATCGTGGTGAGGCCATAGACCATCGCCAGAGTATTTCCCGTCGAAGCCGCTGTCTGGAGGTACGAACCAAGCCCGGGCAGCCGAAAATTGCGCGTGCCCACTGGAAACATCTCGCAGACCATCAGGAAAAACCACCCACCGGCAACGGAAACCATCGAGTTCCACACTAGCCCGATCGTCGCATAGGGAAGCTCCAGTTGCCAGAGTCTCTGCCAACGCGAGAAGCGATTGATCGTGCACGCCTCGTTCAACTCGCGCGGAATGCTCTTCAGCGATGTATAAAAGCTGAAGGCCATATTCCACACCTGCCCGGTAAAAATCAGCAGGATCGCACCGAACTCAATGCCAAGCTGGCGGCTCGGAATCAGCGACATCATCGCCAGCATCACGCCAGGCAAAAAACTCAGCACAGGGATCGACTGCAGAATATCGAGCGTCGCAATCATCAGCGCTTCTACGCGCTTGTTGTAGGCGGCAATGTAGCCGTATCCCACCGCAAACAGCAGGCTCAGCAGATACGCCACTCCGATGCGCACACATGAGTAAAACGCATAGATCGGCAGGATCGTAGGCGATTGCGATATCTCTACCTCAGGTACCGCCCCGCTTAGCCAGTAGTGCGCAATCTGGAGCACCGCATAAAAGCCTGCCAACAGCCCCATCGCGACCGTCAGGTCGAGAAAGAACGGCCATGTGCGTTCGATGGCCAGCGAACGCGAGAATGTGTAGCGCATCTTCACGGCTCTTCGATCTCCTGAACGGCCGCCGCTGCTTCTTCCTCCGCCTCCGGCAAAATAAAGCGCCGCCTCGCTGCGTCAAAGTCAAACAGCTCCGCATAGCGACCCCAGTTGATCGCTGTCTCGAGTTGGCGCAGAGTCTCCTCCTCGCTGAATTGCTCATCGAGCATGTCGAGGAAGAATTCTTCCGGCACTGTGTGGTCGGTTTTGTTGCTGAGCGCACGCGTAATCTGACGCAGCAGAAGGACATGCTCGATCGCTGCCGCACGGAATAATTCTTTCTGTTTCAGAATTTCCGATTCAGCATACTCACGCCCGGCGGCTGTAATGGCAACATCGCCCTCCTCGACCGTAAGGAAGGCAAGCAACTGCGCCGCATCCACGATCGGCAACAAGTCGTCGATCTCGAAGGCCAGTTCATCCGCCAGCCGGTACACATCGATGTGCCCGCCAAAATCGATGATGAACTCAAGCAAACCGGCAATGCCGCCCGGACGCGCATGCGGCAGCATTTCATAGCGCATCTGGCGCTGATCGCGCACGCGTCGGCCATCGGTATGCAGGCGCGGGACGTCGGGTGTCACATCCGGTCGCGTCAACACCGTGTAAATGTAGTCCACCAGCTTGGTGAATGTCGCATTCTTTTTGTTGCGAGGATGAGGTATTCCAACCTTGAAGTCCGTGCGAACATGTCCGGGATTGCGTCCGAGCACAATAATGCGGTCCGCAAGCAGGACGGCCTCTTCAATGTTGTGCGTGACGATAAAGATGGCCTGCGTCGGAATTGTCTTCTTCTGCCACAACTCCAGCAACTCACTGCGCAGGTTTTCCGCTGTCAGCACGTCGAGCGCGGAAAAGGGCTCATCCATGAAGAGCACTTCCGGCTCAACGACGAGCGCGCGCGCGAACCCCACACGCTGCCGCATACCGCCGGAAAGCTCCTTCGGATATGCCGCCTGAAAACCATCCAGACCCACCGTATCCAGAATCTTCAGGCTGCGTTCCTTGCGTGCCTCCGGCTCTACCCCGATGGCCTTGAGCGGCGCTTCAACATTTTCAAGAACGGTGAGCCAAGGGAAAAGGGCAAAGCTCTGGAAAACGATCGAGACGTTGATCTGCACCGTCTCAATTGGTTTTTCATGCCAGAAAACTTGCCCGCCTGAAGGCTTTGACAGGCCGGAGAGCATGCGCAACAGCGTCGATTTTCCCGAGCCGGATGGCCCCAGCAGCGCAACAATCTCGCCTGGAAGAATGGAGAGGTCGGTAGGAGCAATGACCTGAATGCGGTTTTCGCTCGGCTGAGCGTAAAACTTTTCCACTTGCTGCGCTCGAATAATCGCTTCCGTCATCAACCGGCTCCGTCTACATGTGCGTGAAACCTCTGAACGGGCGAACTGCTCCCTTGGCAGTTAGAAAGCCGGACTGCCAGCGGCCTCTGGATCGACGCACCCGTCCTTGCGTCTGGCTTAAATAGATAGGATTGCAGGAAGATGAAGCATCCTCCTGCAGACAGCGTATCATCCAAGTAGTAGTTTCGCAGAGCGATCCGCACCTGCCATATTTTCGGCAGCAACTTTTTCGCTGCTGCACCCGCACTGCAAGCCGTTCACCCTACCGGAGTAGAGAGAGTCGAAGAAAAAATGCAAGACAACAATCAGGCGAAGCCTAAAGTTCTGGTTGCCGATGACGAGCGCGTTATCGCCGACACCCTTGCCATCATCCTTAACCAGAGCGGATTTGAAGCCACCGCCGTATACAGCGGCGAAAAAGCGGTAGAAAAGGCCGAATCGTTGCGGCCCGACATGCTCATCAGCGACGTCATCGTGACAGATTTGAACGGTATTGACGCTGCCATCAAAATCCGCAGCCTGCTGCCCGCCTGCAAGATCCTTCTCTTCTCAGGACAGGCCGCCACCGCCGACCTTCTCGACCGCGCCCGCAACCAGGGCCACGAGTTCGAAATCCTGGCCAAGCCCGTTCATCCGCAGGACCTCCTGGCCAAATTACGCGGCTAAGTCGTAGCGGGACTACCCGAAATACACCTAGGAGTTGTCATCCTGAGCGGAGCGCCAAAGGCGCGTAGTCGAAGGACCTGCTTCTCCCCTTCGGGCGCCACCGCATTCGGTAGCCCCACCCTGGGCTTAGCGAAGGGTGGGGATGAATTACATCTCCCGCCGCCCCTCCAGCGCCCGCGACATCGTAACCTCATCGGCATACTCAATATCGCTGCCTGCCGGAACCCCGGTGGCAATGCGTGTTACTCGCACTTTGGCTGGCCGAAGCATCTCTGCCAGGTATCCGGCCGTCGCCTCGCCCTCGACAGTAGGCGAAGTCGCCAGAATCACCTCGTCCACATCGCCGCGCGAAACCCGCGCCAGCAGATTGCCTGTCCGTAAATGCTCCGGCCCAACCCCGTGCAGAGGCGAAAGCGTTCCATGCAGCACGTGAAAGACGCCGTTGTAGCTGCGCGTCTTCTCGATGGTGGCAATATTCGTCGGCTCTTCAATGACGCACACCAGTCTCTGGTTCCGCGTAGGACTCGCGCAGTATACACACGGATCAACATCCGTAATGTTGTTGCAAGTGGAGCAGAGCTGTAGCTTGGCCTTCAGGTCGCGAATCGCATCCGCCAGTGCGTCCGCATCCTCGCTATTCGAGCGCAGGATATGAAACGCAAGCCGCTGCGCGTTCTTCGATCCAATGCCGGGAAGCTTGCGCAGCTCCTCGATGAGCCGCGCCATGGGTTCAGCAAATCGTGACAAAGTGGTACCTCTTCGCTGTTTTAGCAGGATATGGCAAGCTCTGCCAGTGCGCTGAAAAAGCAGAGTTCTTTAGTACTGGGGTGCGCGTACTTCGCCGACTAATTTCGTTGACTTAGTCAATGCAGCGTGATCAAAATACTTCAAGAACAACCAAAACAAAATGAAAAAATATTTGAAAAGTTCACTAGCGGTATCTTTTTGTCTGCTCTTCGGTTTAACACAGCACTTCCCATCTTTCGCCCAGCAGGATCCTTCCAGCAAAGTGAAGCAGGCTGTACTTGCTGAGCTGACGAGCAAACTCGACACGAAATCGGCCCACGCCGGTCAGGTGATAACCGCGAAAACGATCGCGGACATGAAAATGACCGATGGTTCGATACTTCCCAAGGGGACCAAACTGTCGGGAAAAGTAACTCAAGTTGAGTCGAAGGCTTCAGGAAATGGGACAGCGTCAGTTTCTATTGTTTTTGACCAGTTGATGACCAAAGGTGGTCAGTCGAAACCGATTCAAGGAGTTCTGGTCGCAATAGCTCCAAGTCCGTCACTCTCTGATCAAATAGCGTCCTCCGGGTCCCTACCGAACGCGTCGACCCGCAGCGTGGCGTCTACCGCCGTAGCAACCGGGGCCGGCCTCAATGCGAACGAAGAGCGCGATGGAAACTCGTCGATTCCTTCCGGGAGCTCGATAAAAGGTGTTCAGCTTGACACCAAACTTGCTGCAGACGGGTCGGCTGTTCTGCACTCCCAGAAAGACATTCATCTTGAGAACGGAATGAAAATCGAAGTTGGCCTTTTGTAAAGTCCAACTTCAAGAATACTTGACCATCTCCCACTCAGGCTGCCCCGTTTTCGACTGGCATCTGAATCTCCGTCACATACGATTCGTCTTGCTGTACAGGGTGGTACGGTCGCTAGAATTTCGGGATGCAAACTATAGAGTGCCGTAAACCAGTTCGACAAATTGCTCCGGCTTGAGCATGCCCTTGCCCCACACAGCGTCGAAGTCCGCCGTAGGCTTGGCCGCAATCACCTGGTCGAGCGATTGTCCGCCACTCTTCAGCTTCTCGACACTAGTGGCGATGGTCGCCATCATGTCACGGTATTTTTGCAGCGCATCCTTGTCACCCAGCGGACCGTGCCCGGGAACAATCTTG
>DATGAD010000390.1:0-21615 GCA_035313725.1 Alloacidobacterium sp. | reverse complement strand
GATCTCTCCGGCTGAAGTCGTCACGCCTTCGAGCTCGCTTGATTTTCCTGAAGCTGCGTCGATTGTCAGCACAACGGTGTGCGCCTGCACCGTCGCTTGCGCCAGCAGGCTCTTGCTATCTGGGAGCCATTCCATCTGTTCCACTGTGCCCGAGAAGAAATTTTCAAGCAGAATCGTTTTGTTGTCGTCGAGACTGTAGATTATGTGCTCATCGGTAATTTGTTTGGCTGTCGTTCTCGAAAAGGCAACCCGGCGACCGTCCGGCGACCATCGAGGCTGGTTGTATCCGGCGTGTTCTTCAATTGTCTTTTCAACCAGTCCGGTCGATGCGCTCAGAATCACGATTTTCGAGATGCGCCAGTAGTCATCGATCCTGGGCGTTGGTGAAACTCGGGCGACAATTTCTGAGCCTTCAGGAGACCAGTCGAATGCGTCAATGTTGATGTCAGTTTTCGTCAGCAGACGCGCCTGATGTTGTGCGACATCGTAAATCCAAAGCCTGTCATATTTGTAATTTTGATTGACGACGATTTCGTCGTTCTTTTGCTTCTTGCGTTCACGCTCCTGGGCGGTATCCTGGTCTTTGCGAACAAACGCGATATATTTCCGATCCTTCGACCATCTGAACTCCTTAATTCCTCCTGCGATATTTGTCAGGGGAAAAGCCTCGCCACCATGGAGGGAAATGAGCCATAGTTGCATGCCAGGATCCGAGCCATCTTTTTTGTCATCGTGCGGCTCAAGATCAGTTCTGCCTTCCACTCCGGTTAGCGAAAAGTGGAAAAGAGCCCGGCCTGGTTCCCCGAGCGGGTTCTTGCGATCGGAGAGAAAGGCAATGGATTCGCCATCTGGAGACCATCGCGGATCGGTGTCAGTTCCGGCGCTCATCACAAATGGATGGGCATGACCAGCTTCATCTGTGGATGTGATCCAGATGTGCGCATCCTTGTGCTCCCCCGCGGCTACGGGAGTGCTAACAACATAGGCCACCAGTTTTCCATCAGGAGAGATCTCCGGAGTACTCACGTGTTTCAGATTCGCGATGTCTGACGGATCGATGACTTTCGCTTGTTGAGCGAGCGAGAACGAAGCATAGGCAACTGAAAAAACAAGAATCAGTGAGGCAGATTTCATTCCTTTCATCCCTCTCATGAAAAAAGATTTGTTTTGGCACTCTAAGATCGCAGCATGCGCACAGGAACGCGTCGCCACCACATGAGGAAGCCGGAGAAAAACAAGAGGCCGGGCATGAGACCAACCAATATCCATGCGATCCGTGACCAATGTCCGGCGAATGTTCCGAAGTGAAGCGGCCTTATGAAGAGCACCGCGCGAATGGCTACAGACTGCTGGCGTGAATCCACATCGCTGAGAACGTTGCCGTTGTAGCGATCGAATACTACCTGTACATACTCACCGCGATCTTCAGCACGAGGCGGATCCAGCTGCACAGAGACAGGATCGGACGGAAGAAAGGGAAGAGCGAGGCCGCGCAAAACGCAGTCCGGATGCCGTCTCAGAGCTTCCTGCACAAGCGGCTCGATCGGCACAGAAGCTTGCCTCGTCGCAACAGTTGATCGCGGTGGCACAGACATTTCGTGCCACAGGTGAACATCTCCGCCAAGCACAAAGACCATGGCGGCGGCCATCGGCACAAAGAAACAGTAGTAGACGCCAGTAAAGGCCTCGATTGCCAGTGGAATGCTGGTCCAGAAGCCAAAGACGCTGTGTATGTCCCAATTCAGGCGAAGCCAGCGCGCCTTCCATTGAATCTTGAATCCGCTTCGCAGGCGATGGCGCCCCGGCCACCAGATGACGACGCCGGTCATGCAAAGAAGTAGAAGAAGAAAAGCGCCGATGCCATTGATGATTGTGCCAGTTGGACCGCCCAAGAGGCGAAAATGCAATTCGGCAAGCCAGTTCATCAGGCCAGAGGCTTCACCGATTGTGCCGAGTTCTCTTCCGGTCGCCGGGTCAAAGTATGCAAGAGTGAGATAAGTTGTTCGATGCTCCGCCGGCGGCACCAGGTAAAACACCCATGGCTCGGGGTGACGAGCATCGGGCTTCTCCTCAATCGATGCGTAACTGATCAACCATCCTGGATGCGCCGCGTGGGCCGCAGACAGCAGCTGATCCGTGGTCAAACGCCTACTTTCGGAAGTAGTGGCAAACAATCCGGGCGTCAGGAGTTTATCGAGCGAGTCCTTGTAGACAATCGCACTTCCGCTGATGCCGACGAGTGTCGCGATGATACCGACGCTGATTCCGCTCCAGAGGTGAACCTGAAAGAGCGCACGTCTGATCCACGTCTTCCGTGGATGATGCCAGAATGTCGAGAGCCATCGAGAGGAACCATCGGCTCTCTGTGCTTTCTCATCCACCGCCAGGCTCACTCTTCCTCCTCTCTGCAATCAATGGCTACCAACTATGTCACTCACTCGGGAGGCCCAAGCTGCCAGAGCAGGAATGCAAGCTCATTCGCAGTCTGATCCACTTCTGCTGCGGTAGAAAGAGCGCTTGAATGTCCTGATTTCGTGTCATACAAGAGCAACAGCGGCCGTCCGGAGCTGGATGCGTTTTGCAGCATCGCGGTCATCTTTCTTGCGTGCGACGGATCGACCCGTGTATCGCCATCGCCGCTGATAAGAAGCACAGCGGGATACTTCGTCCCCTTCTGCACATGATGATATGGCGAATAGGCATAAAGCGTGCGGAACTGCGCGGGATCGCCGGCGGACCCATATTCTGTTGCCCACCAGCGTGCGATGGAGAACCGCTCATAGCGCACCATGTCGATCAAGGGGTAGCGTCCAATCGCCGCCGCAAACAGATCGGGTCGCTGCGTGATGCAAGCTGACACCAGCAGGCCGCCGTTGCTTAGTCCCTGTATCGCAAGCCGGTTTGGCTTCGTGTAGTGATTGTCTACGAGCCATTGACCGGCGGCAATAAAGTCATCGAACGAATTTTGCTTTCGCTCAAGTTCTCCAGCTCTGTGCCATGCTTCTCCGAACTCATTGCCGCCGCGAATATTCGCCACGGCATACACGCCACCGCGTTCGAGCCACACCCCGGTCTCTGGCGAGAAAGTTGGCAGCTGCGCCCAGTTAAATCCACCATAACCGTAAAGGAGGACCGCAGCGTTACCCTTCTTCACAAAATTCTTTTTGTGGGCCAGAAACATTGGAATGCGCGTGCCGTCTTTCGACTTATACCAGACCTGATCGACAACAACATCGGCTAACTGCGCAGGCGTCTGCGGGGCGGAGATAGCAACCGCCTTTGCCGAACTAATAGAGTAGGAGAAGAAGGTTGTTGGCGTCTGAAAAGAGGAATAAGAAAAGCAAACGATTGGGGACTTCCAGTTGCTGTCAATCGTCACGACCGATCCCATGCCTGGAAGCGAAATGCCTCCCGCCGCTTTGCCGTTTTCGTCAAACAAACGCAGCTCAGAGTGGGCGTTGTTCATGTAATTCAACAGCAGCTTGTTGCCTGCAAGCCTGAACATCTCAATCGCAGATTTATCTTCAGGAATCAGCGTCTGCCAATGCTCCGGCTCCGGATGCGCCACATCTGCAACCATGATGGTCCCATTCGAAGCTTTCCAGTTGGTCTGAATGAAGATCCGGCCGTCTGCAGCGTCAGCAGTAAAGGTGGCGGGAATATCCTTCACCAGTGTCCTGACTTCGTCCTGCTTGTGCAGGTCTTTGAAATAGATGTCCGTCGATCCTGAAGCGCCGTGCAGTACGTGCATCAGCAATAGATCGCCGTCATGGGACAGAGATACGACGAGAATCATCTCCGGCCCGATTCCCTGGCCGAAGAGAAGCTCGTCGTGTTGCGGGTCTGTACCTAATTTGTGCTCGTATACACGGGGACCTTGGTCTTCAAACTTTACGTAATAGACACGAGATCCATCCGGCGTCATCGGCAGCGACCAGTAGATGTACCGCGCCTCCGGCAACACGTCCGGCAGATCCTTGCTCGCGGCCACATCGTAAAAGCGGATACTCAGCTGATCCCGGCCGCCGCGCCGGATACCATAGGCGACTATTTTGCCGTCCTCTGAAACATTCAACAGATCAAGCGTGTCTGTGTGATCGTTGCTCCAGTTGGATGGATCGAGCAATAGCTTCTCCGGGCCTGACTCGTCTTCTCGCAGATAGAGAGCGGCAATCTCGTGCCCGGGAACTTTCTTCAGAATGAAATACCGCCCCTGCCGGTAGATGACTCTCTGCGCCTCTTCAATGTCAGTCAACCCGTAAACGTCTTTGCGTAACGCATCCATCTCCGGTCGCTGGCCCAGCAAAGATGACGTGTACTCATGTTGCGACTTGATCCACGCGCGCGTTTGCGGACTCGTCGAGTCCTCCAGCCATTGGTAGGGATCGCTGACGGAGACGCCGTGGATCGTTTCTACAGTGTTTACAGATGCAGTCGTTGGCGGCGGGGGCATAGGCACAGACTGCGCTGAGGCCGTTGTGACAGACTGCGCCATGAGTCCCGAAAGGAATGTGCAGAGACAAATCCACTGTCTAAAGGCTTGGGGCTTTACGCTCATTTTTTGCATGGCACGTTTCTATTTGAACTTGCGATAAAAACGGGGGAGCGCAGGTCACACTAACTGCGCCCCCTCCTAGAAAGCATTTTAGAATTGCAACTTGAGAGCAAACTGCAGTGATCGCGGAGAGCCAATCTGATACAGGCTGCTGAATCCACCATCGGCACCGCCCGAACCCAGGCTGTCTGCCAGAGTGTGCGCGGAAATTCCAAACAGCGAATTGTTCAGCAGATTCCGTCCGTCAGATTGCGTGCCGATATCTCCAAACATCGGATGGTTGAAGATGTTAAAGGCCTCCGCGCGGAATTGCAGCGAGACACTCTCGTGAATGGGAAACGTCCTCCTGATGGCGAGGTCCTCCTGAACGGCGTCATAGCCACGCAATTGATTGCGGCCAAGGTTGCCCTGTGTGAACAGGTCTGTCGGCGCCGAGAAGTGGGCGGGATTGTATCGTTTTCCGCCAGGACAACTCGCTCCGCCATTGGCTGCCGCGCACTCCGATCCATAGACATACAAGGGCTCGCCGGTGACAACGTTGGGGCGCTGATTGATCGCGTCATTGTTCCAGACAAGGCCAAAGGAGTATTCGCCGGTCGTGATGTTAATCGGCTGCGCGGAGTTTGAGCGGAACAGACTATCAAGCGCCCACCCGTTGGTTAAATATTTGACTAAGCCGTTGCCGCCACGAGTTCCAGGCAACTCGTAGCTTACGGCTGCCGAGAAGGTATTCCGCACATCATAGTCGGAGTTTCCGTGGTCGAGGCTCGGACTATAAACAGTGTAGTAAGGGTTAGGAAGTGCAACGCCAGAGCCATTATCGAGCGCATGGGCCCACGTATAGGACGCGAGTATCTGCAAGTGCTGCCACATCCGTTGTTTGAACTGTGCCTGCAATGAGTTGTAATTCGAGTAGTCCTGATTCGTAACGACATCCAGATATTGAAAATCAGGATTGCCGCCCATGGCAGGTTGCAGCATGTCGCGTCGCAGCAAATCAGAGCCGACGTTTCCCACGTACGCAATTTGAAAGGAGCGGGTTTCGCCCAGGGCCTGCTGCAGCGAGACATTCCACTGGTAGACCTTCGGATCTCTCAAATCTGGCTCGAAGGCAAAGACGAAGCTGTAAGGAGGGTTCAGGGTAAAGGGAATGGGAGCCGCGTCGGCCACGCTCACCGGATAGGTTCCCGCCGCCCCGTAAAGATAATTGCTGCGCGAATACGGGAAGCCGAGCGTTCCCTGAGCGCCCTGTTGATTGCCCAGCCCATAGAAGATGCCGCCGGCGCCTCGGAAAACAAGCTCCCTGCCTGGAGTATTTTTTACGACATAAGAAACGCCAAGGCGTGGCGCAAAGTTATGCTTACTTGCGTGCCACAATGGAGTTCCCGCCGGCGCCAGGGCCACATTCGGGGGATCGTTCAGGTTGAGAGCCGTATAGAAAGGATGGCCAGAATCCTCGCCCGGCGGCGGATCGTAGTCCCAGCGAAGGCCATACGTGAGCGTGAGCCTTGGCGAGACCTGCCAGGAGTCCTGAGCAAAGAGCGACAAATCATAGAAGACTGGGCGTAGCTCTGAGGTGTCCGTAGTGTCGATGCCTGCATAATCCGGAACATGCGTCAATACAGCTGCAAACGAATCGAAATCATAACTTATGTCCCACGGACGGTAGCCATTCGTCGGCGTAAGACGGCGATAGTCTACGCCAAACTTCATATTGTGCCGCCCTTTTGCCCAACTGACTGTATCGATGAAATTCAATTGACGCTGGTGATTGGTCGCATCATTGCCCACGTAGTAGTCAGTGCTGCCGTCGTTGAAGTAGAGACCAAACACAGACGTAGCCGTCGTGTAGGTCGGATTCGACTGGAACAAATATGCGTCGGATGGAATGGTTGCGCCTCCAAAGTCCGTCGCATTCACTACTGTCGCGCCCTTGGCGTGGCTCAGGTTGAAGCGGAAGTCATTCACCAGCGTGCTCGTCGGCGCATACGTAAGACCGGCAGTCTCTGTGTCGACGTTGGCAATGGTATGGCTCAGCGTGGACCGAGTGTAGAAGTCGAAGGCTCCATACTGCGCGCCGTTCGACGGAGCATAATCGCCGCGCACAAATACGTTCAATTTCGGACTTATGGTGTAGTCCAGCCGCAGGCTCGTCGCGTTGAGTGTTGAAGGATTGGAAAAAGTAGTGGCGAAGATCGCAGTGTCATCACCTGGCTGGTCGTTGTTTGGATAGCCGGAGAGCCCATGGCTGGGCAGCGGATAAGCATCTAGCAAGGGACCGACCGTTGCGTCTGCGCGGGCGCGAAGCGATGTTGACGGCACGATATCCTGCCTTGATTCCGGGACACGCAGCCGCAAACCCTCATACGAAAAGAAGAAAAACAGCTTATCCCGCCAGATGGGTCCGCCAATCACACCGCCGAAATCGTTTTGCTTCTCCGCTGCACGCGGAAGGCCGGCATTGTTGTTGAACCAGTTGTTGGCGTCAAAAACCTCGTTGCGGATGTACTCAAATGCTGTCCCGTGGAATTGGTTGGTACCCGAGCGCGTCACAATCGAAAGTTGCGCGCCTGGAGTGCGGCCGTACTCCGGCTCGAACGACGATGTCTGGATCTTGTACTCCTGCATGGCATCGATCGAAACCAGGCTATTGTAACCACCGTTGCTACTTGTTGCCTGTGCCGCGCCCGCGCCTGCGGAGCCAAGATAGACGTTGCTTCCCTGCGTGATGCCGACGTTCGCGCTGACGCCATCAATCGAGAAGTAGTTTGCGTCGGTGCGCTGTCCGTTCACGCTGAACTGGCCTGAGTTCGTGTAGTAAGTTTTCGCCGTCACATTGCCCGGGGTGAGAGCGATGAGCGCCTGAAAACTACGCCCGTTCAACGGCATGTTCTCTATAAACTGACGGTCTACTGTTGTCGTCACAGCGGCCGAGGTTTCGAGATTTTCCCCGGACGATGCGCTGACCGTAATTGTTTCATTCGATGAACCGACCGTGAGTGCAAAATTGATCGATAACTTATCCTGAACGTGCAGATCGACGTCTGGATTCACCTCAGCCTTGAAGCCCTCTTTTTGAACGGTCAACTTGTAGTGGGTGGGATGAAGAGTCGAGAAAACGAAGCCGCCATTGTTGTTCGTTTTCGTCAGGATCGAAATCCCCGTTCCGACGTTGGTTGCAGTTACAGTGGCGTCTGCAACTGCGGCGCCTTGCGAGTCAGTGACTTGTCCTGTGATGCTTCCGCTCTCTATCTGTGCGAGAAGCCATGGAGATGCGAAGAAACACATCGCCAATATTCCCATTGCGAGTTGCAGGTTACGTTTTCTCAAGGCGAACCTCCAATGAAGGAATAATTTCGTTACTGTATGGTCTACTGCTGTCTTTTCGAAACTCCTGTCTAAATTTCTTTCGCGTGATCGTGCGATCAGCCTTCGCGACCGGCATTTTGTTTACGAATCATGGAGGCCAGTTCTAAATCATCGTTGCCAAATCGCTGTTCCAATTGCTCCGCTACTGCCAGCGCGTCTTTAAGCGGCTCATCCTGGCCGAGCTTGAATTTCGCTTCGAGACGATCGATATGCAACTCGAAGCCGAGAATCGACTTGTAGCGTCGCGTAATTGCCTCGCGCTCAATTTCGCTCGTCTTCCAACCACCGGCAATCGACGCCTCCATAACCTGAGTAAGTCGTTCAACCGACTCGTCCAGCTTTGGCTCATCCTGCAGCACGACTCTGCCATAGCAGTGAACAGCGGTGTAGTAATACGTCGACGGCATATCCCGTAGCGGATACCAACTCGCGGTTACGTAGCTGTAGGGCCCTTCAAAGATGGCGAGCATCGGCGCGCTTGCATCGCTCAGCAATGCCGCATGTTCGTTCGCTCTCGCAATGTGCCCAATCAACACAGTCTTATCTGAACGTTTGTAGTCGAAAAGCAAAGGTAGATTCGTGGCCACAGGCCCATGCGCTCCGTTGCTCACTAGGAGTGCCCAGGGATTCTTCCCGATCAGCTCAATCGCATCCTGCACTGACGATGGCCTCCAGCATGGCCGAACAAACATCCGAGTATCTCCTTATTCCCCAAATATCTATTTGTCAGTGCTGACCGCGGTTGTTTGACCGCGCTCATACACAATTTCGCCACCCGACACTGTCATCTCAACCTTCACGTCCTCAATCTTCACGGGATCGAGGTGAAAGATATCGTCTGAGAGCATAGTGAAGTCCGCCAGTTTTCCTACCTCAAGCGAGCCTTTGTCTTTCTCCTGGCTTTCCGCATACGCTGATCCAACCGTGTATGCATGAACTGCCTGCTGCACACTGATTTTCTGTTCCGGAATCCAACCGTCAGGGTGTTTCCCATCGAGCGTGCGGCGTGTCGTCGCCGCATAGATGCCAGCCATGGGATCGATTGGCGCGACAAACCAGTCGGAGCCGAAGGCTAGCGTCGTCCCTGCATCCAGAAGAGAACGGAATGCATACGTAGTAAGCGATCTCTGATGCCCGATACGTTTTTCCGCCCAACGGCCGTCGTCGATGCAGTGGTAGGGCTGCACGGAAGCAATCACATGCAGTTGGGCAAAGCGCGGTATGTCCTCCGGTCGCAGGTGCTGTGCGTGCTCGATGCGCAGCCTGCGGTCCGCCTCGCCATCTTCCTTTTCCAGCCGCTCGTAGAGATCGAGTATGGTCTTATTTGCCCGGTCTCCGATGGCATGCGTGGCGATATGGAGGCCTGCTCGATCCGCTCCCACCATATTGGCGTACATCTGATCGGGATTGCGGAGTTCGTCGCTGGGGACGCCGCTCGTCTCGGGAGCATCGTCAAAGGGCTGGAAAAACCATGCCGTCGTTGAACCGAGAGAGCCGTCAGCAAAGGCTTTCACCGATCCAATTACCAGCCTGTCATTGCCGAAATTTGTCATCACGCCCAAATCGGCAAGCCGTTGATACTTGCTCAAAGGAAAGCGGGCAGAGACGCGCACCTTTAACTTGTTCTCTTCCAGGAGTCGCTGATATCCGCGCACAATCAGCGCCTGCATATCCGCGGCCTTGGAGCCGGTAAAGCCCATGTCCTGCACGCTCGTCACGCCATTTTCGAGCGCGTATTGTTGTGCAGCCAGAATTGCGGCATCCACTTGTTCATTTGATGGTGGAGGCATGACATGCTCTACCAGATCCTTGGCGGCGTCCTTGAAAATCCCCGTTGGGTTGCCGTCTTTATCGCGGACAATTACCCCTCCGGGGACATCCTTCGTCTCCCTGGTAATTCCTGCCAGTTTCATCGCAAGAGCGTTGGCAAGCATCATGTGCCCGTCAGAGCGGTTCACCCAGACGGGATTGTCCGGCGTCACATCATCTATGAGTTCATGTGTGGGTAAGCGGGCTGGAGTCCATTTCTCGTGGTCCCAGTTGCCGTCCAAAATCCATTCGCCCTTCGGTCGAGTGCGGGCAAAGTCCGCGATCCGCTTTCGGAATTCTGCTTCACTGGTCGCATCCCGAAGTTGAACGCTGGCCAGGCCCTGGCCTCCCCAGAAGAAGTGGACATGCGCATCATTAAATCCGGGAACAACACGACGCCCTTTCAAATCGATAACTCTGGTCTCCGGATCGGCCAATTGACGCATCGCAGCCGAACTGCCGGCGGCCAAGATGCGATGATCGCGCACGGCGATCGCTTCGACCTCAGGCCGTTTGGGGTCCTCTGTCCATATTTTCCCATTAATCGCAATCAAGTCCGCACGCGATTGCGCCCACATTGCGGGAGTGAAAGAGATCAGGATGGTGCTGCATAGAAGCAGCAACAGCTTTTGCATGACTTGTCCGATCTATATAAAGTCCGCCGCCTGCAAATACTCATGCGAGTACTACAGAAAGCAACGTGATACCTGAAGAGAAACCACCCCAGAAACGCTGAAAGCAGAAGAGCGACAACCGCCGGTTAAATCGGGCTGTGGATGTGTGTGAACGTATAGTGAATCGTGGTTCCAGTAAAGGTCCAGAAAGCGACGATATACTGGGTCCAGATTTTGAGGCCCATGAAAACCTTAGGAACCATTGACCTGCGGCGGGACCAGGGCACGTCGCTGCAGTCCGAGCTTTCGACACAGCTGAAGAAGATGATTCAGCGCGGCGAACTGCGCGCTGGCGAGCGTCTTCCGTCGAGCAGAGACCTTGCCGCCACTCTGCATATCTCACGCAATACGGTCATCGCCGCCTACGACGTGCTGATGAGCGAGGGCTACCTGGAAAGCGAGCAACGCAGCGGCGTTTACGTCGGAAGAGCCGCGCAGGCCTTTCAATTTCAGACCCCAGCCCGAGCCCGCAACTCCAAAGCCGCGAATTTACAGCACGCGGGGCCGAATACGCAGTTTCGTGAGCCTCTGCCCTTTCGGCCTGCGCAGCCGGATGTCCGTCTCTTTCCTATCAAAATATGGAACCGGCATCGCGCGCGCGTCTTGAAGCGTGGCGCAAACATACTGCACTATCAGTCCGTATTTTCTTCAGGCCTCGATGATCTTCGGCAGAATATTGCCGAGTATCTCCGTGATAGTCGAGGTGTTCGCTGCGATTGGCGCGAGATCGCCATTACATCCGGATCCCAGCAGGCGCTCTTTCTTCTCGCCCATCTATTGATCGAGCCAGGCGATCGCGTCTATATGGAAGACCCCGGTTATCTCGGCGCGCGCCTCGCATGGAAACAGGCTGGCGCTCAAATTCTTTCTGCGCCCATCGATGACGAAGGCATCTGCCTTCCGCAATCCGAAGCACGACCAGTCTCGCTGATCTACGTCACACCCTCGCGGCAGTTTCCGCTGGGGACGTGCATGTCGCTTGGCCGCAGACTCATGCTTCTGCAGAGCGCGGTTCGACTTCAGACCTGGATCGTCGAAGACGACTATGACGCGGAGTTCCGCTACAACAGCCCGCCTTTACCGAGCCTACAGAACCTCGATGAAAACAGGCGCGTGATTTATGTGGGCAGCTTCAGCAAAATTCTCTTCCCATCGCTCCGCATCGGTTATGCCGTTCTGCCTCCGGAACTGGTCGATCGTTTCGCCAGCCTGAAACACATTGCGGAAGACCATGGTCCTCTTGTCGATCAGGCCACGCTTGCCGCCTTCATGGATTGCGGCGCTTTTCACACGCATTTGCGGCGATGCCGCCGCCACTATGCTGAACGGCAGGAAAGCTTTCTGGATGCAATTGCCCGACACTGCCTGCCACTCAGTTTTCCAATAACAGACGGCGGCATGAACGTAGCCGGATTGCTCCCCGACGGCACGGACGACTACTGCTGCTCGGAACAGCTTCGTCAGAATGGACTCGACGTCCCGCCCTTATCCAAGTACGCCATTGCAAATGTGCGCCCCGGACTGCTCTTTGGCTTTACCGCCTTTGAGCCGCGAATCATACGGCGTGGCGTTGAAAAACTGGCGAAAGTACTTGGGAAAGACGAGATCACACGCCCTTTAGTAAGGAGACATGGTTCAAGGTAAAAGCGAGGATATTGCTTGCTGTCTAGATATGAATGGAGCGGGCTTACTTCGAACTTCAGGGCGGCGACCAATTACCGTGAACCAGAGGCGAGTCCGCCCGCCTCCTGCGAGAAACTCACAGCGATCGCCATCGTTGCTTTGCCATGGTCTGAGCAGATAGGTCACTTTGGCCCGTAGAAACTGCCCGTAGAATTTCATTCTGGCCGCTTACCAAACCGGCGCAACTGGCCGTTTTGCCAGTAGACCGTCAACAAATGCCCGTGCATACTTCCTGCACAGGGCTTGGCTGGCCAGGCAGCAAGCCCCGTGCAGGGGAGTAGATGCGCACTCCCTTGCCCAACCGAAGCCTCAAGCGAAAGGATCACCGATCCGGAAAGGACACTTGGACAGACGCACATGAACACGTTCTTTGATGAGGGAATTCACTCAACTAAGCAAGAAGGGCGCACAAATGATTGCACCATGGTCGAAAACTCTAATATGTCTGCTGTTCGCAGGCGGGTGCTTGACTTCAGCACTGCCGGCGGCGGCTCAACCGAAGAAACCGAACATCCTCGTCATCTTCGGCGATGACGTCGGCTATTGGAACGTCAGTGCCTACAACCAGGGCATGATGGGCTACAAGACTCCTAACATTGACCGGCTGGCGAAAGAGGGCGCGCTCTTCACCGACTACTACGGTCAGCAGAGCTGCACCGCGGGGCGCGCGGCATTTATCACCGGACAGAGCCCGATACGCACTGGCCTGACCAAGGTCGGTCTCCCGGGCTCTCCGGTTGGTCTTCAGAAGCAGGACCCCACAATAGCCGACCTGCTCAAGCCACTCGGCTACATGACCTTTCAAAATGGCAAGAACCATCTTGGGGATCGCAACGAGTTTATGCCGACGGTGCACGGCTTCGACGAGTTCTTCGGTAACCTCTATCACCTGAATGCGGAACAGGAACCGGAAAATGTGGATTATCCGAAGAATCCGGCATTCGCTGCCAGGTTTGGCCCGCGTGGCGTTCTCAAATGCAAGGCCACTGCAACAGACAACCCGGCGCCTGCCGATCCACGCTTTGGCGCATGGGGTAAGCAGACATGCGAGGATACCGGCCCGCTCACCATCGAGCGGATGAAAACCGCCGACGAGGAGTTTCTTGCCGCAACGCTCGACGACATGGATCGCTCAGTGAAAGCCGGCAAACCGTTCTTTATCTGGCACAACACCACGCGCATGCACATCTGGACCCATCTGCAGCCGAAATATGAGGCCATGATTTCCAAATACGGCTTCTATGGCGCTGGTATGCAGGAACTCGATGACAACGTCGGAGTTCTGCTCAAGAAGCTGGATGACCTCGGCATCGCGGACAACACCATCGTCATTTTCAGCAGCGATAACGGCGCCGAGGTAATGAGTTGGCCGGACGGTGGAACCACCCCCTTTCGCGGCGAGAAGAATACCAACTGGGAAGGTGCCTACCGTGTACCCTTCCTCATTCGCTGGCCGGGAGTCATCAAGCCGGGAACAGCAGTGAATGACACCTGCGCGCATGAGGACTGGTTGCCTACGCTGCTCGCGGCTGCGGGCGTACCCGACGTCAAGGAGAAGCTGTTGACGGGCTACCAGGCTGGCGACATGACCTATAAGGTCCACCTGGATGGCTACAATCTGATGCCATTTCTCAAGGGGGAGACGGCGGAAGGCCCCCGTAAAGAGTTCCTCTACTGGACAGATGACGGCGAGCTGGCCGCGCTTCGCTACGACAAGTGGAAGCTTATTTTCATGGAACAGCGCGCACACGGCCTCGATGTATGGGTGGATCCTCCCATTACACTGCGCTTCCCCATGCTGATCGACCTGCACGCCGACCCCTTCGAACGTGGCCCCGAGGAAGGCATCGACTACCCCCGCTGGAGACTGGACCGCGCATACCTGATCCTCCCCGCCGTAGGTTATGTTGCACAATGGCTGCAATCCTTCTCGCAATTCCCGCCGCGACAGACACCGGCCACCTTCAACCTTAACGAGGTCATGCAGAAGATGAGTACATCGGCTGCCAACGCCAACAACTGAACGCGCCGCTCACGGGCGGCCCCATCCTTTGTGACCAGGGTCCCCGCACGCGGGGTGTTCGTGGTGCCGGTAAACAAAGAGTGGATCAGCTGGAATTCCGGGCTCACGAATTCCTGTCAAGTCCCCAGAACCCTCGGGTTTCTTCCGCCAGTTTTTCTTTGTCAAGGGGGTAATCGTAAAGAAATCTTCTAACCTACACATTCCAAAGATAAAAAAGTTGCCTGATATTGGCATACGATTTACGCCTAAATTGCTAAACTGGATAAAGAGAGGAAAAAGGCCCGCCCACCCCGGCGGGCTTTCTTTTTTGGGGGGAGGCACGACAGACCAAGACCCGCGGGCGAGGCTTAACCCTCTCAGCGGAGCAGGTAACTGCCTTTAGAAAGAGTAATTTAGCGAAAACATACCGGGGGGCACGGAGCGATTCCAATATTTGTGCTCAGGAGTGTCTCCCTTCTGCGGAGGAGGCACGACAGGGCAAGACCGGGCAGGCGAGGCTCCTGCCCCCTGGGATGCAGCTAACTACATGTAGAAAGAGTAATTTAGCGAAATAATACCCCGGGGGGCACGGAGCGATTCCAATATTTGTGCTCAAGAGTGTCTCCCTTTCTGGAGTGGAGACGCGACAGGGCAAGACCGGGCAGGCGCGCGGCTCCATGGTTCGTGTTCACCGCGAGCTTGCTAGTGATAGTCCGTGGCGAACGCGTCGGCCTCGCGGTTCATCTCTTCCGGGGTCACGGCGTGCGAATACAGGAGCACCCGGTAGCGGAAGGTTGTGGTCTGACCTTTGTCGATGGCGTAGTTGAAAGCGGTCTGGCTGGGATCGAAGATCTTGCGGCCCAGAGGATTCCCGGCGAACAAACCGTAGCCGCGGGCATGCCAATAAGTTGGATATCCCGGATTGTCGGGGTGATCCACGATCGCAATGGCGACGACCTTGTCGTCCTTGGAGCCGGTCAGGGTGCACCAGCGCCCGCGTGTTCCCCACGCCTGATCGCCGCGCTTTCCTTCGCTGGTCAAATAGATTCCGCTCGCACCCGGAGAACCTGCATCCGCTACTTTGGTGGCAGTTCCGTTTGCGTCGATGAATACGCCGCCCTTTTCCGTGGGCGATTCGAGCCAGCTCGCGACGCGGATGCCGAGCAGCCCTTCTTTGTCGTCGTTGAAGACGACGTGATCGAGCGCCTTCAGAGTCGTGATCTGGTCGATGACGCGCGCGTCGCCTCGCGTAGCGAAGACGTATTGCGTGGTCTCGTCGAGAATCTTCTCGCCGGTGCCGGTGATCCACACCGACTCGACGACAAGCTCGCCACGGTCGCGCCCGCTTTTGGCAGAAAGGATTTTCTCCTGATAGATCGAGCCCATCTTGCTGCGGTCCTCCGGCTTGATAGCGTCGGAGTTGTTCCAGAAATCAAAGCCGTTGACATTGCCATAGTTGAACCACATGCCGGCGTGGTGTGGGTGATCGACGCGTTCGCCCGCGTTTGGAGTGAGCGGATAGCCGCGCGTCACCACAGTTCCGCCGGGAGCGATGAGGGGAAACAGGACGGGCTTCTTGAGCGAGGTGGGCCACAGATAGGAGGTGAAGGGCTGGCCGTCGATCGTGATGTCGACGCGCCGCTGAGCTTCGTCCGGTGTTACCTGCACTCCTTTCGCTGATTCTTTCGCCAGCATGTTCCCGCCGAATTCCATCAATGCCAACAGCGAACAGAGGACAAGCCAGGAGCCTCTAGCCGGCATAGGGCTTGCCTCCAACCATCACTTGTTCTGTTTTGTCGTCGAAGGTGACCTTCTGCCCGGTCTGGATGGCGGCAACGTTCATACAGAGTGCGACGGAATGGCTGTAGCCGGCGTCAATGCTGGCGTTCGGCGTCTTCCGCGAGCGGACACACTCCATCCAGTTGCGCATGTTGGCGGAGGTCATGGGATCTGCTCCAGTGTCAGCGGCTGTTGATGCCGGAGCCGCGTTGTCGCCCAAAGAAAAGCTCTCCAGCAAGTCTTCCTTCATGTGCATTTCTGCGGCTGCCTTTGCCTTCAGGCCGCCTTCGGGAGTGACGCGCTGCGTGTCCATGTCGAGCATTCCGCCGACCGAGTAGTAGAGTTCTTTAACGCCTCCCGCAGAGTTCGTCTGCCGTGATGTATATAAGACCTGAAACCCGTTGGAAAGATCGTCTGGCGGGCCGTAGTCGAAGACTGCCGTCATGGTGTCCCAGTTCTTGCGGCCGTCCCTCCATGCATAAATACCGCCATTGGCCACGACGCTGCGTGGATGCGGATAGCCGCTGAACCAGTGGACGGTATCGATCTGGTGGACGAGCCATTGGTCAGGGATGCCAGAGGAGTATGGCCAGAAGAGGCGGAACTCGAGATACTTCCGCGCGTTGAAGGGCTCGTAGGGGCGGTTCATCAGGTAGCGCTTCCAGTCCGTGTCTTCCTCTTTCAGGAGGGGCACAACATCGGGCCGCCGCCAACGGCCCGGCTGATTGACATTCCAGGTCATCTCGACCATGACGATGTCGCCAAACTTACCGGACTTGATGTATTCGGCTGCCTTCTGATAGCTGGGCGTGCTGCGGCGCTGTGTGCCCACTTGCACGATCTTGCCGGTCTCTCTGACCGCGTTGCGGAAGGCTTTCGCATCGGCCATGGTGTGCGCAGTTGGCTTCTCAACGTAAGCGTCGCGTCCGGCCTTCACCGCTTCTACGCCGTGAAGCGCATGTTGAAAATCAGCGGTCGCAACCACAACAGCATCGACATCTTTGCGAGCATACAGTTCATCGTTGTTGCGCACTGGAGCGACGGAGGTGCCGCACACCTTCTGGATATAGGCTGCGCCTTCCTCGCGTTGGCGGTTCCAGATATCGGAGACTGCGACAAACTCGAAATTCATATCCTTCGCATTGAGATGGAAGGATGGAATCAAGGCACCCTTCATGCGATCGCCACAGCCCACGACTCCCACGCCGACGCGGTCATTGGATCCGATGACCCGCGCGTAGCTCTTCGCGTTCCATGAGACGGCCGCCCCAGCCAGCGCTGCGCTACTAATCTTGAGGAAGTCTCTGCGGTTGCTGTCTTCTACTGTCATAGCTCACCTCGTGGTTCAGTTGTTGGGTCGATAGATTTTCGTTCTTCGATTGTCAAGTTGTCTCGCGGAAGATCCTGCGAAAGATAATAAGAGAAATGTACCGCCATCGATGAAGAGCTCTCTTACTGCGCTGAACTAATTCTGCATCTTGTACCGCTTGCGGGATGAAGGCATCCACGCCGTCTCAGATAAATGGCGTTCGATTTGCACCGTCACTTAGAGGGAAGTTGCATTCGCTCGGTCCAAGCAAAGAACTCTTTGAGCCCGGGAAACGCTCAGCATAGAGCGCGAAGACTGTTCCTGAGGCCATCGGGATCAATGTCCTTGATGAGCGCTTCCACTTCGCGATGCGTCGTCTCCCAGACCGGCACTGCGGACGCGAGCAGAGCCTCGCCCTCAGAGGTTAAGATCAGCCTCCGGCTGCGCCGATCTACGCGACCTGCAATGACCTTGACCAGCCCGCGGCGTTCCAGCGGCTTGAGCGCCGCCGTAAGCGTAGTGCGATCCATGGCCAGCAGAGCAGCAACTGACGCCATCCCCGCCGGCCCAGGCCGATTCAGCGACATCAGCAGAGAAAACTGGCCGTTCGTCAGGCCCAGCGGCCGCAGCACCTCATCGAAGCGCCGGGACAGCACGCGCGCCGCTCTTTGCACATGTAGACAAAGGCAGCAGTCGCGTACGCGCAGGGTGGTTTCGAAAGGAACTGACTTGGCACTTGACATCCACTCTAATATGTTGATATCAACATAAATTGTCAAGTCGTACCCCGCCACCTGCAGCAGGGCCAAAATAATAGACGGCAGAAAATATTGATTGCGAAGACTTTAGTAGCCAACGCGTTCTGATAGGGGCTGGAACAGGGATGGTTTCTTACCCGATTGGTGGCCGAGTTGAGCAGAAATTATTCCGAAAAAAAGTTCCACAGCGTGTCGATTCTGCGGCGCGACGTTCGACGTGTCAGTAGAGCGTGGGATACAACAACGGTAGGTTCGTCCTAGACGCTTACTTTCAACGAGGAGAAATTTCGAGGACTCGCCCATGTCATTCCTTCGTGATCTCAAAATTGCCGTGCGCTCCCTCTGGCGCGTTCGTACTCTGTGGTTCACCGTCGCCCTCACGCTGGCTCTCGGCATCGGCGCCAACGCTGCCATCTTTAGCGTCGTAAGAGCTGTGCTGCTGCGCCCGCTCGCGAATCGCGACGAAAATCGCCTGCTCTACATCCGGCAGAGCGCACCTGGGCTTGGCGTGCAAAACGCGGCCTTCTCCATCCCCGAGATCGACGACCTTGGCAAGAACCTCAAGACGATCACCGAGCTCGGCACCTTTTCGACCGTCGACTTTACGATGATCGGCCTAGGAACGCCGCGTGAAATACCCGCTGGCGTGGTTGACGGCCACTACTTCGAAGTCATGGGCCTGCGCCCCGTGCTTGGCCGGCTGCTGACAACATCAGACGACGGCCCCAACGCAGCGGGCGCCATTGTGCTCACCTATCACTTTTGGGAAGAATCTCTGCACGGCGATCCCAGCGTCCTCGGCAAATCAGTACATCTTGAAAGCTTCGGCGGACCCCGCAGCGCAACCATCATTGGCGTGCTCGAACCCTCCGTGCCCTATCCCGTCGCCACTGAGATCATCGCCAACGTCGTCACTAGCCCACACCACCTCTCCGCCACCATGGTCACAGGCCGCGAGCACCGCATGACCGAGGTCTTCGGTCGTCTCGCCCCCGGCGCAACACTTGAAGGCGCGCGCTCAGAGTTGGCTACGCGCTACGCCGCCATCCTGGCCGCGCATCCTGACGTGTACAAGCCCGACAATCATTACCAGATCGCCGTAAAGCGCATGCACGATCAGATCAACGCGCGCGCCAATACCATCCTCTGGGTACTCTTCGCCGCCGCGGGTCTGCTCTTCGTCATCGCATGCTCCAACGTCGCCAACCTCGTCCTAGCTCGCACCGTGCGCCGTGAATCCGAACTGGCAGTACGCTCGGCTCTCGGAGCCAACACCGCATCGCTGCGTCGCTCGCTGCTGGCGGAAACCATGGTGCTGTGTGGGAGCGGCGTGCTGGCGGCACTGCTTCTCGCCTGGCCTATGGTTGCCGTGCTGGGGCGCTATGCCGCGCGCTTCTCGGTGCGCGCCGACGGCCTCAGACTCGACTTCAATCTCGTATGGTTCGGCATCGTGCTAGCCTTTGTTGCCGCTGTCTTCCTTGCGTACATTCCCCGTCTGCCTTCAGCCGGCGCACAACTCGGCACCAGTCTCGCGAGTGGCGGATCACGCAGCAGCACCGGAAGCAGCAACCGGCGGCTGCGCATCTTTGCCGTCATGCAGATCACCGCGTCGTTTCTCCTGCTCACCGGCGCAGCCGTGCTCATGCGCACGCTCTACACTCTCGAAAACACGCGCCCGCCATTTGATACATCGCGCGTTCTCGCCGTGAATTTGCCGGTGCTGACGTATGGCAGAACACCCGATCAGATCCAGAACTTCTATCACGATGCCGTGCGCCGCGTTAGCGCTTTGCCCGGGGTGGCCCATGTCTCCACCGGCTTCAGCGTTCCCTGGCGCGACGATCAGGGTCTGGACATCAGCTTCGCATTCATGGCGCAGGGCGCCACGCGCAGGAATGGCATCGATGATTGGCGCGCAAAGTTCCGGTCGATCTCGCCGGGGTATTTTGAAACGCTCGGCGTGCCTTTCATCGCAGGTCGCGACTTCCTAGACAGCGACAAGGCAGGCTCCGAACGCGTCGTCATCGTAAGCCAGAGTCTCGCCAAGACGCTCTTCCCCAACGGAGACGCGATGAACCGCGAACTCCACTGGACGGACGGCGTGATGAAGTTCGTCGGCATTAGCTATGAGCCGCGCCGCATCGTCGGCGTCGTCCCCGATATCGACGACGAGAACATCATCCCGTCCCCTGCCATGACCGTCTACCAGCCCAGCGATCAGGAAGGCTGGCAGGGACGCCTCTTCGTTCGCGCCAAGGGCGATGATCCATACGCGCTCACCCCGGCTATCGTACGCACCATTCACGAAATTTCAGCCGATCAGCCGGTAGAGAAGGCCAGCAGCCTGAACGACATTCGCGCCGAAGTGATGACCCCCGACAAGCTGAACGCCGTCGTCTTCGGCGGATTCGCCGCCGTTGCGCTGCTCATCTCTGTCGTGGGTGTCGCAGGTGTGCTCGCATTTTCCGTTAGTGGCCGCACGCGCGAGTTTGGAATTCGCATGGCGCTCGGCGCGCAGCCGCGCGACATTCTTGCCGATGTTCTGCTGCAAGGGCTGACGATCGCAGGGATCGGCGTCGGCGCCGGCATTCTCTTCGGCATCATCTTCACAAACGGAATCTCGCGCTATGTGGCGGAGGTGCGCCAGGCTGGAGTAGTGGCTTTCATCGTGTCGGCCTTTGTTATTTTGGCTGCAGCGGTCATCGCGTCTGCTGTGCCCGCCGCTCGCGCAGCCAAGGTAAATGCGGTGGAAGCACTACGCTCGGAGTAAGAATAAAGGGTTTGGGAAAGGTGCGCGGCTATGTAAGTTATAGAAAGGAATTAACTTACAATGGTCGGCCCTAGAGGACGATTTTAGAACTTTCCTGCTAATCCGCCTAACCGCATAAGAGGCTCGCACTGTGGTCCCTTAAGGGTGAGCATCCGAGCGGTGAGCGGAATCTGCTATAGTGACACATCCTGTCCCAGTCTGGCAATAGGGGTGGAGTGTCCTCTTACTTCCGATGCGAAGCATGGCGGCTTTTGGGGATGCTGGATCAGGCATGGGTTTCAGGGCCGGGCTCGGATGGCGGACGGATGCTGCCACCGCCACAGACGCAGCTAGGCCGCCCCCAAAGACCCCTGAGATACTGGACGTGTGTTGCGCCCATTCCGAACAAGCGAAGCTCAGAAGGAGAAGCTCCTGGCAGCCGCCCGCGACGCCGCGCCCTCCAGTCCTCATTTGCTGACGGTAATAGACGGCTCGCTTGGAACCCCGCCGAAGGGTTTTGCGCATGATCTTTCCCGCAGTGAGATTGGTCGAGGACTGCACGTTTTCGTGGCCGCCCGCGAAGCCTTTCAGCGATGGAAACAGTTCGATTTGGGATGGGTGCAGGTCGTGAACCCGATTGCTAAGATTGCGCCGGGCGAGCTAGTAGCTGTGGAAGCTCACACCGCCTACCTATGGTCGATTAGTTTTAACCGCGTTGTTGAGGTTGTGGACAGCCCAACTCGCTTCGGCTTTATGTATACCACTACTGCCCTTCATGTCGAAGAAGGGCAAGAGCGGTTCGTCATTGAGTTTGATCCCGAGAGCGAATCGGTGTCTTATCTCATTGAAGCAGTATCACGTCCGAGGCATATTCTGGCCCGCATTGGCTACCCTTTATCACGAGCGATGCAGCACCGATTCGCAAGAG
>DATGAD010000389.1:0-5994 GCA_035313725.1 Alloacidobacterium sp. | reverse complement strand
CTGGTTATTCCCGAAGTAAATGCCAGCCATCTGCCGCTGCTGGAAAGCCAGAGCTGGCGCAAGCAGTCGGGTGGGTATATTGTCACCAATCCGAACTGCTCGGCGATCGGCCTGGTGCTTGCCTTGAAGCCGCTTGAAGAGTGCTTCGGCATCGAGTCGATTTTTGTCAGCACGATGCAGGCGGTGAGCGGCGCGGGGTATCCCGGCGTGGCGTCGCTCGACATTCTTGGCAACGTCGTTCCCTACATCAAGAGCGAAGAAGAAAAGATGCAGGAAGAGACGCTGAAGCTGCTGGGTGCGCTTAAAGGCAACCGCATTGAGATGCTGGACGCGCGCATCTCTGCGCACTGCAATCGGGTTCCGGTTGAAGATGGGCATACCGAAAGCGTGAGCATCAAGCTGCGCAAGCCAGCGACGCGCGAGCAGGTTCTGGCTGCATGGAACGAGTTCAAACCGCTTGCAGGACAGGACCTGCCGACGGCCCCGGCACAGCCAGTTGAGTTTGTCGCGGCGGATGACCGTCCGCAGCCGCGCCTCGATCGCATGCGCGGCAACGGCATGGCTTCTACGGTTGGGCGCCTGCGGCCCTGCCCGCTGCTGGACTGGAAGTTCACGGTGCTCTCGCATAACACGATTCGCGGAGCCGCCGGGGCGGCGCTGTTGAATGCGGAGCTGCTGGTGTCGCTGGGCAAGCTCGATCCGGTGGCGGTTCCTGCATGAAGAAGCTCGTCGTTATGAAGTTCGGTGGGACCTCCGTCGAAGATGCAGTCGCTATTCACCGGACGGCTGGGATTGTTGCCGGACGCGCGGAGAAAGGGCTGCAGCCGATCGTTGTCGTCAGCGCGATGGCGAAGGTCACGGATCAGCTGCTGGCTGCTGCGAACGCGGCCTCACGCGCAGATCGCAGTGGGGCTTTGGCGATCACGGCGCGGCTGCGGAGCCGGCACAGGGAAGTAGCTTGCCGTCTCACCGCGCAGGCGCGTGGTGAAGAGATCCTGCATTGCGATGATCTTACCGGTCCGGCTTATGCTGCTTCACAGATGTGGATTGACGCGGAGTTTGATGCGCTCGATGAGATTCTGCGCGGACTGGCGGCTGTCGGCGAGTTGACGCCGCGCATTGGCGACATGATTGTGTCGTACGGCGAGCGCCTTTCAAGCCGGATGATTTCCGAAGCCTTTGCAGCGCGCGGGCTCGATGGCGTTCATGTCGATTCGCGCACCTGCATCATTACGGACGCGCAGCATGGCAAGGCGATTCCGCAGGATGCTCTGATTGAAGAGCGATTGAAAGAGCAGGTGCTGCCGCTTGCGCTGGAGGGCAAGACTGTCGTCATGGGCGGCTTCATTGGCTCGACGGAAAAGGGCGCGACGACGACCCTGGGACGTGGCGGATCCGACTTTACTGCTGCGTTGGTTGGCGGTGCCTTGCATGCCGAGGCCATTGAAATCTGGACGGATGTGAATGGCATTATGACCTCCGATCCGCGCGTCTGCCCGGATGCGCTGCGCGTGAAGACCATCAGCTTCGAGGAAGCCGCCGAACTGGCCTATTTTGGCGCGAAGGTGCTGCACCCGGCAACGATTCTGCCAGCGGTGCAGAAGAACATTCCGGTACTGGTGCTGAATTCGCGCAATCCGGAGAACGAAGGCACGCGCATCATTTCGCTCGCGCCGCACTGCGATAGCCCGTTCAAGTCGATTGCTGTGAAAAGGCGGCTCACGATCATCGACGTCGTGGCCAGCCGCATGCTGATGTCGCATGGCTATATGCGCGCCATCTTCGAGGTCTTCGACAAGCACAAATGCGCGGTCGATATGGTTTCGACTTCGGAGGTCAGCGTTTCGCTCACTGTTGACTCCAATGAAAAGCTGCCGGAGATCGCTGCCGATCTGAGTAAGTTGGCTGACGTGAAATATGAGGGCCGCAAGGCGCTGGTCTGCATGGTGGGTGAGAATATTCGCGGACAGAACGGGATCGCGGCGCGGCTCTTCAGCGCCATTCGCCACATCAACGTTCGCATGATCTCGCAGGGCGCATCGGAAATTAACATGAGCTTCATGATCGACGAAGACGATGCTGACGAGGCCGTGCGCTCGCTGCATGCGGAGTTTTTTGAGAGCCCCGATCCTGAAATCTTCGATGTCGAGGCGCGCAGAAGCGCAACAGCCGCAACAAAGTGAGGTAAGCGATGCTGTTCCTGGTGCTGGGGCGCGGCAAGACGGGCCGCGTCATCGCCGACGTAGCGAGTGAGCACGGACACGGCGTTCGCGTGGTGGGCGAGGAAGAAAACCGCAATGCGATGGCGCTGACGGCTCCTTTTCTCGCGACTTTTGATGCGGTGATCGACTTCACGACGCCGGAAGCGGCTGTACACAATATGCGAGCTTGTCTGGCGAACGGAGCACGCATGGTGGTGGGGACAACCGGCTGGTACGACCATCTAGACGATATGCGCTCACTGGCGGCGCGCAAGGGCGCCGGCTTTTTGTACGGCACGAATTTCTCGATCGGGGTGCAGACCCTTTACCGGCTGGCGAAGGAGCTGGCTGTGGCTGTGCCCCAATATCGTTTCAAAATTATCGAGACGCACCACATTCAAAAGAAGGACGCTCCGTCGGGCACGGCGTTATCGCTGCGCCAGGCTGTGCAGACAGCGAATCCTTCGCTCAATGTTCCGATTGAATCGAAGCGCGAGGGTGATGTTGCCGGGGTTCACATTCTCGAAGCTCGCACTGAAGACGAATTGATTGAGCTGAAGCACGAATCGTTTTCGCGGCGAGCCTTTGCCGAGGGTGCGGTTCGTGCCGCGGAGTGGATTGCGGGCAAAACCGGCGTCTGGGATTTCAGCGAGATTGCAGGTCAGCTGTGATGTTCCGTGACTCATAAGGACGTGAGGTCAAGTGCGGCACCATCACTCGTCATGCCTCAATTCGCTGTAAATATTCTGTCGAGCAGAAAACCTGCCCACAAAATGATTGGCAAAACTCAATCGCATAGGCTAAGCTGAGCCCCCATAATAAATCGATCATATGGAGGTTGGAATATCGTGTCCGACCCGGTCACCGCGTGGTCTACGCTAGCTCTTGCGATAGCGTCTTTTGTTGCTGTTGGTGTGTCATTTTGGGCTGTTAGAAAACAAGCACAAAGTTCAGCTGATTTAGTTTTAGAAACGAGGAAGCAAGCAGATAGCTTCTCCCTATCAGTATCAGTCGACATTTGCCTTAAATTAACTGATCGCTTCGATAGCCCGGAACTTAAAAACATTAGACGAAATGCGGCCGAGGCGCTTTTGGCAAATGAAAATCTAATCGTAGTAGACGACGTTTTTGATTTCTTCGAAACTGTTGGACTTTATGTCAGAAAAAAAGCGCTGGATGACGAAATCGCACATGCAATGTTTTTCCATTGGGTCAATCTGTATTGGCACGCAGGGAAGGAATATATCTTAAGGTCGCAACAACGTAGCGAAAGTATTTGGCATGAATTTGAAAAGCTGCATGGAACGCTACTGCAAATAGAAAGAGAGCAGGATCCTGACTCTCGCGATATTAATCCCAGCCCCGAGGATATTCGCAAACTGCTTCAGCAAGAAACCATGGAATAGAAGATCAACTTGCTTCTCCTTTTAACTCCATGTTTATGGACCGTTGAAGGTGTATACCGAGACGGCTCGTCATCCTGTAAACTCGATCAGTTATGGATTTGATAGGTTGTGGTACGGCGCTGGTTACCCCGTTTCGGGCGGACGGCGCGATTGATGAACAGGCGCTCTATGCGCTGGTGCAGTGGCAGATTGAAAGCGGCATCAACTGGCTGGTGGCTTGCGGAACAACGGCCGAAACGCCTTCCCTGAATGACGAAGAGTGGCTGCGGGTTGTCCGCATTGTGACCGAGGCGGCGGCAGGACGGGTGCCGGTGTGGGTCGGCTGCACGCACAATGCGACACGCGAAGCCGTGCAGCGGGCACGGATTGCGTCGCAGGTGCCGGGCGTGACCGCTATTCTTACGGCGAATCCCTACTACAACAAGCCAGGGCAGGAAGGGCAGTATCAGCACTTCAAGGCCATCGCCAACGCGGTTAGGATTCCAATCGTGCTCTATAACATTCCGAGTCGCACTGGTACCAATCTGGAGCCGGCCACGGTGCTGCGGTTGATTCAGGATGCGCCGAATATTCAGGGGATTAAGGAATCGAGCGGCAGTCTGCCGCAGATTACGGAGCTAACGACGCAGGCTCCGCGCAACTTCAGCGTCTACGTTGGCGATGACAACATGGCGCTGGGCGCGATTGGCGTGGGAGCTGTGGGGCTGGTTTCCGTCGCGTCGAATGAAATTCCTGCCGAGATGGCGCTCATGATCGAGTCGGCTTTAACCGGCGACTGGCCGGTTGCGCGGCAGATCAATCGGAAATACTTTCGTCTGATTCAGGCGAATTTCTGGGAGACTAGCCCGGCCCCGGCAAAGGCAGTCATGGCCATGATGGGGCGTATCGAGGAGCACTATCGGTTACCAATGGTTCCTGTTTCGCAAGCGACGCGCTCGCGGCTGGAGCGTCTAGTTGGGGAGCTGGGACTGCTGGTGCATGCTCCACGAGAAGAGGGCGATTTGAGGATGTTCTGAGTGGCCGCGATTCGGCATTGGCGTTGCAGTCACCATCGAAGAGCTTTGCTTTTCATTCTTGTTCTGCCGCTCGCGGCATGTTTTGCCCAGACCGGACGCGCTCATCCTGCCTGCCCAATCGAGATCCAATCGCTGAGAAACGCTGCACCTTTTTCATCTCTTGCACGTAACGAACAGGTGAAGGTGTTGCACGCCCTCGGTGACGACATTCAAGAGATGGCCGAGATTGACCTGGCCAGTTCGTTCTCCGGCCGCTCAGCGTATCGGAGCTATTTCATCAGCCGGCTCGAATTCAAGACCCTGCCCGGAACCACGCCAGCGGAAAAGCTACTGCTGATTCGCTATAACTCGAACACGATGTGCGGCACTGATGACAACTGCCCGGTGTGGATTGTTCGCCTTGCGCTCGCGGGCGGCCGGTCCAGTGCGCAATCCATGGTGCCGTGGCAGGAAGAAATGGGAACAAGCGCTGGCGGCGGATGGGGAGTTGGGGTGCTTCCACATGCCGGCACAGAGTATCCCGAACTGATTCTCCTGACTCACCTCTCATCGACACAAACAGGACTTGCCTGCTATCAGGAGTCGAAGCACAGTTATCGTCGCGTGGATTGCTCGCCAGACTGCATGCATCGCCTGGAGCACGGTGTAGACGAGGAAGCGGGGAAATAATCCCGCATCATTTTCCCATCTGACTTTTCCAGTGCTTTGCCAGGCATTCGGCCACGGACTTTGCCGGATCGCCGCTGTTCTGGCTGTACTTCTTGCAGGTATAGCTGAAGACTATGTTTTTCGAGTGTGCATCGACGACCTGGATCGTAGCGCGGTCCCATGCGCCGGTATCATAAGTGCCATTCGTCAGGACATTCGTAATTCCCTGCACGACCGAACCATTGTTATTCGCCAGATTGAAGTTCACCAGATACTGAGCATTTGCCGGGTCGGTGGTGACGGTGACTGGGACCTTCTTTGATTGAATCGCCGCAGTAAACTCCGGCGAAAACGGGCTGTTCGGATCGAGATAGGCAGTGGTCTGTGTGGATTGGCCCCAACTGACAAGGGCTGAGAATACTAGAAGAGCTGGAAGCAGTTTTTTCACGGATCCTCCTGGCAACCGGATCACGGGGAAGAGTATTGCCCCGAATCTTATCGAAATTCGCCGAAAACATCATCAAAATTGGGGTTTGAAGTGCGTTTTGGACGCCATTCCAATGTCATGAAATCAACGTACTATATTTGAACGTGAACAATGACCGACCTTAAAAGCCGCATCGAACGCTCCTTCTCTGATTCCACTGTCGATCCTGCCTCATCCCTGGCTGCTTTTTCTGAGTTGAGAGACGCGCTTGAAAGCGGCGCGGTCCGCTCGGCTGA
>DATGAD010000388.1:0-2214 GCA_035313725.1 Alloacidobacterium sp. | reverse complement strand
AGCTATCGCAATCTTTGTTACGCGAGGGCTACAAGGAAGACGAGGAGCGCATAAGCGCCACTGCGGTCAAATCGTCATGGCACCGATGTTTCCTGGGATGGAAGAGGTCATAGATACGCGACCACGGATGATTGGTGAAGTTATGAGCTTCTTGCATCACCGCTTCACAGATTTCAGACGCTGAATTGGTACTCGTGGTCTCCAGCAACTGTCTGAGACGCTCAACACCCAGCACTCTCGCTCCGCGACCGCTCTCGGTAACGCCCTTGGTGACAAGCAACAACCTGGCGCCTGGCTCGAACGCCTGAACGGCCGGTTCATACGTGCTGTGCGTGAAGAGCCCCATCGGAATGCCGCCATCATCCAGAACGCGAGCGCTGCTCGCATCGTGAAACACGGCGCAGAGGCGGCCGGCATTGTGATACGTAAGAATGTCAAGACCCAGATTGAAGCAGCCAAGAAATGTGGGAGCAAATCGCACACCATGAGCAGCCGCAATCAGAGCGCGGTTTACGTCGCGCGCCAATAGGGCGATTCCCTCCGATTCATTGGCGTCGGGCGGACCGAACAGCTCCTGAGCTTTCGCTCGGAATACGTTCTGCATCTCGATGGCAATTGGACGGGTTTCATCTCGCCTGCCCGCAATGTCCGACAACAGGAACAACACGCGGGAACCGACAACCACCCCATCGAAGAAGTCGCCGCCGCAGCGAGCCGAGTTGTATCGGGCCTTTAGATCTACCCCCTCAAGTTCTGGCAGCGCGACTGGACGCGGAACAAGTTCCGTTCGACCGGTCCGTGCAGTGAACTCACTCACAGAAGCCATCTTGTCTCCGTTGGCAGCATGTTAAACCTAATTCCTGCGTTCTTCGACGAAATCTATTACCAGCAACCTGATCTTCCCCTCTTGCGGCAGCGCAAGGTCAGGATGCCTCGTGCGTGCTAGACTGCACTTTCAAATGATGGACGATTCTCTGGAACACCTTATCCGCCTCCAGGAAGCCGATGTAGAGATCGCAAAGCTTCGGCAATCCATTGCAGCCTTGCCTCGCCACCTCGCTGCAATTGAAGAAAAACTGCGCTCGCAGACCCTGGTTGTCGAGCAGGCCGACAAGGCCATTCAGGCAGAAGAAACCAAGCGCCGCCGTCTTGAGAGCGATATCAAGGATCAGCAGCAGAAGATCGCCAAGTTTCGCGACCAGTCGAGCAGCGTCAAGACCAACGAACAATTCCACGCGCTGCAACACGAAATCACTTTTGCGGAGACCGAAATCCGCAGGCTTGAAGATGTTGAGCTGGAGGGTATGGAACGCGCCGAGCAACTGGAGTCGAGCCGCGCGCAGGCGCGTCAGGACCTGGCCAGCCATAAAGCTTTTGTCGAGAGGGAAAAAGAAGGGGCACGCAAGCAGACCGCGGAACAGCAGGCGCGCCTCGACGAGCTGAACAGAACCAGCATCGGCCTGCGCAGCCTGATCGACGAAAACCTGCTCGCCGATTACGACCGCATCGCGTCATCACGCGGCACGGGCATAGCCCGCGTCGAGGGCCAGCGCTGCCTCGGCTGCCAGATGTTTCTTCGCCCGCAGATGTGGAATCAGGTGCGCGAAGGCCAGCGCATCCACTGCGAAAGCTGCGGCCGCCTTCTCTACTACGATCAGGCGCTCGAGCCGATTCCCGAACATCCGATCGTCGAGCCTTCAAAACGGAAAAAGAAAGTCGCAGCGGAAACGCCGGAAACCTAGGGCCTGCCATGAAGCGCATCGCCATCGACATGGATGAGGTGCTGGCCGACACGCTGGCCGAACATATTGCGCGCTACAACCGCGATCACGATGAGGCCGTAACCAAGGCCGACCTCGAAGGAAAATGGTTATGGGAGATCGTTTCCGCGGATCGGCAGGAGCGCCTCGAAGGCTATCTTCGCTCAGAAGATTTTTTTGAAGATCTGGAAGTGATGGCCGACAGTCAGCGCGTCGTCAAAGCCCTGGCGCAGAAGTATGAAGTGTACATTGCCACAGCCGCCATGGAGTTCCCAAACTCCTTCGGCCCCAAGTTTCGCTGGCTGCGCCGTCATTTTTCTTTCCTGCCGCCGACCCACTTCGTCTTCTGCGGCGATAAGGGAATCCTGAAGGCTGACTATCTGATCGACGACCAGCCGCTCCATTTTCGCCGCTTCTCCGGCGAAGGCATTCTCTTTAGCGCGCCGCACAACCT
>DATGAD010000387.1:0-5078 GCA_035313725.1 Alloacidobacterium sp. | reverse complement strand
GTATTCACTGTTCATGAAAGGGCCGTTGGGGCGGAGCTTCTTGAGCTTCTTGAAGCCTTTCTGCGATTCGCCGGGACCGTAGTTGATAGCAGCTGGCAATTCCGGTAGCGATCCGTCGGGAACCTGCTCCGGTCCGTCGGCGGTGTAGAGCTGGGATTTGGTGAATCCGGCATCGACCAGCATGTGGTGGATCTGCTCCATGTAGGCGTGGTCTTTGTCGAAGGAGCCGTACTCGTTTTCTACCTGCACCAGAATAATTGGCCCACCGTTGCCAATCTGTAACGGTGACAGTTCCTTACCCAGGCGCGTGAACCAGCGCTTTGCTGGCTCGATAAATTTAGGATCGCTGGAGCGCACGACGGTGCTGTGATCTTTAAGCAGCCAGGCGGGGAATCCGCCGAACTCCCATTCCGCGCAGGCATAAGGCCCGGGACGCAGAATAACGTAGAGACCTTCCTGCTGGGCTATGCGGATGAACTCTGCAACATCGTTATTGCCGGAGAAATCGTAGACGCCGGGCTCCGGCTCGTGCACGTTCCAGAAGACATACGTCGTGATGGTGTTCAGCCCCATGGCTTTTGCCATACGCATCCGGTCTCGCCAGTAAGCGCGCGGAATGCGCGCATAGTGCATCTCGCCGGAGATGACCTGAAACGGTTTGCCGTCGAGCGTGAACTGGCCGTTCTCGGTTTTAAAGGTGTGAGCCTCGGCACGGACGACGAAGCGAGCGGGCAGGAGGACGGTCAAGAGCAGAAACAGGAGTGCGGCGGCAGTGCGTTTCATCAAGCTTCTTTTTCTCCCGATCATTTGGAAGAGGTAGTGTACAGGGCGGTCTCGACCTATGGGAATTTGTTCGAGGCCCCTACAATGGAATGCGGGGCAAACTTCTCTATGCCGAAACCCGCACGTTACATCTGCATCCACGGCCACTTTTATCAGCCGCCGCGCGAGAATCCCTGGCTTGAACAGGTGGAAACGCAGGACTCCGCGGCACCGTTCCATGACTGGAACGAGCGCATCACCTCCGAGTGCTATGCGCCGAATGGCGCTTCGCGCATTGTGAATAAGCACAATGAGATCATCCGCATTCTGAATAACTATTCACGCATCAGCTTCAACTTTGGGCCCACGCTGCTTTCATGGCTGGAAGCGAATGCGCCGCGCACCTATCGTATGGTGCTCGAAGGCGACCGCGCGAGCCAGAAGCGCTTCTCCGGTCATGGGTCGGCGATGGCGCAGGTTTACAACCACATCATCATGCCGCTGGCGAGCACTCCAGACCGCATCACGCAGATTCGCTGGGGCATTGCCGACTTTGTGCGCCGCTTCGGGCGGAAGCCAGAGGGGATGTGGCTGGCGGAGACTGCTGTCGATTCAGAAACGCTGGAGCTTCTGGCCGATCACGGCATTCGCTTTACGATTCTTGCGCCGGGACAGTGTGCGCGCGTGCGCCCGTTGACGAAGAGCACAGCTGGGCAATCGACTGAAGCTGCGTGGACGCAGACCGATGCCGAGACGCTGGATACGCGACATCCATACCTGGTGCGGCTGAAGACCGGGTGCGAGATTGCTGTGTTCTTTTACGACGGGGCTCGCTCGCGTGCAATCGCTTTTGAAGGCATTCTGAACAGCGGCGACAACTTCGCAGCGCGGCTGATCGGCGGCTTCTCAACCGATGCGACGCCACAGCTGGTGCACGTCGCCACCGATGGCGAAAGCTATGGTCACCATCACCGGCATGGCGAGATGGCGCTCTCCTACGCGCTGAAGCTGATCGAGAAGAATCCCGATGTGCGGCTTACAAACTACGGAGAGTTTCTGGAGAAATTTCCTCCCGCGCATGAGGCGCAGATTATAGAGGACACATCCTGGAGCTGCGCGCATGGAGTGGGCCGCTGGCGCACAAACTGCGGCTGCAACATGGGGTCCGGCGCAGGATGGACTCAGGAGTGGCGCAGGCCGCTGCGTGAAGCGATGGATTGGCTGCGAAATACCGTAGCGCCTTTGACAGAAAAGTATGCGGCTCCGCTCTTTGAAGATGTGTGGGCGGCGCGAGATGCTTATATCGCGGTAGTTCTCGACCGCAGCGGCGAGGCAACGTCGAAATTTCTGGCATCGCATTCTCGTCATGAACTCAGCGCTCAGGAGCGTATCACCGCGCTCAAGCTGATGGAGCTGCAGCGCCATGCTTTGCTGATGTACACGAGCTGCGGCTGGTTCTTTGATGAGATTTCCGGCATTGAAACAGTGCAGATCATCGCCTATGCCGGCCGCGTCCTTCAGCTTGCGGCGGAAGTCTTTGGCGACGAGGGAGCAAGCCTCGAGGCGCAGTTTGTGGAGCTGCTGCGTAAAGCGAAGAGCAATGTGCCGGAGCACGGAGACGGCGCAGCCATTTATCAGCGCCAGGTCAAAACAATGCAGGTTGGGCTGGAGCAGGTAGGCGCGCACTATGCCATCAGCTCCAACTTTACGAACTATCCTGATGAGGCAGAGCTTTTCTGCTATTCGATTCGCAGGCTCAGCTATGAAGTGGTTACGTCCGGACGCGGCCGCCTCCTCTTCGGGCAGGCGCGCATTGCTTCGCAGATTACGCAGGAGCCAGAGACGGTGATTTTCGCGGTCGTTCACTTCGGCGACCAGAACATTACTGCGGTCGTAAAGCGCTTCGATCCATCCCGGGTTGAGGAGTACAAAGACTTCGTCGGGCAAGCGCGCTCGGCGGTCATTGGCGCGGATTTCCCTGCGCTCATTCGCCTCTTCGATCAGCTCTTCCGCAGCAAGACCTACACCATCCAGTCGCTCTTTAGAGATGAGCAGCGGCGGATCGTGAAGCTGATACTGGCGTCAACGATCGCGGAGGTGGAGTCGAGCCTGATTGCGATTTACGAAGACCACGCGTCCTTGCTGCATTTCCTCGGAAAGACAGGAGTGCCGAAACCTCCGGCATTGAGTATGGCCGCGACCTTTGCCGTGAATGTCAAATTACGGCGTGCCCTTGAGAGCGATCCTATCGATGCGTTGCAGGTGCGCGCGTATCGCGGACTGGCTTCCGGCGACAAGATCGAAGTCGACAGAAGCACGCTGAGTTTCATCGCTGACCACAAGATGAAACAAGTCATGGTGCATCTGCAGAAGGACTTCAAAAACACGACGCGTCTGGAAAATGCACTGATGACGGCTCGGACGCTCAAAGAGTTGCCATTCGAACTGAACATCTGGCAGGCGCAGAACATCTGGTACGACACGCTGAAGCTTGCGCACAAGCAGGAATTACCCGAAGGCTGGATGGGCAAATTCCTCGAGCTAGGCACGCAGATGAAGATCCGCGTCGAAGAACTCGTTGTCGAAGATGAGGAGAATCAGCACGCGGAAGACACAGTCGCGACCGCGAGTAACTAGGTTCTCTAATGTTTAATCAGCGGCTGCGGATAAGCACGGCGGTTGCGTCATCGGCATGTTCGTAGCCGTTGCCGAACTGGCGCACCTCTTCGATTAGTCCATCGACGCATGCTCCGGCGTGCTCGAAGTGCGCGAGCAGGCGCGCCGCGCCGTATTCCTCATCGAGGTGGTTGGTGGCCTCAGTAATGCCGTCTGTGTAGAGCAGCAGCTGGGTACCGGCTTCCAGCAGGAGTGTGCGCTCGGGGTAAGAGGAAGGGGCCAGCCCCAGGGGCAATCCGGGTTCAATGTCAAGGAAGGACCCCGCGCAATCGATCAGAAGCGGACGGAGGTGTCCTGCGCTTGCAATCGTCACTTTGCGCGATTTCGTATCGAGCACGGCGTAGATCATGGTCACGAACTTTCCGCATGGAAAATCCTCGAGCAGCGTCTGGTTCAAATGCGCCAACGTCTCTCCCGGAGAGGGGTGCAGCTTTGCCAGGGAGCGAAGAATGGCGCGCGTCGCCGACATCAGCAGAGCCGCAGGCATGCCTTTGCCAGAAACATCAGCCAGGACGATCCCGTAACGCTCATCTCCCAGATCGATAAAGTCATACCAGTCTCCGGCAACCGCTCCTGCCGGGTGCCACGCCGTTTCGAATGCGAAGCCGGGAACAAGCGGAGTCGCTTTGAGGAAGATCGCCTGTTGCATCGTCCGTGCATCATCGGCTTCCCGTTGCATCCGCTCGCGCTCAAGCCGCTCACGCTGGAACAAACGCGCATTTTCAATCGCCACGGCGATGTGCCCAGCCAGTGCCTCAAGCACCAGCAGTTGATCGTCCGTGAATGCATTCGTTTCGATGTGGTCGACGTTAAATACCCCGATCACCTCGCCACCGATCTTGAGCGGAATGCATACCTCAGACCGAGTAGAGACCTCGCATACGACGTAGTAGGGATCGATGCGAACGTCGCTGGCATAGTGCATCTGCCCGGTTGCCGCAACGCGCCCAACCAGTCCCTGCCGGCCGATCAGCAGCCGTGATCCCTTCTCATATACCGTGCATCCCCGAACGCCCTGCAGAACCATGTCGTCCGAGCCCGGTTGCCGCAGCCAGATGCCGACTTTCACGTTCCCGAGAGAGTCGGCCAGGTCGTTCACCACGCGATCCAGCAACGCTTCAAGGTCGAGCGTGGAATTAATCAGTTGCGCTGCCCGCTGCAGCTTCATCAGGACCTGAATAAACTCGCAGGATGTGCCTGTTGGTGAGGCTAGAATGCCGAGTTCGTCGGTTGGAAGTGGATAGCTGGCCATACGATTCTCCTTAGGCCCAGTTACTGGAGGAGGTCTGAGCCGAAGCTGCATTTTTGATGCAGCAGCGGCATCTACGCCGCAATTTATAAATCTGCCCTGATCAACAAGTTAGAACGTTTCAAGCTAGCTGCGCCAACGGAGCGTGACCGGGCCAGTCATAGGATGACGCATTGGCTGGCCTGTCGATGCGGCATCCAGCCGCGCCTGCTTGAGCGCGAAGTACCATTTTGCGGGGCGGTCAGCGTCGTCGATGAGCATAAGCGTCGGGTCGTACTTCAATCCTTCTGCCTGCTGGATCATCGTGACCTGGTCCTGCTCTACAAAGCGTTTTCCAAAAAACGTAGCTATGGAAGTTACAAATGGAACGCGGTAAAAGATGTTCCAGGCC
>DATGAD010000386.1:0-8696 GCA_035313725.1 Alloacidobacterium sp. | reverse complement strand
TGCGACAGGCTATGCCGGACTCGCGTGGTTAGTCAGAGGCAGCTCCCGACGGATCATGATTATGCGGTTTCGACCCGCGAATATCAGCTTGATCAATCGTCGCCATTACCTGCCTCGGCTGCTGCTGACCCTGTCCTCGTTACGAAAAAACGACCAGCGCATCTTGACCGGTCACTACATATCACTTCCGGATTGCGGTCTATACAGACGAGTGGACTTCCCTCGCTGGTAAAGTAGTGACTTGGCGATTTGTGCTCGCACAGTTCCGTGCACGGAGCGCTGTCGATACGGCACTAGAGATTTCTCGCTCGTCGAGAACAAGACCTGTCGCGATGAGCCGATCTCTGAACCAATCCTCCTTTGTCGCTCACTATCCGCTGAAACGACGAATATAGCTGACGCCGTGCCGATGGGTACGCGTGACCCGCACGAGAGCAAGGCTCTATCGCGACAACGTGAGCTTCAAGCGCCCTGGTATGGGAGACGTCCGTCGGTCATTGTGCGGTGAACGCGCAGCGCTCAACCAGGGCGGCGAAACGGGAATCGGTTCGAAATTTGTCCCATTTCGGATCCACGTTAAGGAGCGCGAGGTGCACATCGTGAACGTCCAAGGCGTGGTCCAGACAGTCTAGCGCTGTTTCTGCCTGCCCAAGGCCAGCATGCACCAACGCCTTCGAGTACGGCGGTACGTAGCGTTCCTGCGAAACCATTTCCAGCGTACTCAGGACTTCACGCGCCTCAGCGATGCGCCCAACTTTCGCAAGTATGTAGCCACGCAGCCCGATGACCTTGCTGTTTGCACTGTTTACGGCGGCTTTCTGGAGTGCGTCCAGAGCCATATCGGTGTTACCCATCTGCTCATGCGCGAGAGCGCGCTGGTAATAACCGACCCATAATTCGGGATTGAGAACATTCGCCCGACTCGCAAATTCGAGCGCCGCCGGGAAGTCCCGTGCGTTGAAAGCAACCTGGGCAGAGAGTGCGCAGTGGGTAGCGTCGAGAGGGTCCAGTTCTCGCGCGCGGCGCGCGGCGGCGAGACCCTCCCGGTGCCGGCCCATATGGGACAAGGCGATTCCGAGCATGCGATGCCCCAGCGAATAGCTGGGGTCCAGTGCTATGGCTTTTTCGAGGGCCCGTTCCGCTGCCGGCCATTCCCAATCTAACCAGAATTTCATAAGCGCAAATGATGTATGGGTGGCGGCGAGATCGGGGCCGGTGCTGACGGCGTGCGCGGCGGCTCCGCGGGCTCTCTCCCAAACCTGCTGCGGTGGTGCATCACCATTGATGGGGCTTGCGGCAAGCGCATCCGTAAGTCCGGACCAGGCGAGAGCATATTTCGGGTCCAGCTCGGTCGCACGCGTGTACAGCTCAAGGGCTTTTCGTGTTGTCGGCGGGGAGAGCTGGTTCCAGAAATAACGCCCCCGAAGATAGAAATCGTAGGCTTCCTGATGGGACGTTTGGCGTTGCGCAAGCGCCCCTACCCGCTCAGGCGAGAGATGCAGCCGCACCTCTAGTGCAATCGCGGTGCTCAGTTGACGCTGAAAGGCAAGCACGCTAGCCGGCTCACTGTCATACGATTCCCCCCAGACTTGAACCTGCTCTCTCGCGCGGATCAGCTTCGAAGTGATGCGTAACCGCGCGTCTTCTGCGCGAACGGAACTCTCCACCAGAAATGCGGCTCCAAGTTCACGTCCGATATCGGAAAGCGATTTCGTCGTTCGCTTGTAGGCCATCATGGTGGTCCGCCCAATCACGCTGATGTGTTTGGGATCGATCTGGCCGAGAGCTGCGATCACCTCCTCCGTCAGCCCGTCGGCTAGGTACTCGAGATCGGAACCGGCACCGAAGCTTTCGAAGGGCAACACGGCGAGGATCACGTGTGAGGTGTCTGGTAACTCCACCCCGAGGGTCTCGACCGACGCGGTGAAGCGGTAACCGCGCTTCGAGACAGTTTCGATGATTTTGGACGCGTTGGGTCCGTCATGAAGAACCTTGCGCAGATGAGAGATCGCATGTGCGATTGCAACCTCTTCGACCACGCTGTCCTTCCACACCCGCGTCAGAAACTCTTGTTTCTCGAGCAGGCGGCCTCCGCTTTCCACCAGCAGCAACAAGGTATCGAATAATTTCGGAGCGAGCGGTACCGGACGACCGTCACGGAACAATCGCTTGTCCGTCGGAACGACACAGAAGTTTCCGAATCTGTAGGATACGTGCGATTCGCCGATGTTTCCCATCACCGCGGGCGGTCAGTATAGCACCCGGTCAAATATGAGTCAGAAAACGTAACAATTTCGCAAAGACTTTGGACGAATACCGGTGCAACCATGGACATCGTCAATCGCCGAACTCGTACATAAGCCGGTCGACAGAAGGGACAAATCATGAAAACAGTAAGAAGAAGCTTTACAGCGACCGTCGTGCCGCTGATCGCGCTCGCGGCCGTGCTGTTTGCGGCGAGTTCGACCGCCATTGCGCAGTCTGAGGAATCCGGCTCTGCCAGAGGCCTCGAAGTAACATGGGGCGACGGCCTCGAAGGGACATGGAACGCGCAGCTCACGGTCACCGACTGTAACAATCCGAACACGGTGATCAGGTCCTTCCCAGCCAAATTTTCGTATGCCAAAGGGGGCACGCTCGCCGTCACGACCGCAGGCCAACTCCCCTCGCTAAGCACCGCCGGCCTGGGTGTCTGGAACCACATGTACGGCCGCACTTACAGTGCGGTGTCCGAGGCCTTCATTTTTAGCTCCGCCGGAGCCTGGACGTCGACACAAAGGCTCACGCGCGTGATCGTGGTCAGTAGGGACGCGAAGGCGTATACGGATACGGTTGCGCTTGAAATTCTCGACACCAGCGGAAAAGTGATTATAACGGGCTGCGCCACGAGCGTCGCGAGTCGCCTCGAATAAGTTGGTGGAAGATTGGTCAGAGTGGAAGCCAATGAAATCAATGAAGGGGCGAGGTGGCTCGCCTCTTTTTTATTTCCACCAAGAGGACCGTTTAAGCCAAATCGTGTGGAAAGCGTGCGCATCACCAAGTGTTTAGGCCGGTTGACGGGCAAAACAGAAGTGATCCTGCTTGATGCCTGAAAGGTCCCCGTTTGCGGTAAGTTCAGTTCTCAGCTGGAGAAGTACAGGGCTTAGCGCTCATTGGCCTATTAGATGGATCTTTGTCTCCCGGCAAACCGGGAATACGGAAATTATGCCGAAGAGCAGCCCGGATCGAGTGCCAGCCATTTGTGTGAAAGGTTCCAGTTCCAAAACGGGAAGTGAACAAGACAAAATAATCCTCGTTCCAACAACCATTGGCATGGAATTATGCCTAAGTCTGATATCCTAGAAATAGAGGAATAAAGCCCGCTGACCGCAGCGGGCTTTTTCATTTGCATAGCAAACCGCACGACCATGCAATGTAGGCAAGTTCCTTTATTTGGACGAATTTACAAGAAACATAGGGGGGAGGGGCGACCGGGAACTGGCTTCAAACGATAACTTTCAAGCCTCGTGAGTTGACCATCAGCTTTTGAAGAGATTCAGCCGCTGTCTAAAGCCCAAAGCCAAACAGCAGCAGAAATACGATGCACGCAAATGTCTTTATTTGGACGAATTTAGGAAAAACATAGGGGGAGGGGGCGGCCCCTAGAGCGGGACCTTTTGTCTTTTGGTTCGGGCCTGGTCGCCAGCCTGCCGCGGAGGGCAGGTGGTCTCACGAACAATGAGCCGCGGCTTAACCGCAACCTCCTGCGGGACGACATCCGGCGACTGCAACCGCTCCAGCAATAGCCGCGCCGCCAGTTTGCCCATTTCGTGCAAGGGCTGCCGGATTGTCGTCAAGCTGGGCGTCTGGAAGGCCGCTTGAGGAACGTCATCAAAACCGATGATCGAAATGTCCTCCGGCACCCGAAGCTGAGCATCGTGCAATGCGCGGATAGCACCGATTGCCGCCATATCGTTGAAGCAGACCATGGCCGTAAAACGCCGGTGATGCGCCAGCAATTGCTGCACCACCGGATATCCCAGCTCGGGCGTCGTCAGGTCTTTCGTAAGTTGAATCGTCAGCTCAGGCCGGATCGTCAGCCCGAGATCGCGAGCGACACAAACCATGGACTGCCACCGCACCTCCGAGTCGGAGCTATAGGGCTGTCCGCGCATGAAAGCGATGGCGCGATGACCCAGGTCATACAGATGGCGCAGTGCCATCTCAGCCGCTGTATTGTGGTCGAGCACGACATTCGTAACACTGTTGATCCTGCGATGTCCGGCAACCGCCACCGCCGGCACCGCAAGTTTGTGATCCAGGTGGGTATCGATTGCGATGATTCCCTCTGCGCCACGGCTCACGAGCATGCGCGGGTATTGCTCGATCAGGTCGGGACGATGCCGGTGATGCGCAATAAAGTAAAAGTAGTTTTCTTCCAGGAGATGATCGCCGATGCCGCTCATGACCTCCGTGTGATAGCCATCAGCAAGGACCGGAACCAGGATGCCGATTGTCATCGTGCGACGATTCCGCAGCGATCGAGCAACAAAGCTTGGCTGATACCTGAATTTCTGTGCGGCAGCGCGGATGCGCTCCCGCGTAGCCTCGGGAATCGAACGCCCAGGTACGTCGTTCAGCACCACCGAAACGGTGGCCGGGTCGAGTTTCAAATGAGCTGCAAGAACCTTGAGCGTGACCGGTTCGGCAGGTTTATCTATCGTGGTTTTCTTCTTGCCCATGATGGACCCAAAAACTTTTTCTCCTCAACCCTTTCTACAAACCGGGGATTTTGGTTTTCACACTATATAAGGAAGCGTGCGTCAGAACATAGAGTGTACTTCGATCCTGTCCACCAAACGCAATACAAATCGGACGTTCCGGCACATCAATACGGCCGATCTGCTCCCCTTTCGGGTTGTAGACGATCACCTGTCCAGCAGCCAGATAGACGTTTCCTTCCACGTCCTGCGCTATGCTTTCCCCGCCTCGCTCAGCAAAGAGTTGCAGATCGGTAATTGTACCTTTATCAGTTACATTTCCTTTGTAGGTTCTCTCGTCGGATTCGTCGCTCACATAAAACGGATGCCCCAGAGCAGCTTTCGCCAGGCTGAACGCACGCAGAATATCGGCCATCTTGGTCCCGTAGTAAAGCTGGCCCTGCACGAAATCCTCACCAGCAGGAATAAAGACAGAGTGATCCGGAGATACATACTGATACGACCGATCTCCGGGAACACTCCGACTGCTCCAGACATCGACCGGCAGCATCGGAGTCATACCCGGACGGTCCGCAGCAGCTTCAGGTTGCAGTAATGTGATCTGATCCATTGGCGTGCCGGGCCGGAAGGTATATACAGTTCCCTTGCCCCCATAAGACACGACCATGAGGTTCCCGGCTTTATCAAATGCCAGATTTACCGGATCCAGCGGGCTGTCGCGCGCTATGACCGCCTCTCTGTTCTCCGGCGACCATCTGTAGATTCGCTGCCAATGCGCGTCCACAAAGTACAAATTTCCATCCGGATCGACCGCTGCTCCAGAGATATTGAAGAATCCAGTTGCCAGTCGTTCCAACTGCGCACCAGCCGCCAGAGTTGGCGCAGATTCATTTTGTTTCTGCGCGGAGGCGTGTTCCGGAACGTTCAACCATGCGAACTCATACGCTCGCACCTCGGCATGCTTGGTCGCATCGAAGACTGAGTTGTCGAACGCAGCTTTGCTGTCGCTGTCCACATGCACATTGCGGAAGTGAACGTCATGCGACTCCGATAACTTGATCGCATACGGAAAAGGCTGATAGCTGCTCACGACGCGATAGCCGTGGTAATTGGCAATCGTAATGTTCTTTGACCGCGAGATTTCGAGTGGTAGCGCAAAGCCGCTCTCGCCGCGTTCCTCTTCCGTCTGGATCGCGTCGAGTTCCCAGTTCTCGACCTGATCCAGCTTCACTTCATTGCGAACGTGATGCTCGCTCGATAGCTCGTACACTCGCCCCGGCGTGGAAGTATTCGAGATGTAGAGTCCAGCCTGCGCAAACGTGCTCGGCGTCCAGATATTCGCGAACGTTCCGCCGCCGCCATTCGTGATCCACAGACTGGGATACTGGCTATCCCAGCGGCGGTGGATGTCCGGATCAGCCGTGTGTGTATTGTTATACGGATTCATGCGCGTCCCATCAGCAGCATTCGTGCCATGACCACCGAGGAAACGCACATCGTCCATCAGTGACTGCGCGCCCGCCATCCACATGGCGCCGACAGCGCGGCTGTTGATGCCTCCCGTGGAGAGCCCGATGCCAGTCACGATGTTCTGCCCGCCGCTGGGAGCTTCAAGCAGGGCTTTCGGCGCGCTCGGCCCCTGAAACGCGGCAGTCCCGTCCGGCAGATCAAACTGGGTCATGCTCGGATGCAACCCAATGAGCACTGTATCCGGGCGAAGCTTCAGCGTGTCACTGATGACATATCGGCCCATCGGAATGTACAGCACACGATGCTCGGCGATCGCTTTCTGCACTGCAGCCGTATCATCGGTCGTACCATCGCCCTTTGCGCCTAGAGACTGCAGATTGACCCACGTATCAGCAGGCGGCAGCGCCACAATCGTATTGGCTCCAAATGAAGGCATATCCTTCACAGGATCGGCATCCAGATGCGTCTGAATCTCCCCCTCTGCACCGGGAGCATCGATCGTCATCCCGTGTGAGAACGACTTCACCACATAGCTCTCGCCGGGTCCGGCAACCTGCTTCTCGCTCTCACGCAGCAGCGCAAGAACCGGAACGTGACGGCACGCAACGTTTTCTAGATTGATCTCCGTGCGCGGATTATTGACGTTGCTGATGGTAATGGCCGGTCCGCTGATGTTCTCAAAGCGCACATCTTTCGCCCAGAGTTCCTCGGCATAGTTCGGGTCGATCGAGATTGCCTCCGGCACATTGCGGAACGCATCGTGAATTAGTGTGAGCCCAGCCTCATGCTCGCGGATCGCCGCTTTCCGTTGGCCTTCAAACGTTGAATCGAGCAGCGTAAACTGCCAGCCCGGAGAAGGCTTTTGTGTGATGATGCCGTAGTCTCCGCCATAAAAGTGGAGATCCTCGGCTTCATTCCCGATGTCCTTGAGCGCCGCCTGCCCCGAGCCGACATGAAAATCCATGTGCGCCAGATAGCAGTGCTGCGCAACATGGAATCGAATACCCACTGCCGCTGGATTCCCGCTCCCGATTTCAAAGTCCACATTGCTCATCGCGGAATAAAACGTTCCCGGATTGGCATCGACGACGTTATTGCTCGTAGGAACAGTTCCCTCCATGACCGGACGCACGCTATTCGTCTGGCGCTCTCTCCAGTGGGTGCCGCCGGGCCTGCCTCCGGTAAAGAAAAACATGTATCCGATGCTCTGCTGGTAACCGGGTGTGTTATCCGCCAGCACAAACACCGGCCGATTCGTGCCATAGCCAATCACACGCACGCTGGGCCACACATAGATCGTGCGCGTAATGCGGTATCGTCCCTCGGGAACAAAGACAATGCCTTCGCCGTGTTCGGCTTCCGCTTTATCGATCGCCGCCTGGAGCGCAGCGCTGTCGTCAGCCAGGCCGTCTGCCTTTACCGGAAACTGTTCTTTTGTCAGATAGACGGCTTTAGAATCCTCAAGCCGAAGCGGATAATAAGACGCTCCCCGCAAAGGAAGCACGAACCCAAGCAAAACAGTCCCAAAAATGATGGCGCTTTTCATCACTGCTTCTTTCCCGATAGATGGCGCTGACTGGCTCTTAATGTCGAACCGGACTCTCACCAGAACCAGCACGGCAATGGGGAGGAATCAGACCCATTGAGCCAAAAGGCTTTAAGGAATGTCAAGAAATATCGACTGAAACAAACGTTTGTCTAAGATTGCGCTGTTGCTGCCATAGATATCGGGCCCGGCTTCTGACTGCATATTCAGCGATCTGCCCCGGCCAGAAATTCACACATCATTTACAGTGAAAATATGACGAAAGTGTCAAAGGTTGACCTTGTCGGTGTGGGGCTGAACGCCACCGACACACTTATCCCTCTCGCCATTTACCCTGCTCTGGGCTCGAAGGTGGAATATCGGACCGCAACGGTAGCTCCAGGCGGACAGGTCGCGACTACCGTAGTTGCGTGCCAGAACTGGGGCATGCGCACTCGCTACGTCGGTAAATTGGGCGACGACTCTGCTGCAACACTTCACCGCGAGGCATTTGCTCAAGCCGGCGTTGAAATGCAGCTCATCACCGTCGCGGGAGGTGCAAGCCCGCAATCTCTGATTCTCGTCGACGGCGCAGGAGAGCGAACGGTTCTGTGCCGGCGCGATGAGCGCCTCGTTCTTCAGCCCAACGAGCTTCAGCGCGAGTGGATCGTCAACGCGCGGGCGCTCCATGTCGATGGCCACGATACTGCCGCGGCAACAGTAGCGGCGCGCTGGGCCCGTGCTGCTGATATACCCGTCGTCGGCGATCTGGACGAGCTTTACCCGGGCGTCGAAGAGCTGCTTGAGAACATCGATTATCTCATCGTAAGCAGGGATTTTCCCTGCAAGCTGACCGGCGAGGTCGATTTAGAGAAAGCATTGCGCCGCATGCAACGCCGCTATGGTTGCCTCCTCACCGCCGCAACCCTCGGGCCGGACGGCGTTCTGGCGTGGGACGGAAAACAATTTCATCACACCCCGGCTTTCTGCGTTCCTGTGGT
>DATGAD010000385.1:0-10141 GCA_035313725.1 Alloacidobacterium sp. | reverse complement strand
CGCGTGCGTCGCTGGTAAGCTAGTTCGTTTTCTCTTTCCATCCCTGTAGAGAATTCTTGCTCGCCCGTACTTCGTTGCGCGAAGTACGGGCACCCCTTTTCACCCAGTTCGATGACCAACCAACTCTCCGGAACCTCCGTCTTTTAACCCGGATAGGGTTGTCCTTTGGCCAGCACTGCCTCAAGGGTTTTGTCGTAGCCGTAGATGTCGTCAAAGAAATGGACGGAGCCATCCTCTTCGACGACGGCGGTTACGTACAGAATCAGCACAGGAACTGGCGTGGTGAGATTTACCTGCTGATTGTCGGGGCCGGATTGCATCGCTTGCTGCACTTTTTCGAGCGTCCACGGCGGCTGGTTGCGCAGCAGATAGGCGGCGAGTTCAGCCGGTTTCTCGACCCGCACGCAGCCGTGGCTGAAGTCGCGTCGCGACTGCGAAAAGAGCTGCTGTGCGGGCGTGCTGTGAAGGTAGACGTTGTACTCGTTCGGGAACATGAGCTTGATCAACCCGAGCGAGTTCGTTGGCCCTGGCTTCTGGCGGACGGTCAGCTTTCCGGCCCGCAGCTGTGCCAGCACTTCGTCGCTGATTACGCCGTCGGTGATGACGTTGCCGTTAAAGTCGGTGACTTCGAAGTTTTTCTTGCTGATGTAGTGCCGGTCACGAGTGATACCTGGGATGATTTCGCCGCGCACTATTCCTGTTGGAACATTCCAGTAGGGACGAAAGACGATGTACCGCATGTCCTTGGCAAAGATTGGCGTTTGCGTGCGCATCGCCTTGCCTACGACGACGTTGGAGGAGAACTCCACTTTTTGGTTCGGGCCATAGGCGCGCACGATAAATTCCGGAATATTGGCAACGACCGGAGGCTGCGGGAACTGGGGCGGCAGCCAGCGCCAGCGCTCGAGGGCATACTGCAGCTGTTTGACACGGAAAGCCAGCGGGGTGTTGAGCTGACGGACGGTGTCCTTATCGATCTTGCCGGTCACGGCGAGACCGTGACGCGACTGGAAGGTTTTGACTCCGTCGACCAGCGACCCGGAGTAAGTTGTCGTATTTGTGTCGATCACGGTTTCAGCGTGGAGATCGCCGAAGAGACGGAGACGCTGCATGAGCTGGCTGATTCCGGGATAGGCATCACCAGGAGCTACGGTCTTGGTGACATCGGGCACCGGTGGCCCGTCGCCTTGCGCGGCGAGTCGCAGATAGAACTGCAGCATGGCTTCGGTGTTTCTGTAGCCGTTATAGACAGGCTCGACGCCATCGAGAACGCTCTGGACGTTGCTGGCATGGATGACATTCGTGGTTACGAATTGCGGCAGGTCATATTTTTTCTGTTCGATGTCGATCCCGAAACTGAAATGCTTGGGATTAACGCGGCCGATATGCAGGTCGGAAATGTAGCGCATGACTCCGACTGTGAGCGCGGCGTCGAATCGGGCGAGCGTGTCGGGCGTGGGTGAACCATCGATCGAATGCAGGCGATCGGGCCAGCGGGATGCGTCGTAGTCGTCGGGGTTCAGGCCCTTCTGCTGGCTGGCTTCGAGCGCCTGGATAACGGCGAGGGCCTGCGGCGTCGGTTTGCCGTTGCTGAGCCATACAGGGGCGAAGTTCGACGCTTCATAGATGTGCTGGAAGTGCATGCTGTAGTCGGTGAAGTTGGACCAGTGGAGGTCGGAGAGATTTCCGCTGGCGGCAATCTCATGCAGGCGCGATGAAACAGCCGGCAGATCAACCGTGCTGACCGGTTGCTGCTGCGGTTGCGAGGTGTTCGCTGTTTGTGAATTGCATCCACTGGCGACAAGCCAAAAGGCAAGGACAACAACACTCAGAATGTGTCGACGTGCTGAAAGGAGCATGGCCTATTAAACCATCGGGATGGAGAACAGCTGAAGAATTCAGCCGCTGTTCTTGCTGTGCGGCAAAAGAATCCTGCAGACGACTGGTCAGGAGGAAAGCGTAGGGGTATGATCCTTCCGTTGTCTTGTATTGGCGCGCCGTGGCGGCTCTTCCGCTGCGGCGCTTTTTTTTGCTTGAAGGAAAAGGGCACCCATCGCTGGGTGCCCTTTGCATGGTGGTATTTAAATCAACCTACGGCATGTAGTAACGGAAGGAGGTGTAGAGCTCGTTCTCGTTGCCCTTCGGCTTGGTACCTACGCCAGACCAGCCGTAACGTTCGATATAGCTGTACTGCAGGCCAAAGCGAAAGCGGCCTTTGGGACCCCTGTAGAAGTCATACCAGTCGCCCAGAGTGTACTCCTGGGTATTCCTCGTGGGGCTGCCGCAGCTGGCGGGAGCGCTTGGCTGGTAGCCTGCCTGAGGCGAGGTTGCCGGAGCCACTTCGATTCCGCAGCCTTTGTCATTGGTGCCGTAGAGCCCGTAACCAATCACGCCTTTCTGGGTCGCAAAGTAGTCGCGGAAGGTACCGTCGGTGCCGCCGTTAAAGTAGATGTCCAGGCGGGGCGAAGCATGGAATACGGCCGTGCTTAGAGCGGAATAACCATGCAGGAGAGCGATCTGGCCCGAGGGACGGATAGTCGCGTCCGTCTCCTGGGTTGCGCCGTAGCGGTCTGTGCCATCGCCCCACAATCCGCTAAGACCCAGATCGAAGTACTTGGTCGCCGGAATATAGAAACTTCCGCCTATGCCGCCGCCCACCGTCGAGTCATTGTATGCGCCTGTTCCTGTTGGAACGGTTGTCGAGGTTGCATTCGGGTAGACGCGCTCATGGAAGAACCGTGCGATGCCGAAGACCTCATAGTGTCCGAAGCCCGGCTTCTCAAATACAACCTTGGCGATAAGGTCGGGAGCCATGTTGTAAGCATAGGTCGTAACCGGAGCCGAGGAAGTCGCGCCTGGCTGTCCGGCACCGTTGTAGAGACCGCCGTTGGTTCCGGTGGCTCCGATCAGGTAGTTCGTTGGGCAGGCCAGAGCCGCACCCGAATTCGTGGTTCCGGTGGCAGCGCAGCTTGGGGTCAGAGTCTGGGGGTTTTCGACCGAGAAACCAGCCCAGAGCTGCTTGTTCATGAAGCTCTTTACGATGCGAGCGCCGTACTGGCGTTCCCATACGAAACCGACGTTATATGCTGCGTCGATGGTCTGCGGCAGCAACTCAGTGCGGTTGATTATGCCGGTTCTGTTCTCTGTAGCCAGACTCCATTGCTGACCGGCGGTGAAGATCCACCCATTGGATTCCGCCTGCGCCCAGAGCTGGCGTTGGCGCATCACGTAGCTGTTACTCTCGTTGGCGTTGGAGGTGACGCCGGTGCCCAGCCAATCCATTTCGTAGTAGCCGCGGATGGTCCAGTCAGTCAGTTTGCCCTCGGCCATCAGGGCCAGACGAGACTGACGGCCGGTGCCGTAGAAGTCACTGATGTTCGCATTGTCAGCGCCTTCAAATGGGACGGAGTTGAAGGGCGTATTGATGTCGGAGGAAAGAGCGCGATTGTGGTAAACGGTCGCGGCTTCAACGAAGCTTCCCTGGGGCGAGATCGTGATGCCTTTATAGTGAATCGCGTCAGGATTTTCGATCTGCTTCTTGACCTGAGTTTGCTGTTCCTGAACCGTGGTCACGATGGACTGGGTGTTGGTCTTCAGGTCGTTAACAGATCCCTGAAGGCTGGCGACGGCCTGGGTATTCTCGCCAATTGCGGCCTGTTGTGCCTGGGCAGCCTGCTGCGCCTGCTGGGCAGCCTGCTGGGCCTGCGCCGCGGCCTGCTGCGCTTGCTGCAGTTGTCCGTCGCGTTGGGAAAGCTGTTGCTTCAGCGCCTGAATCTGGGAATTCTGGGAATTCATCTGCTCGCGAAGCGATTCAATCTGCGACTCCACTGAAGGCTTCGCTGAAGCAGTCTTCTTTGCTGCTGCATGCGCCTTCGTCGTGGGAGCGGTTTGAGCATGCCCGGCAACAAGTGCCGATGCCAGCACAAGACTCGCCAGCGCTTTCAAATTCGTGTTCATTTGACCTCTCTTTAACAAACGGGGTTCCTGTATTTACCTGACTACCAAGGGGTTAACTTACCGGACCGCGCACGCACAGACCCCGCCACTCGCAGACACACCTACCGGAATACCTAGAAATGGCAAGTTGCGGTCTACAGTGAAAGGGGGTGCTGCCAGTCCTGCTCTAGATTCCCAGTGAATTGTTACAAACAGGCGAATTTCCCATGAATAAGCAACAAAAACCCCTTGCTCTGGATCACGGGGAAGCGCTGACCGAATGGGCGTAGGGCTATACCTAAACAACACGAGCACAGAGGTTTGCATCTCACACTCAGACTTCTCCTCAGACGTTGGAGTGCCCGACTAAGGCCGGGAGCGCGGATGAGGCTAAGTGCCTGACCCATGAGCCAAACCCAGACCCAAAGCCTGCAGAATGCGTGGGGCGATCGCATTCGTGCGCTAAAGAATGTTCCCCCCGTCCTGAAGATTCTTTGGGAGTCGGGGCCGCAGGTTGTGGCCTGGGGGCTGGTTCTGCGCATCTTTGTAGCGCTCATGCCATTGGCAATCGCCAAGGTAGCTTCCTGGATCATTAACGGCGTCGAGCACGTTTTGCGGCACGAGGGTTTGCCGGCTCACTTCTGGTGGATTGTTGGGCTGGAGGTTGGGCTTGCTGTTCTAGCTGGAATCCTGACTCGGACAATCGATTACTTTGACTCACTGCTCGCAGACCGCTACACGCATCACGTCAGCATCGAGGTCATGCGTCAGGCAGCGCAGCTTGACCTGACGACCTACGAAGATCCTGTTTACTACGACAGGCTGGAACGGGCTCGGGTGCAAGCGACGGACCGGCTGGTGCTGATTCAGCAGATGGGCCGGTTGTTCCAGCAGGTGATTACGACGCTGGTTTTTACGGTGACCTTGCTCTACTACTCGCCGTGGCTGATGGTGCTGCTTGCGCTCGGCATCATCCCGTCATTTTTGGGCGAGACGCATTTCGCTTTTCTCGGGTACGCGAAGAATTTTCATCAGACTCCGGCAAAACGGCTGATGGATTACCTGCGGCAGGTAGGCGGCAGCAAGGAAGCCGCCAAGGAACTGAAGCTCTTTAACCTGAATGAGTATCTGACGAACCGCTTTGCCAAGCTTTCGGAGCAAATCTACAAAGAGAACGTTGCGCTCTCGCGGAAAAAGCTGATCGGTGGCGGCCTGCTCGGCATTCTGGGCACACTGGGATATTACGGTTCGTATGCATTTGTAATCTGGCGCGCGGTGCATGGTTTCTACAGCATCGGAACGTTTTACTTCATCACCAACGCGATTGTGCAGGCTAGCTCGAATCTGCAGCAGGTCTTCTCGACTGCTTCGGGAATTGCCGACCAGGCGCTGTTCCTCACTGACCTGATTGCTTTCTTCGAGATGAAGCCGATGGTGCAATCGAAACCGAATGCGCTTCCGGCGCCCAGACCGGTCGGGCGAGGGTTCGAGTTCCGCAATGTGTCGTTTGCGTATCCGGGGACTGAGCGGAAGGTGCTGAAGAATTTCAATTTCACGTTGCAACCGGGTGAGCGCATTGCATTGATAGGCGAAAACGGGCAGGGCAAGACGACTGTCGTGAAGCTCATCACGCGCCTCTACGATCCGACTGAAGGCGAGATTCTTCTGGATGGCGTGGACCTGCGCGAATACTCGCTGGAAGATCTGCACAAGGAGATTGGCGTTATCTTTCAGGACTTCATGCGCTATGAAATGACGGCGCGGGAAAACATCTCAATCGGGCGCGTGGAAATTCCGCATACGGAAGCGGAAATCGAGAACGCTGCGCAGAAGAGCCTTGCAGCTGGTGTGGTGGCCAAGCTGCAGCATGGTTATGACCAGGTATTAGGGCGCCGGTTTGAAGGCGGGGTCGATCTCTCGGGCGGCGAATGGCAGAAGATTGCGCTCGCGCGCGCTTACTTACGCGACGCGCAATTGTTGATTCTAGACGAGCCTACGGCGGCGCTCGATGCGAAGAGCGAGCTTGAGGTCTTTGAGCGTTTTGCGGAACTGACAGAAGGCAAGATGGCGCTACTGATTTCGCACCGCTTTTCGACGGTGCGGATGGCAGACCGCATCGTCGTGCTGGAAGGCGGAAGGCTCGTCGAAGAAGGCAACCACTCGCAGCTGATTGCGCTGGGTGGGCGCTATGCGGAGATGTTCGAGATGCAGGCTGCCAGCTATCGATGAAGTAAAGAAGGTTCATGACAGATCAAGCCCCCATTGACGTTCAGCAGGCGGAACAAGAGCCGCAAATTCCCGCGGAACGGATGCGCACGGCCGCGCAAACGGCTGCGTCCAGCTGGCACGTGACGCATCAGCCCAAGGGAAAAGGCGGTTTCGCGCGGCGCGTGGAGGCTGCGCGCGACGCACTCGACATGCTGGCCGCGGAATTGGAAGGGCACAAGGTCGATCCTGCTGCAGGTCCCGATCCATTGCTAGAAATACGCGAGAATCCGCGCCTGCTGCGAAGTGTGGTGCTTGAGGCTTTTTCCATCCGCAGAAAGGTAAATCGCCTGCCACGGGTTTCGCTGCCGAGCCAGGAAGAAGAGACACGCGCGGCTGCTCTGTCGGCAGCGTATCTGGACGCAGCGGACTCCAGATGGTCGGCGGATGCTTTTCATACTTTTCTCGATGAAGTGCAACGTGCTGACCCACTGGAGCTTGAGGAGTTGTGGGCTGTGCCTACGATGCTGAAGTTTCTGCTGCTGGAGTGGATCTTGACGCAGTCCAGCGCGCGGTTGCATGCGCCCACGTCATCGGCTGCCGGGTCCGCAGAAGTGTTGCGCACTCGTATCAAAAGCGTGCGTGACATTGGGTATGCGGCCTGGGCATCGCTGATCGAAGAGTTGGTGGCCTTCGAAACTATTTTGCAGAAGGACCCCGCACAGGCCTATTCGCGGATGGATTTTGACAGCCGCGAACAGTATCGCAAGCGCGTGTCGGAGATTGCACGCTACGCCGAAGCGACAGAGTCGCAGGTAGCTGCAGCGGCTCTCGACATGGCGCAGAAAGCGGGACAACAGCAATTCTCAGACGGGCGCTTGCGCGCGCGGCAGATGCACATCGGATATTACCTTGTGGACAAGGGCTTCTTCGATCTTACGAGGCGTGTCGGCTATCGCCCGCAACTTATCGATCGTTTGCGCATCGGCATTCAGCGCAATGCGGATGACTTTTATATCGGCTCGATTGAAATCCTCACCGTTCTGCTGATCGCATTGATTCTTCTGCCGCTGATTCCGAATTACGCAATTTTTGGCGGCCTTACGGTGGCGTTTCTCTTTATGCTGCTGCCAGTGACACAGGGCGCGGTAGATCTGGTGAACAACACGGTCACTTCCCTGTTTAAGGCACGCGCGCTGCCCAAGCTCGACTTCGGCGAAAAGATTCCGGCGGAGTATACGACGCTGGTCGTCGTCCCCACGCTGCTGATCAATGAAAAGCAGACGCGCGAACTGGTGCAGGAACTTGAAGTTCGCTTTCTCGCGAATCCCGATCCGAATCTTCATTTCGTTCTACTCACTGATCTGCCCGACTCGATTACTCGCCCGCGTGAGAACGACACCGACCCGCTGGTGGATCTGGCGATCCGGCTGATCAATGATCTCAATGCGCGCTATCCGTCGCCAAAGAACGGGTCGTTCTTTCTGCTGCATCGCCATCGCCTCTTCAATGCGCGTCAGGGCGTTTGGATGGGATGGGAGCGCAAGCGGGGCAAGCTTCTCGACCTGAATAAGCTGCTGGTCGGCACCTTCGACGCGTTCCCGGTGAAGGTAGGAAATCTGGATGTGCTGAAGCGCGTGCGCTACATCATTACGCTCGATTCCGATACGCAATTGCCGCGTGGGGTAGCGAACTCCATGATTGGTGCGATGGCGCACCCGTTAAACCAGGCAATCATCGATCCAGAGAAACGCATTGTTACCGATGGATACGGCATCCTGCAGCCGCGTGTTGGCGTCAGCGTGCACTCAGCATCGCGTTCGCGGCTGGCTTCGATATATTCCGGGCAGACCGGCTTTGATATTTATACGCGAGCTATCTCAGATACCTATCAGGATCTTTATGGCGAGGGCATTTTTACCGGCAAGGGAATTTATGAAGTTGCGACGCTGCATGCCGTGCTGGACCGCCGCTTCCCGCGCAATTCCCTGCTCAGTCACGACCTGATTGAAGGCGCGTATGCGCGCGTGGGGCTGGCGACGGATGTCGAGGTGATTGACGACTATCCTTCGCACTACTCCGCATACAACCGCCGCAAGCATCGCTGGGTGCGCGGTGACTGGCAGATTGTGCAGTGGCTCTTTGGGCGGGTCCCCGATGAGTCAGGGCATTATGTACGCAATCCGATATCGACGATTTCGCGTTGGAAGATTTTCGACAATCTGCGCCGTTCGCTGGTAGAGACGTTGACGATGATTCTTCTTGTTGCGGGCTGGCTTGGGCTACCTGGTGGCGCGCTCTATTGGACGATCGCCACACTGCTGCTCATGTTCCTGCCGACGTTTGTGCAACTGCTGTTCACAACGGGACGCGCTCTAGCGAGCGAGCAGCAGGGCGCGATGCGAGAGGCATTCACCGGTTTCCTGCAGGGCGCTTTCATTACCCTTCTGAATCTGACTTTCCTTCCGCATCAAACGATGCTCGCGATCGATGCGATTGTGCGCTCGTTGGTACGCCGCTTCATCACCGGCCAGCGATTGCTGGAGTGGGAAACTGCAGCGGAGGCGGAGAGCGCTTCGCACCGCACGACTCCAGTGGATCGCTATTTGGCAATTATCCCGCTCTCGACGATTATTCTTGCGGTCGTCATTCTTGCCTTTGATCCCAAGTCGCTTGTCGTTGCCGCACCGATCCTGCTGCTCTGGGGATTTTCCGGCAGCATTATTCTCTGGCTGAACCATGCGCCACGCGACCAACAGCGGCAGCTTACGCGTGATGAAGTTACCTTTCTGCGGCAACATGCGGCTCGCATCTGGCGCTACTTCTATCAATTTGGAGGAGCAGACCACAACTATCTGATTCCTGACAATGTGGAGGAGGAAGGACTGTTCGAAGCTGCGCGGGTGTCGCCAACGAACCTTGGGCTCCTGCTGAACGCGCGGCAGGCGGCGTGCGAGTTTGGCTTTCTCACTGCACCGGAATTTGCGGAATTGACGCATGCGAGTTTCGCAACAATTGCGAGGATGGAAAAATCTCATGGGCATCTCCTCAACTGGTACAACACGCAGACGCTGGAGCCGTTGAAGCCAGCTTCAGTGTCATCGGTTGACAGCGGCAACCTGGCCGCATCGCTCTATACCCTGCGCATGGGCGCGTTGTTTCTCTTGCGCGAACCGCTTATTTCCGACCGGCACTTTCAGGGATTCGAAACTTATTGGCAACTGTTGAAGTTACATATTTCTGACCTTGCGCGAAAGGATGCGTTTGCTCCGCCGAACGCCGATGCAGCCTTCGATACCTGGGCTGCGTGGCTACTGGAGCATGAAGACTCATTGTTGAGCGATGTTGCCGCGGATACTGATGAAGCCAATTGGTGGATTGCCGAAATACAGCATCGCACATCGGCGCTGACGACGATCCTCCGAGATTACATGCCATGGCTACTGCCCGAATTTGCGCCACTGCGGGATGTTCCGCAGATCGGGCTTCGCGAAGAGACGATGTTCCCTTCTCTTGAAACGGCCGCGGATTTTGCGGCACAGCTTGATGCGCGATTGTCGCGCGCCTGGGCTACGCGTGAAGATGAGTCGAATGTCTTCCTCGGTGAACAGCTGCGTACGATGCTGCCTCGGACTAAGGAATTGCTGCAAGGCATGACGCGGAGTTTACGTGCGATTTCAGATGGAGCGTACCGGCTTGCAGATGAGATGGACTTCGGATTTCTGCTGCAGAAAGGGCGCATGCTGCTCTCGATCGGCTACGACATGGAGCCGAAGAAACTCCATGCCGCATGCTATGACCTGCTGGCATCGGAGGCCCGCATTGCCGCGTTTGTCGCGATTGCGAAGGGCGACATTTCGCAGCAGGTTTGGTTCAAGCTGGGACGCACGCACACGATGGCGTACGGGCGGTCGGTTCTGATCTCGTGGACAGGCACGATGTTCGAGTACCTGATGCCGTCGCTGTGGATGCAGAGTTATCCCGACACGCTGGTTTCACG
>DATGAD010000384.1:0-5363 GCA_035313725.1 Alloacidobacterium sp. | reverse complement strand
GTATTCAGCCTTCGCCAGTCTTCCATCGAGCGCGGCATGCACCATCGCGCGCGTGTGCTTCAGGCTCATGCGCCTGCCCACGCCGAAGGCGCCACCGGTCCATCCCGTGTTCACCAGCCAGCATTGCGCGTCGTGCTCTTTGAGACGGCGGCCCAGCATTTCCGCGTACACTCGCGGAGCCAGCGGCAGGAAAGGCGATCCGAAGCAGGCCGAAAATTCAGGCACGGGCTCACTGCCCAGCCCTGCTTCGGTTCCTGCTAGCTTGGCTGTGTAGCCGGAGAGGAAGTGATACATCGCCTGCTCGGGTGTCAGCCGCGCAATCGGCGGGAGCACGCCGAAAGCATCGGCCGCCAGGAAGAGCACGTTTTTCGGATGGCCACCAACTCCGGGGATCACGGCATTCTCGATAAATTCGATCGGATAGGCAGCGCGCGTATTTTCCGTGTAGCGGATGTCGGAATAATCCGGCTCGCCCGTCACCGGATCGATCACGACATTCTCGAGCACCGCCCCGAAGCGGATCGCGTGATAAATCTGCGGCTCCTTTTCTTCCGAGAGATCGACACACTTGGCATAGCAGCCACCCTCGAAATTGAAGACTCCTGACTGGCTCCATCCATGCTCGTCGTCGCCGATTAACCGGCGCAGAGGATCAGCGGAGAGCGTCGTCTTGCCTGTTCCTGAAAGTCCGAAGAACAGCGCGGTCTCGCCATTCGCCCCGATATTGGCCGAGCAGTGCATGGGGAAAACATCGCGCCCCGGCAGTAGATAGTTCATCACGCCGAAGATCGACTTCTTCATCTCGCCCGCATATTTCGTGCCGCCGATGAGGATGATCTTGCGCGTGAAGTCAGCCAGTATGAATGTGCCTGACTTGGTTCCGTCGCGCTCAGGCACAGATTCAAATTCCGGAGACGCAATCACCGTGAACTCAGCGACATGCCGGCCCAGTTCAGCAAGCTGAGGCCGCACAAAGAGCTGCTTCACAAAAAGCGCGTGCCAGGCGTACTCCGCAATCACCGTGATCGGCAGGCGAAATGTCGCATCGGCGCCGGCATAGAGGTCCATGACATACAGATCGCGCTCGCTCATGTGCTTCACTACGCGATCGAGCAGCGCTTCAAACTTCGCTGGGTCGAAACGCTGGTTGACCTTGCCCCAGTCAACGCGGCTGCGTGTCTGATCGTCTTCGACCGTGAACTTGTCTTTTGGAGAACGCCCTGTGCGCGAGCCTGTGTAAGCCACGAGCGCGCCGTTTGCGGCCAGTCTGCCTTCACCGCGGGCAATTGCAGTCTCTACCAGTTGCGGAGTGGAAAGATTCCGATGAACGTGGGGGCCTTCGATAAGAGTGCGCAGGTCGGTTGCCGTGGTGGCAGCTCCCATAAATATCTCCTTGGGGCAAACCGTTTATTGTGCCATCTGGCAGCGTTGGATGGCAAAAGTTCTCCGTTGTGTCTCGGTCAGGTAATGTTCATAACTGGAGATATTTCATGGAGTCTATCGCACTCATCGGAGCGTCCGGCAGCCTGGGAAAGTCGATCGCCACCGCTCTCCAGGCTAAAGGATTATTTTACCGTGTGATCGGAAGATCGGAATCCTCGCTTCGCGCTACTTTTGGAACCGATTCCTTCGCCACAATCGCTACGTGGAATCCGGACTCTCCTGAATCCATCCGCCAGTCGCTCACAGGCGCCGATACCGCGATTTATATGGTTGGCGTCAACTACTGGCAGTTTGAGCTGCATCCGCAGCTCATGAAAAAGACTCTCGATGGCGCCATCGCTGCGGGCGTGAAGAAGCTGCTTCTCATTGCAACGGTGTATCCATTCGGCAAGCCACAGGCCGAGCGCGTGAACGAGGACCATCCTCGCCAGCCGCACACTTTTAAAGGCCGCATGCGCAAGGAGCAGGAAGACCTGGTGCTCGCGGCGCATGACACCGGAAAGATTCAGACCGCTATCCTGCGGCTGCCGGATTTCTATGGCCCGGGTGTCGATAAGAGCTTTCTATGGAGCGCCTTTCAGGCTGCGAAGACAGGCAAGCGCGCCCAGCTTATTGGCCCCGTCGACACGCCTCACGAATTCGTCTACATACCCGATGCCGGCGCTACGGTCGCGCGGCTCATCGCTGAGCCAAAAGCCTGGGGTCATGCGTGGAATCTGGGCGGAGCCGGCGTCACCTCAACCCGAGCCATGGCTGACGAAATCTTCGCCGAGGCGGGACGCAAGCCGAAGTACATGGTCGCCGGAAAAACCATGCTCCGCATTTTCGGCATCTTCAACCCGCTAGTGCGAGAAATGGTTGAAATGCACTATCTGCTGACCTCCCCGGTCATTCTGGACGACACGCGCCTCAAAAACCTGCTGGGAGAACTGCCAAAAACGCCCTATAAACAGGGCATTTCGCAAACGCTGGCCTCAATTTAAATATTCGGATTTCTCCGAGAAGTGCAATAATAGGCTCGACTACCGAACCGCTGCTCAGACTTTCTGACCATCTCCTCCAGGGTACCGAGTAGATAAATGAAACAGGCGCAGGAACTCTCCAGACGGGAACGACTATAGCCAAGGAGCTTTATATGACTGGGGACCTGCAACTCACTTGCAGCGATTGCGGACAGGATTTCACCTTTACAGCAGCCGATCAGGCCTTCTTCCGTGAACGCGGTTATTCCGCGCCGAAGCGGTGCAAAGCGTGCCGTCAGGCGAAAAAGAATGATCACCAGGGCGGTGGTGGCGGTGGCTACAGCGGCGGCGGTGGTGGCGGCGGATATCGGGCAAACGCGACGCAGGGAACAGCGGTAGTCTGCGCCGGTTGCGGTCAGCAGACCACAGTCCCCTTCGAACCGCGGGGCGATCGGCCAGTCTTCTGCAAGGCCTGCTACCAGGCGCAATCCGGCGGGCGCGACAACAGAAGGCCGCGCGGCGGCGGACGCTACTAGATCATTTACAGACACGAAAAGGGCCGCTTCCCGCGGTCCTTTTCTATTGATGTCTTGAGTTATTTACGAAACAGGCTGCGCATCGTCATTCGCAGGTAAGGTCGGCAGCTTGCTGGTGTGTCCCGCTTCGTGCAGCACCACGTCCAGGTGCTCCAGCACTTCGTCGATGGTCATCGTGTACATCTCGCGCCCATTGTCATAGCCCGACTCAATGGCTTGCTTCAGATAATGTCCCGCGAGCTGCGCGGCGAGCTGATCGGTGATCACATGGCCGGTGCGTTTCTTTTGCTCTACCCATGCCTCGCACGGCATCGCAATCCATACCGGACGCTGGTTCACCTCATAGCGAACGTCCACAGCATCGGCATGGCGGGTAGCGATGGCAACAATATTTGCCTTCCACCGGCAATGAAGGTCCTCGCCGGTCCAGCGGTCGGTTACGTGAAAATCTTCGTACATGGCTGCCATTAGCGTATACGCCAGTCGCTGCGGCATCAAGCGGTGCAGAAAACAGATTTCGAAAAATATGCAATTACACAACGCCCGCAAATCTTTTTCTCCATAACTTGCGTCCAATATCTGTCTCGCAAGGAAGAGAGAAGAAGTAACGGACAAAGGAGTTCAGTTCAAGTGACACAGTCTTCGGAAAATATACGGCGGCTTGAAGAAAAACTGCGTGAGCAGCAGGCCTTCCTGGAACGCAACATGCTGACCGCCGTAGAACAAGGCCGCCAGACGGTCGCAGACGCGACCCAGGATGTTGCCGACCAGGCAGTATCTTCCTACCAGAAAGAATTACTGTTTACCCAGGGAACCAACGGGCACAACCAGCTATCGCAGGTCCACCTGGCTCTTGAACGGATCGAAGAAGGCAGCTACGGCGAGTGCCTGCAATGCGGCAACGCCATAGGCGCCAAACGCCTTGAAGCTGTACCGTGGACGCCGTATTGCATCGACTGCCAGGAGAAAATCGAAAACGGCGAAATCGCAGATCCAGTGCGCGCCGCTTAAAAATGCAGGACACTGCTCAGTGTCCTGCAGCCTTCCTCTCTCTCGATAAGCCACGAATCCTCGCGCTAAAAACGGCTCTTCCCATAGAACTACGAGTGGAGTATAGTCTCTTCACATAGATGTTCGAGTGAAGAGCGCAGACGCTTTGCGCGAGGGAGAGTCAATGAGTCCCAGCCGGTTTTTCAAGCGTACTTACTGGGATGAGGAACGCGCCCGCGAAGTTGAGGCTCACATCGCTCTCGAAATAGACGAAAACCTGGCGCGCGGAATGAGCCCTGAAGAAGCCCGGCGCGCGGCATACATCAAATTCGGCAGCCCGACTCGAGTGCGCGAAGAGATATGGCGCATCAATAGCGTCGCTGCGCTGGAACACCTCCTTCGCGACCTGCGTTACGCGCTACGCACCCTGCGCAAGAATCCCGGATATGCTGTTGTCGCCATATTGACGCTCGGGCTGGGCATCGGCGCAAATACGGCGATCTTCACCGTCGTCAACGGAGTCCTGCTGCGCCCGCTTCCTTACGCGCAGTCAGGGCAGATCGTGCACATCCAGCAGAAGGCACCCAGGGTCAGCCCTGATCCCTTCGGATTTTCCGTGCTCGAGATCAAGGACTACCGCGAGCAAGGGCGCCTTTTCTCCAATCTGGCTGAATATCACTCGATGACCTTCACCATGCTGGGCACAAACGTGCCGGAACGCGTGGCGACAGGCGTGGTTTCTGCCAACTTCTTCGATGTGCTCGGAGTGAAGCCGATTCTGGGTCGTGTGTTGACACCGGCAGACGAGACGATGACCGCCCCGCCGGTGATGGTGCTGAGTTATGACTACTGGATGAAAGAGTTCGGCGGCGACAAGAATGTCATCGGCCGCTCATTCGAGTTGAATGACCGCATGCACACCGTCGTTGGCGTTCTGCCGCCGCTGCCCGCTTATCCAGGCACCGACGATCTCTACATGCCAACTACGTCCTGCCCCTTCCGCTCCGGAAAAGAAATGATGACGAATCGTGAAGACCGGATGATGGACGTCTATGCGCGACTGAATCCGGGAGTGACGCCGCAGCAGGTGACGAACAGTCTACAGACCATCGCAAGCCGTCTGCAGATGGAGTATGCCAAGTTCTATCCGAAGGATTCCGGATATACGGCAGAGTTTGTTCCCATCGAGCACGAACTGACGCATGCCGCACGGCCTACATTTCTGACCTTGCTGGGCGCATCCGGACTGGTGCTCTTGCTTGCCTGCGCGAACCTGGCAAACTTCGCATTTTCGCGGCATCTGAGCCGCTCGCGTGAGATCGCCATCCGCATCGCGACGGGAGCCAGCCGCTCTCAGGTTTTTCGCCAACTGATGACTGAAAGCCTGCTGCTGGCATTTGCCGGAGGGTTGCTGGGTGTGCTAATCGCGGCT
>DATGAD010000383.1:0-7514 GCA_035313725.1 Alloacidobacterium sp. | reverse complement strand
AACTCCGGTTCGACCATGCGTATGCTTACCGGGCTGCTGGCGGCTACGCCGCATACGTACACGCTGATCGGCGATGCGTCACTGAGCAGGCGGCCGATGGAGCGCGTACGCAAGCCCATTTCTCAAATGGGCGCGGAGATTACGCTGACCGAGGGTCATGCTCCGGTTACGATTCGTGGCGGCAAATTGCAAGCTATCGACTACACGACTCCGGTTCCCAGCGCTCAGGTGAAGACGGCTGTGCTCTTTGCCGGACTGCAGGCCAATGGGACGACGACTGTGCGCGAATCTGTTCGCACGCGCGATCATGGCGAGTTGGCGCTGCGCGCTTTTGGCGCTCACGTTGATCGCTCTACGGATTCGGTCAGCATTGCTGGTGGGCAGCCTCTCTCGGCTATTGAGGCTGCGGTTCCTGGCGATATCTCTTCGGCGGCCTTCTTTCTTTGTGCTGCGGCACTATTTCCCGGGTCTAATCTTGTCTTCGATTCGCTGGGGCTGAATCCTACTCGGGCTACGCTCCTCGATGTTCTGACGGCTCTCGGCGCTCATATCGGCGTTCTCAATCTTGAGGAGAAGAACGGCGAACTGGTTGGGACGGTGCAGGTGAATGCACCGTCGAATGGACTGACCGGGACGACGATCTCGGGTGCGCTTTCGGCACAGCTGATAGACGAGCTGCCGGTGCTGGCGGCGATTGCTCCTTATACACAGAGCGGCATTCGCATCCGCGACGCGAAGGAGTTGCGCGTCAAGGAGTCGGACCGCATTGCGCTGGTTGCCAATAACCTGCGCGCGATGGGAGCCGAGGTTGAGGAGTTCGAGGACGGGCTCGATGTTCCCGGTGGTCAGCAGTTGCATGGGGCGGAGATCAATTCGGGCGGCGATCATCGCATTGCCATGGCTTTCTCGGTTGCGGCGCTGAAGGCTTCGGGCGATACGGTGATTCACGGCGCGGAATCGGCTGCGATTTCGTTTCCCGAGTTTTATGAGTTGCTGGATCAGGTGGCGGAGCGGTAGTTCCCCTCCCCCCATACTTTTCTGTAAATTCCTCTTTTTATGAGTAGTTAGCGCACGAGCGGCTGAAGCGTCTCCTGAAAACTGAAAAGCCCGCACCGATGTGCGGGCCTTTTTTCTCCCTATATCCAGAATAGCAAATTTCGAGAAATAGTACGCCAAACCAATATTGGCCGTAAGCCTAGTGGCGTGTATAGCTTACAGTCGCAGCGATGGCTTTGGGGGCTTGACACCTTCTTTTGGAATCGAGCCGCAGGCACGGATACTGCAGGTCCCTCCGCTTCGGTCGGGATGACAAATAAAAGGTTCAGGCGGGACGACGAACCGAACGCTGCGCGAACAGGGCGATCGGGATTCCGATGAGGACGACGTGGGCGAAGATCCCGCTGGCAAAGTCGATCCACGAGAAGACTGGATGCGGGGGCTTCGGGACGGCTGAGAGTGGGATTACTACGTAATTCATGAAGGCGTAGAGTCCGAGGCCGAAGATTGGGCCGGATAGAAATGGCCGGCGGATCAAGATGGGCACCTTCAGCGCTACGAGGAAATAGACAGCGGCAGCTCCGATGGCAACGGTGAAGTGCAGGATGATTCCGAGGAAGACACCGAGGCCGCCTAATTGTATCGACGCGCGGATGCCTATGAGACCGCTGGCGATGTAATGGAAGATTCTACCGAAGGAAACACCCGCCTTGAGACGGAAGTAGATGATTGCGTCGAGTCCATCGAGGAGGCCAGCCAGGAGTCCTCCGCCGAATATGGTTGGCAGCGCACGAGGGCGTGGCGGTGCTGCGGGAGAGGTGGCCATTTCAGGGTTTCCCTTTCTTTTGGGGTCAGTCTTCCATCTCCCAAATGAAAAGTAAAAGGCCCGGCGATGAGCCGGGCCTTCTGTGCGTTATTCCGCTCGCTAGTTTTGCTGCGGCTGGGGCTGCGGTTGTGATTGTGGCTGTTGTGGCTGCGGCTGGCTTTGCGGCTCCGGAATGGGTCTCTGCTCCTGCTGCTGCAGGTTCTGCTGTTGTGCAGGAAGGTTAACATCCGGCAGCGACTTGGCTGGTTCGAGGCCCGGAATGGAGGGCGCCTGCGAGATTTTTCCAGAGGCCGCTTCGGTAATGCTGATGCCATAGCGATCGAGGGTGCTGGCGAGAATCTGCGCCAGCGAGGCGCGGTCGATTGCGTATTTAGCTGTCGACGAGATCACGTTGTTCTCAGCGATGGCGAGAGCACGCTGCTGTTGCAGCACCAGTGCGGTGGTGGATGCCCCGAGATGCAGCTTCTTGAGTTCTGCATCGAGGCTCTGCCGGTCATAGTCGCGCGTAGCCAATGCCGACTGCACCGCCGCGCGGTCGTTGGTGAGCGCAAACTGCGCGTTGACGACGTTCATGCGCGTCTGCACATAGAGCTGCTGCAAACGCATCTGCGCCTGGCGGTATTCCAGCTCTGAGCGCTCGTGCACGGCCTGAGCAAACCGGTTGCGTATGGGAACGCTGAGATTGAAGCCCACACCTTTGTCGGGACCGCTGCTGTTGAAGAGATTCTCGAATGTGTTGCCATACCCGACGCTGGGATATTGTCCCGGAGGGCACTGGGTCTCACCCGTGGCCCCGAAGTTGATGCAGTTTGGATTCTGCGAGCCGCCCAGCGCCGAAGCCCCGTAAAAGCCGTAAACATCGAGCGTAGGCAACATGCCGCTTTTCGCGCCTTTCAGCGTGAGCTCGTCATTTTTGAGCGTGAGCGTTGACTGCTCGATGGTGGGGCTGTTCGCGTCGGCCTGCCGAACGAGGTCATCGGCCGTGCGCCGTTCCTCGGGCAGCTCGATCAGACTGATGCGGTCCGTGGGAATGACGGGAGCATTGGCCAGGGTGGGATCTTCGAGGCTGCGGGCGATGGCCTGCTTCATGACGAGCTGCTGATATTCGAGATTGCTCTGCGAAGAGATCAGTGCCTGCTTGTCTGTTTCTACGGCGCTGTTGGCGCTTACGACGTCGAGCGGAGCCAGCGTTCCGATCTCGAGTTGCTTGCGGTCATCGGATAACAGCTGCGCCGACTGTTGCAGCGAGCGCTCCTTGGCCTGCAGGTCTTCATAAGCACTGACCAAGCCCCAGTAGATGTTCTCGACCTGGTTGATGGTGTAGAGAAGCTGCTGCCGGAAAGCTGAGTCCGCGATGCGGCGATCGTTCTTCGCCTGGACGATGAAGCGTCCGTTGACGCCCCATCCGAAGCCGTACAACAGATGCTGCGTGATCTGCGCATTGAAGGTTGCAGACAACTGAGGGCTGTAGGCAGCGAAGACGTTGGCGCTGGTGGTGTAGCCGTTATTGAATCCCACCTTCAGGTTCGTGCCGGTGATGAAATCCTGAGCGTAGTTAAAGTTGTATATGTTGGTGTTCTGCGACAACGCCAGAGCACCAGCGAACGCCGGAGTGGACTGTGGAATGGTCTGGCGCTGAAGCTGGATGTTTCCGGTGAGGGTCGGATCAAAGTTCCCAGGGGCTGGTCCTGTACCGCTTGTGGTCAACGCCTGACCGCCAGCGCCGGTACCGGCACCGCCAACGCCTGTACTTGTTCCGCCGGGGCCGCCACCGCCAGTGACGGTGGTGCCGGCACCGCCCAGGGTGTTGGTGACAATGCCGCTGCTTACGCCGAGGAGAAGGTTAGTTCCTGTCTTGGAGCGCAGGACGTCAGTGTCTGCAATGTCGAGGTTCACGCGCTGAATGGCGATGTCAAAGTTGTTCTCGAGAGCGAGCAGAACTGCATCACTCAGGCTGAGATAGATCTTGCCACTCTTTACCAGATCGTCGAGCCGGACCGAGTTGGTGAATCGGGGTGGCGGCAGCGTCGTTGGCGTATACGGAGCAATCGGGTTGGGCCAGTAGCCGCGCGGCTGGGTGAAATCGCGAACCGTGGGACGCATATAAAGCGGCTGCGTGTAGTTCGGCCCCGGCTCGGGGGGAAGCCCGGGACTCGCGGTGTTTTGGGAATTTGCCGGGGTCGCGGCCTGGGCAGTTGCAGGCTGCTGGGTCTGCTGACCGAGTGCCCCTGAAGGAGCCGTGCTGGCGAGCAGCATGGCAATGGCCGCTGTGGCCCTCAGTCTCAAAAAGAACGCGCCTTTCGGTTTCAATGCTTCGCGGCGTTCGCTAAAAAATTCCATTCGCCTCTCCATCCAATTGCAGCGGTGACCAACAGACGCAGCCACGGCATTTTTCAGACGCGGCTGGCTTCCTTATGTGCGCCCTGTCGCTGCTTTCAGGCACACTGGTTGATGGTTACGTAACTTTGCCCGTTACTCTCGTCTATACGCGCTTCATCCCGGCTTCGTTCCGTGGATTCGACAGACATGTCGTAGAAAACAGACGCAAAAACCCCACCATGACAGGAAAAGCTGAGTATATCGCAGGCCTCTGGCTCTGATCCCGTTTTGCCTGTCTGTGCCCTTCCTAAAGTGCAATGTCAGACTCTAGATGTTTTATCCTCGCGATTGGACGCTCTAAATGGTTGAGAAAATTCATGAAGGCGGCGAGTTGGGTCTTTCCGGCTGGAAGCTGGTGCTTGCTTACGACGGCACGGACTTTCACGGCTGGCAGGTGCAGCCGGACCGCGTGACGATCCAGGGAACGCTGGCCAATGCGATTGAGCGCATCACCGGTGAGCGCGTTCTGCCTCAGGGCAGCGGACGGACGGATGCCGGCGTTCATGCGCTGGGGCAGGTGGCGAGCTTTGCGCTGGCTGCGGCCATTCCGGCGGCGAATTTCCACAGAGCGCTGAACCGTGCTCTGCCTGCTTCGATTCGCGTGCTTGAGACGGTGAGCGTTTCGGCGGATTTTCATGCCCGGCACGACGCTGTGGGCAAGCGATATGAGTATCGGATATTTCGCGGGGAGATTTGTCCGCCGTGGGTTTCGCGGTATGTGTTTGCCTTGAACTGGCCTCTCAATTTGGAGGCCATGTCTGAGGCGGCTGCGGTGGTGGTTGGAGAGCATGATTTTGTCTCATTTGCGGCGAGCGATCCGGATCTGGCGCAGCGGTCGGCTGAGGTTGAAGGGATTTCGACGGTCAGGACTGTGTTTTCTTCCGCCTGGGATTGCGCGGATCCAGATTTGCTGGTCTATCGGGTGCATGGGTCGGGGTTTCTGCACCATATGGTTCGGAACCTGGTGGGGACTTTTCTGGATGTGGGGCGCGGGCATATTGCGGCTGCGGATGTGACGGGGATCATGGAGGCGCGGTCACGAACGGCTGCGGGGGCTACCGCTCCGGCGCGGGGGTTGTTTCTGGTTTCTGTGGATTATTGAAGCGTGGGTGATTTGTAAGCACAGCATGTAAACTCAGAACAGGAATTAGATATGCAGATCACGGTTAATATTCCCGATGAACTCGCAGCTGAGGCACATGCCCGCGGGGTAACGCCTGAGGCTTACGTCGAGCAAGTGCTTGCAAAGAGCGTTTCTGCTCAAGTCCGGCGCCCTTTCCGATCCCCACAGGAAGTGCACTCATGGCTTGACTCACTGTCGCAATTCTCGGAGCAAATTCCCCCTCTACCGGAGACGATTTCGCGGGAGTGGCTCTATCAGGAACACGACTAGATGCCAGTAGAAGAATGTCTGATTGACACAAATGTTCTTCTGCGCATGACCCGGCGAACCGATCCGCATCACCCCAAAGCGTACTCAGCTCTCAGAACAGGGGACACTGTACTTCACTCACCAGAACATTGCCGAGCTCTGGAATGTCCTCACCCGTCCACTAGCGCACAACGGTTTTGGCCTCAGCAAGGCAGACGCTGAAAAGGAAGTGCAGGCTATAGAAGCAGGTATGACGCTTCTGCCTGATAGCGAGAGGGTATATCGCGAGTGGAGGAGAATTGTTTTAGACTACGGTGTTTCCGGCACGCAGGTACATGACGCCCGGTTAGCAGCCACGATGATTGTGCACGGTATCCGGCATATTCTCACTTTCAATGCAGCTGATTTCCGCCGCTATGACGATCTGATAGCTCTCCATCCGGATAGCTTCTCATCATAGTGTCTGGCGGGTGCTAGGCTGAATCTTAATGTCTGCTACTGTTCCAGCTACGGCGTTTGCGCGTATCGGCCAATTGGCTGCGCAGCGGCGTGTGCATGAGGCCTTTGGCTGGGTGCACTTACACGAGCAACGGATCATGGGGTGGCAGCGGGAGCTGGTGCTGGTGGCTGCGCCTCCGTTTGGCGAGGGGGCGAGGGCGGGGTGGCTCTGCGGGAAGTTTCGCGAACTGGGGCTGGAAGATGTTGCGCTGGACGGGATTGGGAATGCGGTTGGCGTCTATCGTGGCGAGGAGAGCGGCGGGGAGTGCGTGCTGCTCTCGGCTCATATTGATACTGTTTTCCCCTCCGACACGGTTATTGACCCGCAACTAAATGGAACGCGGTTGGCTGCTCCGGGTGCTTGCGACAATGGCGCGGGCGTGGTGGCGCTGCTGGCCATTGCGGCGGCGCTGCGGCATGCGGGGATTCGCCCGGCTTGCGATTTGATTTTTGTTGGCAATGTGGGCGAAGAGGGCGAGGGGAATCTGCGCGGCATGCGGCATTTTTATCAGCATGCTCCGTGGCGCGAGCGCGTGGCGGCGCATGTGGTGCTGGATGGCGCCGGGCACGAGGTTGCCGTGACGCACGCGCTGGGGAGCCGGCGGTTTCTGGTCACGGTGATCGGTCCGGGGGGGCATTCGTGGACCGATGCCGCGCGTCCAAATCCGGTGGTGGTGCTGAGCCGGGCGATTGCGCGGCTGGGCGATCTGGCGTTGCCTGCTAAGCCTCGGACTACGCTGAATGTTGGCACGATTGAGGGCGGGACTTCAGTCAATGCGATTCCGGAGCAGGTGGCCGCTCGCTTCGATGCGCGGTCGACGGATTCCGAGCAATTGATTCGGCTGGAGGTGGAGATTCATCGCGCGGTGGAAGATGCGGTGATCGAAGCTAATGAAGGCGTGAAACGGGAGCATGCTTTGCGGTTCTCGATTGAGACGATTGGCGACCGGCCTGCGGGGACGTTGGCTGAGCATGCTGCTGTGTTTGAGAATCTGCGGGCGGTGGACCGGCATCTTGGGATTCGCACTGAGACTCGGATTGCTTCTACGGATGCGAATATTCCGTTGTCGCTGGGTGTGCCTGCGCTCTCTCTGGGTGCGGGCGGGGATGGCGGCGGGATTCATACGCGCAATGAGTGGTATGACGCTCGCGGGCGTGAGCTTGGATTGCGGCGGATTTTGCTTCTGCTGCTGGCTTGCTGCTCGTGATTCTGGCTTTTCCTGATGGATTCGCAAGAGCAGGGACTTTTACTAAGCAAGAAACAGCAGATCCTTCGCTCCGCTCAGGATGACAGCAAGTTTTTGCTTGTGTCAGCTGTCGATCGAGTGGAATGTTAGACTCCGATTCGTGAAACCTACGCTCCTTCTCTGCTCTGCTCTTTTGATTTCAGCATGCACTTCGGCGCAGACGGCTGCTCCTGCCGATGCGATTTATTTTCACGGC
>DATGAD010000382.1:0-6880 GCA_035313725.1 Alloacidobacterium sp. | reverse complement strand
GGGGAACGCTCATCGATGCGGTAAAACGAACGGCAGAGCAGCTTTTTATTCCTTTCACCGTGGGCGGGGGTATTCGCACAGTGGAAGACGCAGCAGCAATCTTTGACGCTGGTGCCGACAAAGTCAGCATCAACTCTGCTGCCATTGCGAGGCCGGAATTAATCGAGGAAATCGGCAAACGATTCGGCGCGCAGGCTGTCGTTGTCGCGATTGACGCACGGCGCGCAAATGGAGCCTCGCAGCCGGTCATCGACGCAGAAGTATTCGTAAACGGAGGGCGAAAGGCAACTGGCCGCAAAGCTCTGGAGTGGGCAAAAGAAGCAGAGTCACGTGGAGCCGGAGAGATCCTGCTGACATCGATGGACGCGGACGGAACACGAACTGGTTTCGACTGCGAGCTGACGGCCCGGGTGAGCGATGCTGTTCAGATTCCCGTAATCGCTTCAGGCGGTGCGGGGACGGCAGATCATTTTGCCGACGTCCTGCTGGAAGGTAAAGCCGATGCTGCCCTTGCGGCGAGTATCTTCCACTTCGGCATTGCCAATGTCCGCGAACTCAAAGAAGCAATTGCCAGGCGAGGTGTCCCGGTGAGGCTGCCGTGCTAATTCCCTCGATCGACTTGATGGGTGGCCGCATCGTCCAGCTCGTTCAAGGCGAAAAGCTGAAGCTTGCCTTCGACGACTTTGAATACTGGATCGAGCGCTTCAGCAATTACCCCCTGGTGCAACTCATCGACCTCGACGCGGCGATGCGCCAGGGAGACAATGCAGGCTTGATCGAGAAAATCACCAGCCGTCTGCCATGCCAGGTTGGCGGCGGAATTGCCACCGTTGAACGCGCGCGTCAGATACTTGACTACGGCGCCCGGCGCGTTATTTTCGGCTCGGCGCTCTTTCGCAGCGAAGACAGCGTAAGCGCTGTAAATATTTCCTTGGCTCGTCTCCTTCAGGAAGCAATCGGCACGGAACAATTCGTGGCTAGCATTGACACAAAGAGAGGACAGGTCGCAGTCAAAGGATGGAAAGAACAGGCCGGCCTTACACCTCAAGAAGCAATTGCCGCTCTAAATCCTTTCTGCACAGCGTTTCTCTATACGCACGTAGATACGGAGGGAACAATGGAGGGGTTCCCGATCGAAGTAGCTCATAAGCTACGCGGCTTGACCGATCGTCAACTGATAGTGGCTGGCGGAATTCGCGAACAGTCGGAGATCGATGCCCTGCACAAGATGGGTATCGACACAGTGGCAGGTATGGCCATCTACACAGGCGCCATCGCTACCTGACCCTCTCTTTGCTGCGGGAATATGCGGCAACTGCCAGAAATAGAATTGCAATGACAGCTTGCAGCCACGCTCGCCGCCAACCTTGATGCAGCGCTGTGACTGCGGCAATCACAAGCCAGAGCACCGCGATGAGGAACCAGACAGCTGAACGGCGCATAAGCCGCAGAATAACATTTCGTCGGTCAGCCCTGGAAAAGCCTTCACACGAATGCCGATTCGGATAAGCTAGAGAGTTTGGCGCTGACTCAAATCGCACAACGCCGGCAGATTGCCCTTGGAGAATCCTCAGATGACTACAAAAAAAAGCGCGCTGCGGCTTGCCAAGCGTCTCGATGAAGTCGGTTTTTCTGACATCGTTCAGATTCGCAACAAGGTGATTGATTTGCGAAGCGCTGGCGAAGTTGTGCATGCGTTTCACGGCGGCGAGCCATTTTTCGAAACGCCCGAGCCTATCAAGTACGCCATGGTGCGCGCACTCGTCGAGAACAAAACTAAGTACGCGCCATCGTCGGGGATAGTGCCGCTACGCGAGGCACTCGTCGAAAAGCTGAGGACACGCAATCATCTCGACGTGGCATTGGACGATGTGCTCATTACCGCAGGCGGCGCTCACGCTCTCTATGCCGCTTTCCAGGCGGTGCTCGATCCTGGGGACGACATGCTGTTATTTTCACCATACTGGACGCCGATTCGCGACATGGTAACCGGCGCTCAGGCGCGGCCTTTGCTCGTTCCTACGACAAGCGCGCGACGCAACGGTCTTACCCAATGCCTCGAGCAGTTCTCCACGCCGCACACTAAGGCCATTTACTACAACACGCCGCAGAACCCCTCCGGCGCAGTGTTCTCACGCGAAGAAGCAGAAGAGGTTGCCGCCTTTGCCAAAAAACACAACTTGATTGTGATCGCTGATGAGGCTTACGAAGATCTCGTCTACGAAGGCGATCATGTGTCCATCGCATCGCTTCCAGGCATGGCGGAAAGAACCATTACCACCTACACTTTTTCGAAGAGCTACGGAATGACTGGATGGCGGGTTGGTTACGTCGTTGCCAAGGAGCCATTCATTACTGGCCTGCGCAAGCTTGTCCTCTACTCAGCGAATGGTGTTTCCACGCCGTCGCAATGGGCGGCGCTCGAAGCACTCGCCACGCCAGAAGTCTTTTTTGCCAAGCGACTAGGAGAATACCGCGAACGACGCGACCTGCTGGTGAGCGCGCTAAACGAGCTGGGGCTCGAATGCGAAGTGCCACAGGGAGCGTTCTATGCGTTCCCCAAAGTTGGCAAGATCCATAAAGACAGCCGCAAAGCAGCTGCGATTTTGCTGGAGAAGGCACATGTTGCCACGATTCCTGGCGTCGTTTTTGGAGCGCAGGGCGAGGGCCATGTGCGCTTTGGCTACTCTGTACCGAAGACGGCGATCGAAGCCGGTATTGAGGCCTTGTCAAAGTTTTTAAAATGACGGCATTGGCGAAACGCCGGGTTGTTTCTTTGCACCCAGTTGCCGATATCTCTCGTCTAACCCATCATGCAACTACGCAGATCCTTATCCCGATGTACTACTGTTACTTTTCTGGCGTGCGCTCTTTTATCCACAGCGCATTCGCAGTCAATCGCGCCTGCCAGCGACGTTCCTGATGCGCCGGACGCTGCATCGGCGCAACAGACCTCAGGCGGAAGCAGTGGCGCACAGAATCAGCAACAGGCTGGCACAGATTCGACCAGCTTGGAGGGAAAGCAGACGAAACGCATTCTCTGGATCGTGCCCAATTTTCGCTCCGTGTCTGTAGATGAAAAGCTCCCCCCCCAGTCTCTAAAGGACAAATTTGTTACGACAACACTGGACAGTTTTGATTACTCGGCGTTCATCTTCGCAGGCATGCTGGCTGGAGTTGCGCAGGCGGAGAATTCTTATCCTGAATTTCACCAGGGCGCAGCAGGATACGGCCGATATTACTGGCACACTCTGGCAGACCAGGCGGTCGAGAACTACAACGTTGAGTTTATTTTTCCCACCGTGTTCAGGCAGGATTCACGTTACTACACGCTAGGCCGCGGCGGCATCATCAAGCGGACTGGATATTCTTTCTCTCGCGTGCTCATTACTCGCACCGATTCCGGCAATGAAGCGTTCAATGCCTCAGAGATCGTGGGCGCCGGCTCCGCAGCTGCCATTTCGAGCCTTTACTATCCAAGCCAGGAGCGGACTTGGACAAAAATCGGGCAGCACTGGCTAACAGATGTGGCCCTGGACGGCATGACGTTTATCTTTAAAGAATTCTGGCCGGATATCAACAGCTCCATCTTCCATCAGAAGCAATAACGCTCTCGGGCCGGGTTAGCATGAGAAGGGGCGATTTCACATGGTGAAAGTTGGAGTTCCGCATTGGACGGATGAATCCTTGTTGGCGAAATTTCCTGCGGATGCTGATGTTCGCGTTTTGCCAAAGGCCCCTTCAACTCCCATTGACATCGACTTCTGGACCGCTCCGCTCTTTCGCAAGGACGCCGAACCTGTGTTTCCTTGGCTTCGCGGCGTGAAGGTCGTGCAATCACTTCAAGCGGGAGTCGACTGGCTTCGGTCCTTCGTGCCGCCGGCTGCAGTATTGTGCGATGCGCAGGGCGCGCACAATGTGGCCACATCCGAGTGGACGGTTGCGGCGATTCTGGCAGCAACGAAGTTTTTTCCTTTTTATTTTGACCTGCAACGTGCCGGCAAATGGATTTCGCGAGAGGCAGCGGAAGACAACTACCGATCTATCTACAAGACCGACAAGCATAGCTATCCGCCTGTGTTGATTGAAGAACTGGCCGGCAAGACAGTGATGATCGTCGGCTACGGATCGATCGGCAGGTCCATTGAAGAGCGGCTCACTCCGTTTGGAGTGAATTTCATTCGCGTTGCGCGCACAGCAAAGCCCGGAGTGGAATCAGTTGACAAACTCTCCGATCTATTGCCGGCGGCTGATGTTGTTGTGCTGATCGTGCCGCTTACGCCGGAAACGCATCACTTGATCGACGCAGGAGCAATCGCGCGCATGAAACAGGGCGCGCTGCTGGTCAACGCTGCACGAGGACCAGTCGTCGAAACCGACGCTCTGGTGAAGGCTCTCACCGAAAAACGCATTCGTGCGGCGCTCGATGTCACAGATCCGGAACCGCTGCCGACCGGCCATCCTTTGTGGAGCGCGCCGAACCTGCTGCTCACGCCTCACGTCGGCGGATCGAGCCCGCTCTACATGTCGCGGGCCTTTGACCTGGTTGCGGAGCAGGTGAAGCGTTTTGCCGATGGCGAGCCACTTAAGAATGTTGTCGAGGGAGACTACTGATGACCTCGGCAAAGTGCAGGGCGCGCCGGTCGGTGTTCTGAGCAATTTGTTCGCGACAGCTGAAACCGTCTGTGACAACCAAAGTATCAGAGGCTGCATTTCGCACAGCCGGAAGCAGCACGCGCTCGCCGAGTGTTTGCGATACCTCGTACTTTTCCTTCTCAAAACCGAAAGGCCCAGCCATGCCACAGCAGCCAGCGTCAAGCATTTCAACCTGCGCGCCGGTCGCCGTGAGTATGGCAAATTCATCGTTCATCTTCATCAGCGACTTGTGATGGCAATGACCATGCAGCACAATACGCTGACCCTCAAGCGACGGAGGCTTGTATCCGACTGCTCTTTGAGCGAGGAACTGGCTGAGTAGCAGCGTTTGGTTGCTGAGCCGTTTCGCCCGCATGTCGGTTGGGAAGAAATTCAGCAACTCATCGCGGAATACGCTGGCGCAGCTTGGTTCGAGAAAGACAAATGAGGTCCCGGCGTCGATCTGCGGCGCAAACTCCTGCAGGATTTTTTCCAGATAAGCTCGCGCCTCTTTCAAAAATCCAAAATCGTAAAGTGGACGGCCGCAACAGATATGCTGCTTCGGCGTGTATGGAGCGAATCCCGCATCGGTGAGCACTTGCCGCGCTGCTTCCAGAACATGCGGATGGTAGTAGTTGTTCCAGGTATCCGGCCACAGCAGGACCTGCGCCTGCGCGGGTTTGTTCGCTGATATCTGGCTCTGGTAGCTGCGCGCTGCGAATCGTGGAAGCGTCCGCTGTGGTGCGATTCCGAGCAATTGCTTTATCAGCGAAGAAACCCCGGGAATCTGAAGCGGCAGGTTGGCAAGATGCGTGGTAACGCCTGGAATCGCGGACGCAAGGCGCGCCCAGCGGTCCATAAATCCGAAGCCATAGTCGCGCAGATGATGGCCATGCTGCTCGTGGTAGTGCGCCAGAAATTCAGCTTTATAGGTAGCGACGTCCACGTTGACAGGGCATTCGCGCTTGCACGCTTTGCAGGAGAGGCATAGATCAAGGGCCTCGCGCACCTGTTCATTGCCCCAGTCATGATCGAGCACATCGCGCTCAAGCAATTCCCACAAAAGATGCGCGCGCCCGCGAGTCGAATGACGCTCCTCCTGCGTGGCCATGTAGCTGGGGCACATCGTGCCGGGACCCTTCTTGCGGCACGCGCCCACGCCTACGCAACGCAGGGTGGCTTCGGAGAACGATCCTTTGTCGTCGGGAAATTGAAAATATGTGTCGATCTTTTTCGATTGATAACCCGCACCCAGCCGCAAGTTCTCGTGCGGCTCGTAGACATTCACCGGGTCGATGAGCTTGCCCGGGTTCATCTTATTTAGCGGGTCCCACAGCGCTTTGAATTCACGAAAAGCCTGCATCAGCTCCGGCCCGAACATTTTTGGCAAGAGCGCCGCGCGTGCCTGCCCATCGCCGTGCTCGCCGGAAATGGATCCACCGTGCGCGATGACAATATCGGTGGCGAGATCAAGAAACGCGCGGAATTTGCGGATGCCGGGCTCACTTTCGAGATCGAAGTTGATGCGCATGTGCACACAACCCTCGCCGAAATGTCCATACATCGGACTGCGGTAGTCGAACTCGCTCATCAACCGGAACGTTTCGCGCAGAAAGGAGCCGAGCTTTTCCGGAGGAACGCCAGCATCTTCCCATCCCTCCCATCCGTGCGGCTCACCGGGAATGAAGACGGTCGAGCCAAGCGCCGACTCGCGAACATGCCAGACGCGCGGCGCCTCCGCGCTGCTGTAGCTGCGGACAACGGCAGGCGTGCTGGATATCGCCTGCAGAAACCGCTCGACCTGCGCGTCCGCGTCTTCCGGCGACCATCCACCGAACTCGACAAGCAGATGCCCGCGGCCCTCGGGCAGAAGCACAACGTCGTCAACCGCGAGTTCCTTGCGCTTCATGAAGTCGACGAGCATGCCATCGAAGCCTTCGAGGCCAATCGGCTTGTATTCGAGTACGAGCGGCACATGGTCGGCTGCGATGAAAGGATCAGCAAAGCCCAGGCCAACCAGGCGACGATGCGGCGGACTATCTTTCAGATGAAGCGTTGCGCCAAGCACCGTGGCGCATGTGCCTTCGCTCCCGACAAGAGCCCGTGCCACATGAAAGCCGCTCTCCGGCAGCAGTTCGTCGAGGTTGTATCCGGAAACACGACGGGGAATGCGCGGAAAGCGTTTGCGCACCAGGTCGGAATATTGATCGCGGATACGCCGCAGTCCCGCATAAATCTCGCCACG
>DATGAD010000381.1:0-3082 GCA_035313725.1 Alloacidobacterium sp. | reverse complement strand
TTTCTGTATCGAACGAAGAACGCATGATTATCTGCAATGTGTGGAAGGAGAGGTCTGTTTGGTATTCGTTTGTCCCAGGTAATAGGAGATTCCTATTCCCTAGGGAACCTCAGCACAAGTCTGCGACCCGAGTCTTTGTTGAATAAACCATAAGCATGAAGCGAATGGCGCGGATTCAGCACGCTTTAGAACGATGCTTTACGCTTGGTCATCTCAATATCCGCATTGGCTTCTGACGAGTCTCTTTTTATTTCAGCTGCCGAATCCGCTCCTGCAGGAATTGTCGCTCCGGTTCCTGTTGGGTCAGCGCCAGAGCTTTCTCATAAGCGGACCGAGCCTCAGCGGTCCTGCCCAGCCTGCGATACATATCCGCACGGGCTGAATGCGCCAGGTAGTAATTTGCCAATTCGCCCTGCTCCAACAGCGCGTCGATATGCGTCAGACCGGCCTCTGGACCATCGCGCATGGCAATGGCCACGGCACGATTGAGCTGTACAACTGGCGAAGGCTGAATTCGTACCAACTGGTCGTAAAGCGCAACAATCTGCCGCCAGTCGGTCGCAGCGACCGATTCCGCCTCCGCATGAACGGCCGCAATTGCAGCCTGCAGTGTGTAGGAGCCGAAGGAACGGGACTTCAGGGCTTTCTCCAGCAATGCCACTCCCTCGGCGATCTGCTCCCGGTTCCAGAGCGCGCGGTCTTGATTCTCCAGCAAAATCAGCTCTCCGGTCGGAGAGGTTCTCGCGGCGCGACGGGATTCATGGAGCAACATCAGGGCAAGCAGGCCCATGATTTCCGACTTTGGGATTTCCGACTTTGGGATTTCCGACTTTGGGATTTCCGGCTTTGGGACTTCCGGCTCCGGCCGGAGTTCGATCAGCAAGCGGCCCAGTCGAATCGCCTCGCCGGTGAGCTCGGCCCGCGTTACCTCCGCTCCCGCCGCAGCAGAGTAGCCCTCGTTAAAGACGAGATAGATGACCTGAAGCACCGCGTCCAGTCGCTCTGGCAATTCCTGCGGCGTCGGGACCTCATACCGAATCGGTGTCTCTCGAATCTTTGCCTTTGCGCGCACAATGCGCTGCGCCAGCGTTCGCGGAGTGATGAGGAAGGCCTTTGCTATCTCCTCGGTTGTCAGCCCGCACACCTCACGCAAGGTGAGCGCAACGTGCGCTTCCGGCGGTAGAGCGGGATGGCAGCAGGTAAAGATGAGACGGAGGCGGTCGTCCTCAAGGCTGTCCTCTTCCTTGGAGCTTTCCGCCGAACTCGATTGCGCTTCGAGATAGCGCACGAGCTCTTCTTGAGAGGCATCAAATCGTGCCCGTCGACGCAGAGTATCAATGGCTTTGAATCGGGCTGTCGAAATCAACCATGGTCGCGGGTTGCCGGGTACTCCACTGCTCGGCCACAGGCTCAGCGCAGCCGCAAAGGCTTCGTGCATCGCCTCCTCGGCAAGATCAAAATCACCGAGCAAGCGGATCAGGGTGGCCAGGATTCGTCCTGAATCCACGCGATAAAGGGTGTCGAGCAATTCGCGTATCTGCTCGGTGGAAGGCTCGGGCATGACGACGACCTTAGCAAACCAGCTATCCCGAATCAATTCGGCTAACGGCGGATTATGAGATGGGTTGTGAAGCCTGAGGCTGTTTGGGCGGATTCAGTACAGGATCACAGCGCTACGTTTATGTCACACTTTCCGGCGACAGCGATCGGGATTCTGCGGGTGCGATCGGATGCTCTACGGGGAAGAGATAGGCGCCGAGACGGGAAATGATCAGGCTGGAGAGCAGCAGGCAGCGACGAAGCTCACGAGCGCGGCGTTGTATGAGTGGAAGGTGTCGAATGAGACGCCCATCATTCTGGAAACGCTGTCGCACTGTTCACCGTCCTCCGGAGTTAATTTGGTCGGCCTTCGATCACCGTCGTTCCGGATGGCGAAGTTGTCGCGACCGTGAGCGTCCACGCACGCTTGTTACTTTGTCAATCCCATTTTTTGCAGTTGCTGTTCCTGTGCTTGTAACCGCTGAGGTGCGGCGCGCGAGTGTTCCCGCAGATAAGCGCTGCCGAGTTGCTTCTCTGGGTGCTATAACGATGCGATACACCCATCTGCCATCGGTTCGTCTCGATAAGGATAAGAAAGGCTTCGATGAAACTATTGATTAAGTTCAATTTGATCCTGCTGGTTATTTTTGGCGCGTGCGGTTTCCTGATCTCACAGTTTGCCTACACCTTCCTTATCGGCAATGCACGCCGCGAAGTTCTGGAGAAAGCGCAGTTGATGATGGCCAGCGCCCAGTCTGTGCGCGACTATACGGCCAACGACCTTTCCCCGCTCCTGCAGCAGAACCCCCGGCACCGTGTGCGGTTCCTCGCCGAAACTGTCCCTGCCCACGGGGCACTGACTACCTTTAACAATCTCCGCAAGGACTACCCGGATTACTCGTATCGGGAGGCCACGCTGAATCCGACTAATCTTGAAGACCGCGCTTCTGACTGGGAGGCGGATATCATCCGCGATCTTCGTGACCACCCTGACGAGACTGAGAAAGTCGGGGATCGCGAAACCCCGAATGGGCGGTCGGTTTTTATTGCCAAGCCGCTCAAGGCGAAACAGGAGTGTCTTGAGTGTCACAGTGTTCCATCTGCTGCTCCACCAGCGATGCTGGCGGTCTACGGATCGGCCAACGGCTTTGGCTGGAAGGAAGGCGAGATCGTCGGAGCGAAGATCGTTTCTGTGCCGTTGTCGGTTCCCGTGCGAATTGCCGACCAGGCGTACCATCGGCTGCTGATTTTCCTAATTGTCACGATGGTGGTTACGATTCTGGCGCTGGATGCGAGCGTTTATTTCTTCGTCATTCGTCCGCTGAAGATTGTGTCGGACACTGCGGATCGAGTGAGCCGGGGCGAAAAAGATGTGCCGCCGGTGAAGGTCAAAGGCACGGACGAAATCGCGACGGTTGCGTCGTCTTTCAATCGCATGCAGGTGAGCCTGGCGAAGGCTTTGCGGATGTTGGACGAGGAGTAGCTTTTTCGCCTGCTGTTCTTAGGAGCGGCAGGATTTTAAGAACCTGGCGCGGTCGGCGTC
>DATGAD010000380.1:0-3594 GCA_035313725.1 Alloacidobacterium sp. | reverse complement strand
GGTAAAGGAAGTCGCGGTCGGGTTCGAGGCCGATGCGCAGGATGCGGAAGCCTTTGAGCGCTTCGCGGCCCTGTTCCCATGCGCGCGACATGGGCTGCCGCGCGGCGATGCAGACTTCGAGGGCGCGGATCAGCTTGGGCTTGTCGTTGGGATGGATGCGCTCGGCGGACTTCGGATCGAGGCGCATCAGGATCTGGTAGAGCCAGCCGCGGCCGTGTTTCTTATCGCTTAGTTTCAGGCGCTCGCGCAGCGATTCAGAGCGTTGCGGCCCGGCAAAGAGGCCGTCGAGCAGCGCTTTCAGATAGAGGCCGGTGCCTCCGGTCACGATTGGCGTGCGTTCGCGTGCGGCGATCTCTGTTAGAGCGGTGCGTCCTGCGCGGCTGTAATCGCCTGCGGTGTAAGGCTCAGTGGGATCGACGACATCGATGAGGTGATGCGGGATGCGTTCGCGGTCGGCCTTGGCGGGCTTGGCGGTGCCGATCTCCATATCGCGATAGACCGCGACCGAGTCGCAGCTTACGATTTCGCCGTTGTAGCGCTCGGCAAGGTGCAGAGAGAGAGAAGTTTTGCCGCTGGCTGTCGGTCCGGCGAGGACGATCAGCAGCGGGTCAGCCGGTGCAGCTTCTACCAAACGTGCCACCATCCGTGCGGGAATACGGTGCCGGCGGGTGCGCGGAAAAGCGCGATTCCCAGGATGGCTCCGGCGATGACCAACAGGCCAACAATCTGGCGTTTGCGATATTCGCGCGCGTTACTCATCTTCCGGGCGGATGTTGTAGAGGAAGTAGAAGCGCAGCTCGAGGTTCGGGCCTTTGAACTGCTTTGGCAGCGGCGGATAGGGCGATGCGCCGGTGATGCCGCCCCAGGCGGCGTGGTCGAGGGCCACGTCGCCGGAGGGGAACTCGAGGATCATCTCCTTCACGCTGCCGTCGGGATAGATCTTGAATCGAACACCCACGCGGCCCTGCTTGTCGAGGGGGGGTCGCGCGGATTCGGGGATGATGGGCCACCAGGAGCGTTCGGTGTCGTAGATGACGCGGCGGATGTAGGGGCCGAAGTCTACGCCCATCGTATCGCTGAGAATGTCGACGGCGCCGTTCACTCCCGGATGCTGCGAAGGCGCGTTGGAGCCCATGTCGCCGCCTCCGCCGATGGGGCCGGGACGCATGGCATTGCGCGCGGCCTGCTGAATGGCCTGAGCAGCGGTGTTTGCTCCGGTGTTGAAGTTCGGCTGCGTGGGTTTCGGAGCCTCAAGCTGCGCCTGCTGGTGGTTCTGCAGCGGCTGCGACGGGCGCTGCGGCATGGGCTGCGGCGGCGGAGGCGTCTGCGCCTGCTGTGGTGCGGCGGGTTGCGGTGTCTGGCCGAGCTGTGGCGCAGGCGGAGCGGGCGCGGGCGGACCGGCGCGCCGCATGGCCTGCAGCTGCTCGAGTGTTTTCTTGTCCAGCGTCGGCTTTTTTGATTCTGCGGTGCGGTTCTGATTCGAGATGACGTCGGATTGCTTCGGTTTGACCTGCTTCAATGCATCGGGCAGGTCGAGGTAGGTCAATTCTTTTTCGCGCCGCTTCAGGATCTCAGATGGATCGACGACCCGGATATTGCGATGCCACACATACTTCGGTCCATAGAGCAGGAACCAGAAGATGATCATGTGAATGATGATCGAGACCCAGAAGACCTCGCGCAGACGCGCCCGCGCGCGCTCATCATGAAGATCGTCCATGACCTGAAGAAGCTCATGGTGGTCAAGATGTTCGTAGCGTACTCTTCTTGATTTCCGCGGCGGCTCGGGTGGCGCGCCTGCAGGACTGGTTGGGACTTCGGTTATGGGCATTCGCTAAACGGTTTCAGGCCGCTGTGATTGTCTCAGGGGTATCTATTATTCTCTCATACACACTACTGCGCCTTGGCAAAAACCTACTCTCTTCAGACGTTCCCGGCGGCAAAAAGTTCTGTCTGATGATGGACTTCTGTGCGGCCATTACAATCGAAAGGTATGCCTCAAGCCGCCGTCATCACGGTCAGCGACTCCTGTTTCAACGGCACCCGCATCGACGGCTCCGGCCCGGCGGTGGCGAAAGCGCTGGCAGACGGCGGCTTTCTGGTCGTGGAGCGCGTCACGGTTCCCGATGATCAGGCCGTGATCGAGGACGCGCTGCGAAGCTGCGCTGCCCGCGCTGAACTAGTCGTAACCACGGGAGGAACTGGAGTTGCGGCCCGCGATGTGACGCCGGAAGCCACGCGCAATGTCTGCAACCGGTTGATTGACGGCGTGCCGGAGCTGATGCGGGCCGCGGGCCGCGAAGAGACGATTTACGCGTCGCTGAGCCGGGCTCTTTGCGGGACGCTGGGGACATCGCTCATCCTGAATCTGCCAGGGAGCCCGCGCGGAGCGGTGACTTCCTTGAACGCGGTGCTGCCGCTGGTTTCGCATGCCCTCAAATTGCTCAAGGGCGATTTGCTACATCCTGAAGAAAGTACGCAACGATTTTGAAACATCTCATTTCCCTTTTTCTTAAGTTCAGCACCTGGCTGGTTGCCATTCTGAAGCCGCTTGGCTTCTGGGGCGTGGGCGCGATTGCCTTGCTCGATTCGAGCACCATTCCGGTGCCGATGGACCTGATCATCTCCGGGTACGTCTGGGCGGACCGCCGCCACTTCTGGCTCTACTGCCTGATGGCATCCATTGGCTCGACGATCGGCGGGCTGCTGCCGTTTTACCTGGGCCGCGCGGGCGGCGAGCTGTTCCTGCTGAAGAAGGTGAACCGCGCCCGCTACGAGCAGCTGCGGGACCGCTTTGAGCGGCAGGAGTTCTTCGCGCTGTTCGTGCCCTCGATGCTGCCGCCGCCTACTCCGTGGAAACTGTTTGTCTTTGGCGCGGGCGTCTTCGAGATGCGTGTCCGCCACTTTCTGGCAGCGGTGTTTCTGGGCCGGCTTGTCCGGTTTACCGCCGAGGGGCTGCTGGTGATCTTCTACGGGCCGCAGATTGTTACCGTCGTCCACGACCTGGCGAAGAAACATCTGGTGGCCATGCTGGTTGGGATCGGCTTGATTCTTGGTCTGCTGGTTTTGATCGCGGTCCGCAAGGGCATTGGGAAGAAGAGAACGGGTGAGTTCGAGAACTAGCCACCCCTCCCCCCTGGAATTTCCAGCTAAATTCCTCATTCTAAATATAATTGGGCGTGTTTTAGGCGTAATTTAACCGTAAATTCGTGCAAATACAGGGGTTATGCCGGTCCGGTCAAAATACGAAGCGCCTCCGGTCGATTTGAGCGGAGGCGCTTTCTCTATTTTAGCAAATTCAAGGGTAATTCTCTGCAGGATTCGTTTTCGGATAACTAGCTGATTTGTAGTAACTTACAGCCTGTATTCCATTCAAGGGGGCTTGACACAATTTTTCTGTCCGTGTCGAGGAAGGCCAGTTTGCCTATCGGCGGAAACGGGCGAGCAGGTAGCCGGCTGCGATTCCGGCAAACACGGCGATCAGGAGTTGGCGTGGCGTCGAGAAGGCCACATACCTTGTTCCCTGGTTGGTGATCTCGATGTAGCCGGCGGGTTTTGCGCCCACTCCGCCGCCCCCACTACCTCCGCCGACGG
>DATGAD010000379.1:0-27714 GCA_035313725.1 Alloacidobacterium sp. | reverse complement strand
GCCGTGAAAGGCGGACGCCTTGCGCTCGCTGCCCCGGAAGCGGAGAAGCTGTCTCTGCTGCTCGCCGACGTGCCGCTCAAAGATCTCGGCTCCGTAGCTTCGTCACCTACACTGCCAAATCAATCTACACTCGAAGATTGCCGCGAGATCCTGGCCCGCTACCACCTGCTCGAAAAATTTCCCTCGGTCGTGCGCGAGTATTTCGAAGCGCTGTCATCGGATGTAGCCGCGGAAACGACTGGTGTAATCGCAGACCAGGCATTCAAGCACACGCAGTTCGATACGCTGCTCTCAAACCACGATTTTGTGAATGCAGCCCGCGACCGCGCCCACGAACTCGGTTTCCGCGTGCTCATCGACAACACCTGCGATGACTGGGACTACGCGGATGCCTCGCGCTATCTGCTCAAACGCTTCCACGAACTGCGCGCCGAACATCCGCGTCTCTGCCTGCTTTCAAGCGGCGAAGTGACCGTACAGCTGGGCCCGCAACCCGGCTGCGGCGGACGCAATCAGCAGTTCACGCTTGCCTCCGCCTTCGATCTCGCAAAGTACGAGGACCAGCCAATGGCGGTGCTCAGCGCCGGATCCGATGGCATAGACGGAAACAGCCCTGCGGCAGGCGCTATTGCGGATACAACCACAATCGCCCGCGCCCTCGAATATCATTTCGATCCCGAAGCAAGCCTCGCCAGCTTCAACACCTGCCCGCTCTTCACCGCACTCGGCGACACCATCATCACCGGCCCAACAGGCAATAATCTGCGCGATCTGCGCATCCTCCTCGTTTCCCGCTGAATCGCGAGCCAGAGCTGCTGACCCAAAGCCGAGCAGGCATGCGTTATGCTGTAGACATCTGCTGCTCAGAAAAGGAGAAACAACTTGGCACTGCTTGTTATCGGTACTTTCGCGACTATTTTTGTGGTGGGAATTGTGTGGGCGACCAGCCGCAAGGCAGACGATCACTCCAACTAACCTCAGGCATCGAGCCGGACAAGTTGCGGCCCCGCGTGCGTTGCGCCGCGGTCCATCTTGCGCAGAAAGCCATTCACAACATCTGCGAATGCGATCGGAGCCTCATCGTGAGGCAGATGCCCCACTCCCGGCAGTATCACTAGCTCCGCGCGATTGAGCATCTTTTCCAACTGACGGCCCGACTCCAGGCTCACCGCACGGTCATGCGTTCCCCAGACTAGAAGCGTCGGCACCTCGCACAGCCTGTCCAGAACAGCCCCCAACTGCCGCATATCTTCAAACCAGCAGTCGATGATATTCATCACATGCTGCACGGTTCCCGGAACGCGCAGCGAACTCATGTAGCGTTCCAGCGCTTCGTGACGTACTACCTTGTTGTTCCCATACATGCGGCCGAGCGCCAGTTCCTGCAGCTTCTCCGGAAGATTCGGAACCTGGTTCGCGAACCAGCGCCCCAGCGGAGTGCGGTAGAAATGCACCATCGGGTCGCCCAGGAGAGAAAACGGATTCGCCGGCGCATGCAGTACCAGGCTGCGGACGCGCTCCGGATGGCGGGCCGCCAGCATCATCGCCACTGCACCGCCATGCGACGTGCCCACAATGTCAGCACAATCAACGCCCGCGCCGGTAAGGAAATTCGCCACGCGGTCGGCCTGCGCCGGGAGACCGGCATCGAGTCCGGTCACCCGTTCCGATCTGCCGATGCCCAGCGAGTCGACAGCATAAACCGATGAATCTTGCCCCAGCCTCGACAGGCATGGATACCAAGCATCCGCCGACCCCAGAAGGCCATGTAAAAGCACGAGTTCGGAACCCTTGCCGGTCTTCAGGCAATGCATCTCGTGCCCATTCACTTTCACCAGGATTTCTTCAGGCTGCGGTTCATCCGCCAGCAACATCCAGCTTGCCAATGCCATCTATGCCCTCAGCCAGACCTCGCGTGCTTTTTCCGCCGCCTAGCAAATTCATCAAATTTTAACCCAGATTTTAAGAGAACCGAATGGCAAAAAAAGATGCCTCGAATGAGGTAGCTGCCAATACGGTTCAGCTACTTGGATCATTTTATGGAAATTGAGGGCATATTGCATCTATGATTTTTCATAGAAAGATACGGAAAATTTCATCCCAGAGATGATAACTCTCGTCACACGTATAATTTCGACATTCACGAAAATCCGTATCCTCTCCAAAATCAAAGGTATACTGTAGCTGCGAGTGGCCAACGTGAGTGACTGGGCACGATGGCATTCGATTTGCACTGTTTCGATTGCACTCGCTTCATCCCTCCGAACCGCACATGGAAAGGTCGCTACAAACTCGTATTACCGTCCTCCTCCTGGCCCTTTTCACGGTAGCTGCTGCGGTTTTTGCGTCCTTCAATTTCATTCAAGAGAACAACTACCAGCTGCCGAGTGACGGTGTCTGGTGGGTCGAAGCCAGCGGAGGCCTCCAGGCCCAGCGTGTGCTCGCCAACGGCGCGGCCCAGCGCGCGGGCATCAAGACCGGCGACCTGTTGGTTCAGGCAGATGACCGGCCCGTACCGCGTTATGCCTCACTGGTGCGGGAAATGGTTCGTACCGGCGCCTTCGGCACAATCCGCTACACGGTGATCCGCTCCGGCGTCCGGCTTCCCGAAGTCCCGCTGAACCTCGACGCGGTCGACCGCGGCAACAATCAGGGCTTCCGCCTCATAGCGCTGATCTATCTTGGAATCGGACTCTACGTCCTATTCCGGCGCTGGACTGCGCCCCACGCGACCCATTTCTACATTTTCTGCCTGGCGTCGTTTACGCTTTACGCCTTCAAATACACCGGCAAGCTCAACGCGCTCGATCAGGTCATCTTCTGGGGCAACATCATTGCCGGCGCCCTGCAGCCCGCGCTCTTCCTGCACTTTGCCCTGGCTTTTTCTGAAAGCCGGCGCATTCGCCGCTGGCTGGTCGCCACCACTTACCTGCCGGCCTGCCTCGTCATTGCTCTGCAGGTGATCGCTATCGAGTTGTGGTCTGCGACAGCGCTGCTGCAGCATCGGCTCGACCAGTTCACGGTTGGCTATCAGGCAATCTACTACGTCCTCGCCGCCATAATCTTCTTCGTGAACTATCAGCGCGAAGACCAGCCTCTGCGCCGCCAGCAGCTCAAGTGGCTCACACGCGGCACAGTCCTCGCCATTGCGCCGTACACGATTCTCTTCGCCATTCCCTATCTGGCCGATGCGCTGGTTCCCGACCTGCTGACCAAGATCGCGGTCCTCTCGCTGGTCTTTCTGCCGCTCACCTTCAGCTGGGCCATCATCCGTTACCGCCTCATGGATACGGACCTCATCTTCAAGCGCGGCGTCTCCTACACGCTGGCCACTGCAGCGCTCGTCGCCCTCTACTTCGGCCTGGTCGCCCTCGCCGGGGAGATCGTCCGCAATCGCCTTCCCAGCTTTGGGCTATGGGGATTGATCGCCGCCATCATCATCACAGCGCAGCTTTTTGACCCGCTCCGGCGCGGCATCCAGGAGCGGGTCGACCGCGTCTTCGATCGCAAGCGCTACGACTACCGGGAGACGCTGATCGAATTCGGTCGCGGCCTCAGTTCGCAGACAGACCTCAAGGCATTGCTGAACTCCATCGTCGAGCGCCTGCCGCACACGCTGCTCGTCTCGCGTGTTGCCGTCTTCCTCGCCGAGAAGACAGGCGACTATTACCACCTTGCCGCCGGCCATGGCCTGCAGGCGTCAGTCCTCGAAGGCAGCCAGCATCTCGATCTGAGTTTTCTAGACTTCGACCAGCCCGACGCAGGTTCGCACATTTTTCTTGAGAACCCCCAGCAAGCCCTGCATCTCACTGACAGCGAAAAGCGCACAGCTGCCACGCTCGACCTGAATTACTACCTGCCTTGTCGGTTGCAGGACCGCACCATTGCCGTCATCGGGCTGGGCCGCACCAGCGAAGGCGATTTTCTTTCGAGCGAAGATATGGAGTTGCTCGAGTCGCTGGCCAGCTACATCGGCATCGCCATCCAGAACGCCCGCCTCTATCAAAGCCTTGAGCAGAAGATCTCCGAATACGAGCGCCTGAAGGAATTCAACGAAAACATCGTCGAATCCATCAACGTCGGCATCCTCGCCGTCGATCTCGAAGAAAGCATCGAGAGCTGGAATGCGCAGATGGAGGTCTTCTGCGCGCTTCCCCGCGGCGAAGCGCTCGGCAAACACCTGTCGGAGATCTTCCCGCCATCCTTCATGCAGGAGTTCCACCGCGTCAAGGATGATCCCGGAGTCCACAACCTCTACAAATTCCGGCTTGAAATTCGCGAGGGCGAGGCTCGCACTGCAAACATCGCGGTTGCACCGCTCGTCTCGCGCAATTTCGAAACCGTCGGCCGCATCATCCTTCTCGATGACATCACTGAGCGAACCGAACTCGAAGCGCAACTGAGCCAGGCGGAAAAACTGTCTTCGATCGGCCTGCTCGCCGCCGGAGTGGCACACGAAGTCAATACGCCGCTCGCCGTGATCTCGTCGTACACGCAGATGCTCGCGAAACAGCTGCGCGGAGACGAACGCCTGGCGCCGCTGCTCGAAAAGGTTACGTCAGAGACCTTCCGCGCATCCAAGATCGTCAATAACCTGCTCAACTTCTCACGCACAAGCAGCACCGAGTTCCGTGAAACCGACCTGAACTCCATCATCCGGGAGACGCTCACGTTACTGGAACATCAGTTCAAGACAGCTCGTGTAAAGACCGAACTGGTGCTCGACGCGAACCTGCCTCCCATCCTCGGCAATACGGACAAGCTGCAGCAGGTCTTCCTCAATCTGTTTCTCAACGCAAAGGACGCCATGACGGATGGCGGTACTTTGCGCATCGCGACCGAAGCCAACGGATACATCACGGTTGCCGTTTCTGACAGCGGCTCCGGCATCGCGCCCGAGCATCTGCGACGTATCTACGATCCGTTTTTCACCACGAAAGGCGCTCCGAAACAAGGACAGCGCCGCGGCACCGGTCTGGGTCTCGCCGTTACCTACGGCATCATTCAGGAGCACGCCGGAAAAATTCACGTCGAAAGCCAGGTAGGAACAGGTACGACGTTTCTTCTTGAATTCCCTCTCTTAAGGAAACCCGCGCATGTCTGAAGGCACCCTTGCTGTCCCGCCCTCTACAACTTCATCTCCGTTAGAACGTGCGCACCGCATCCTGATCATCGACGACGAAGCTTCGATCCGCGAGTCGCTGGAAACGCTGCTTACGCTCGAAGGCTACAACGTTGAGACCGCCACCGAAGGCGAATCGGGCCTCGATCAAATCGACCGCGCGTCATACGACCTCGTGCTGCTCGATCTTGCCCTTCCCGGCAAGAACGGCCTTGAAGTGTTGCACCTTATCCGCGAGCGCCATCCCGATCTGCCCGTCATCATGATCACCGCCTTCGGGACGGTAGACAACGTCGTCGAGGCAATCCGCACCGGCGCACAGAACTTCGTCCAGAAGCCGTGGGATAACGAAAAGCTCCTCGCCGACATACGCTCCGCCATCGCCCGCTATCACGCGGAAGAAGAAAACATCCAGCTCAAGCGCGCCCTCAAGCAGCGGTATAACTTTGAGAACATCGTCGGCAAGAGTGACGCAATGCTGCGCATCTTCGATCTGGTCGCGCAGGTCGCACCCAGCCGCTCCACCATACTCATCCAGGGTGAAAGCGGAACCGGAAAAGAACTCATCGCCAAGGCGCTGCACGCCAACTCGCCCCGCCGCGACAAGCCTTTCGTCCCGGTTAATACCGGAGCCATGCCCTCCGAGTTGCTGGAATCGACACTCTTCGGGCACACCAAAGGCGCCTTCACGTCAGCCATCGCCACCAAAAAGGGCCTCTTTGAGGTCGCCAACGGGGGCACGCTCTTTCTCGACGAAATCGCCACGATGGGCATGGACACTCAGGCGAAAATTCTGCGCGTGCTGCAGGACCGCCGCTTCATGGCGCTTGGCGGTATTCAGGAAGTCCAGGTGGACGTGCGCATCATCGCGGCCACCAACATCGACCTGCGCCACGCGGTACGCGAAGGCAAGTTCCGCGAAGACCTCTACTATCGGCTCAACGTCATCACCGTCGATCTGCCGCCGCTGCGCAGCCGGCGCGAAGATATCCCGCTGCTCGCCACACACTTCCTCAAGCGCTATTCCGATGAGAACAGCCTGCCGCTCCGCTCGCTCTCATCCGATGCCATTCGCGCGCTCGTCGACTACGACTGGCCTGGCAACGTTCGCGAACTCGAAAACATCATCGAACGCGGCGTAGTACTGTCCTCCGGCCCGTCAATCAATTCCGACCTGCTGCCCGGCCACCTCACAGGCCGCAGCTATTCTTCCAGCCTGCTTGAGCACAACCCCAACGCTTCGCTCTTCGACATCATCGAAGACATCGAGCGCCGCATCATCGTCGACAAGCTGGAACACTGCAACTGGAACCAGACCGAAGCCGCCGAGCAGTTCCGCATCCCACTCTCCACTCTCAACCAAAAGATCAAGCGCCTCAACATCGAGATCAAGAAACGCGTGAAGGAATAGCTACAGAAATATACCGTTGTCATCCTGAGCGGAGCGAAGGACCTGCTTTTCTTGTGGTTTATGAAAGCACCACAGGTCAATTGCCAACATTCTGAGCGCTGTGCCCCGAGACCTGAGCCCTGTGTTACCCTCAGCCTGTGAGTCGCAAATTACCTTCGCGCATCTAAGCGAATAACTAAACCATGGCCGCTATAGCTACGCTTGATCGAACAGCAAAAAAAGGTGTCAGCGCAGTCCAGCAGTATGCGCTGATCTCAGGCCGTGCCCTCGGCAATCTTTTCCATCGCCCTTTCTACGGCGCGGACATCATCACCCAGGCCGACATCATCGGCGTCGGCTCGATCCCAATCGTGCTGTTGACCGGTTTCTTTACCGGAGGCGTGCTCGCGCTGCAATCGGCTTCGACTCTCGCACAGTTTGGCGCAGCCGCAGTCACCGGACAGCTCGTCGCCCTTTCCATGATCAAGGAACTCGGCCCGGTGCTCACCAGCCTCATGGTTTCCGGACGCAACGCCTCAGGCATGGCCAGCGAACTTGGCTCGATGATGGTGACCGAACAGATCGACGCCATGCGCGCTCTCGGTACCGATCCGCTCAAGAAACTGGTGATGCCTCGCATCACAGCCACTGTCGTCATGCTTTTCTTCCTGACAATCATCTCCGATGCCATCGGCATCCTCGGCGGAGCCGCCATCTCCGTCTTCCTGCTCGGCCAGGACGGCTCGCAATACTTCCACACCGCCTATCAGTCGCTTCGCTACGCCGATATTCTTCAGGGATTGGCAAAGCCGCTCTTCTTCGGCCTCATCATCTCGACCATCGGATGCTATTACGGAATGACGACTCGCGGCGGCACGCAGGGTGTGGGCCGGTCGACAACGCAGGCCGTGGTCGTCTCATCAGTCCTCATCATCGCATCCGACTTCGTCATCAGCCGCTTCATGATCGGTCTCTTCGGCAGGTGACGCGCGCATGAGCCAGGCCGCCATCGCTCCAGAACTCAAGCCGCATTCACCCGACGAGCCTGCTGTCGTCTTTGAGAATGTCACGATTGGTTTTGAGAACAAGCCGGTCATCAACAACATATCGTTCACCGTCAAGCCCGGCGAAACGCGCATCCTGCTCGGCCCCGCCGGCGTCGGTAAGAGCGTCGTGCTGAAAATGGCCGACGGCCTGTTACGTCCCGACTCTGGCCGCATCTTTGTCTTCGGTGAAGAAGTCAGCGCCATGCCCGAGGAAGACCTTTTCGCCCTGCGCGCGCGCATCGGCATCGTCTTTCAGGAAGGCGCGCTCTTCGATTCGCTCACCGTCCGCGACAACGTCGGCTATCGCCTCACCGAAGAACACTTGCCCGACGAAGAAATCGACCGGCGCGTTATCGAAGCGCTACGTTTTGTCGAGCTCGAGCATACCGTCGATAAACTTCCATCGCAGCTCTCCGGAGGCATGCGCCGCCGCGTCGCCATCGCCCGCGCGATCATCACCAAGCCCGACCTGCTCCTCTACGATTCACCCACTGGCGGACTCGATCCCATCACGTCCACCACGATCATCGAGCTGGTCATGAAACAGCGCGATGTCTACCGCACCAGTTCCCTGCTCGTCACGCACCGTCTACAGGACGCCTTCGTGCTCGCTTCGCACCGCTTTAACCGCGAAGCCAACAAGATGGAGCCCCTCCCCGAAGGACATTCGGACCCTCTGACGAGCTTCCTGGTTCTAAACGAGGGCAAACTCGTCTTCGACGGCTCGACCCACGACCTCGTCCACTCCGATGATCCGTTCCTGAAAGAGTATTTGACCTAGAACACGCGAATCTAAGACCGAAGAGAAATCGCCCGATCTACAATCCCCGGCAGCAGGCGCGCAGCCTCATCAGCATTGCCGCAACTCTCCGCCAGAGCGTCAAAAACCTCAAATGAAGTAAGCGCATGCAGAGTAGCGATTCTCCTCTCCTTGCCCGCGGCATCTCGTCCACTCCTTCGATCCAGCATCTCAATCACGCGCGTCGCCGCAAATCGCCGACGCTGATTTCGTGCTTCCACCGCAGCCCCAAACTCAGGATCGATGGCTGCGATACCGTGAATGCGACGGATCAGCAGCCTGTCTCTGGACCAGAAGGTGCTGAAAATCTCAATGAAGCCTCTCAGCATCGATTCAGGATCTGCCGCCGTCATCACATTCCGCATGCGCTCCATACCGCCATCGAGCGCAATCTGATCGAACAGAGCCTCCAGCAGCCCCGTCTTCGTTGCGAAGAGGTTGTAGATCGTCTGCCGCGTGACGCCGCTCTCCCGCGCAAGCCCATCCAGCGTCAGACTCGAAAAGCCCTTCGCCTCCAATTGCTCTCGTAACGCCGCAAGAATCTTTGCTCGTTTCTGATCAGACTGCTCCAGACGTTTGCCCAGGGAATACGGCCGTTTGCAGGCAGCTGCTTTCTTCGTCGCCACGGTGTGATCATAGCGACTTAAAATTAACTTTACAATACGTAAAGTTAATTAGTATGATGCCTCTCATATTGGAGAACGGATGCCTGCCAGCGCCAATCCAGGAGCAAAGCCCACAATTCTGATCCCTAAGGACGCCTTCCCCCGCCTGCTGCGCGTTGGCTTCTGGATCTGCATCGTCATTGCCGTCGCCGTCGTGATTCGACGCATTATTGCGCTCGTGCATCGGTCGCAGTCTCCGCCGCCACAGATGGCCGGCCTCGACGAAGCATTCGCCTCCCATACAGCGTTGACGCTGATGCATATTCTGTCTGCGCTTGCCTTTGTAGTACTGCTGTCTCTCACGTACTTCCGCCGCTTTGCCAGCTCCATGTTGATCGCACAGCTTCTCTTCCCACTCGGTGCAATCGTGGGCATCACAGCATACGCAATGAGCACCTACGCCATCGGCGGATGGGTAGAGCGCTCAGCCGTCTTCTTCTTCAACAGTCTTTTCCTCTATTCGCTATTCCGCGCATGGCAGTACCGGCGAAATAGCGATATCCAACTCAAGCAGCAATGGCTAACGAGAGCAGGTGCGATCCTTCTCGGCATTGCAACCACGCGCCCGGTCATGGGCATCTTCTTCGCAACCAGCACGCTGACGCATCTCAAATCACAACAGTTTTTCGGCATTGCGTTCTGGATTGGGTTTTCGATCAACACTCTCACGATCGAGCTTTGGTTGCGTTCAGGAAAACACTCACCTCAATTCGAAAGGACGGCACACATTCGTAGATAAAACGGATGCGCACCGGAATGACATCATGACTACACAGCAAACGCAGCGTCACCAGGGCCCACATCTCGGACTGCTGGCAATTCTCTACACCGTGCTTTTCAACGCTGGCCTCTATCCGGTTACTGCCATGGCAGGCAAACCCTGGTGGCCCGGACCGTGGGAGCCAGCCAGCGTCATCGTTCCCTACTTCCAGACCCATCACACACAGGTGCTCACCTGCCTCTTTTTGCAATTTGGAGCGATCCTCTGCGTCGGGCTCTTCACCACCGTCAGCGTGAGCCAGATGCGATTTCTAGGCGTGCGTTCTGCGGGACTATGGATCGCGTTGCTGGGCGGCTTTCTTGTCGTTGCCGATGGATTCGTTGGCGGGCTCACTACGTGGACGTTGATTCACCCTGTCATCGTGCAGACGCCATCGCTCGTACTCGCGCTCTACTATCTTGCGTATGCTTTGGGCGGCCCCGGGTTTTCCATCCCCATGGGCCTGTTCATTGCAGGTATCTCGATCCCTGCTCTCCTTCACAAGCTGCTACCTAGATGGATTTGCATCCTCGGAATCGTGCTCGCAATCGCTGGCGAACTGAGTTGGTTTCATCTCATCAGCCCGGCTGTGCTCTTTCTCATCCCCTTGACTCGATTTCCCGGATTCATCTGGCTCATCGCGGTAGCATTTGCTTTGCCCAGAACGATACCGCTCCGATCGCAGCCCGAAACCATTTAGCATCAGCAATGCGGGAAGCGTCTTTGCCCACCGTCTTCCCGCTCTGCTAGTCTGAATAGTTTCAGCTCAGAACGGAGCAATCACTCACAATGGCCTTTAAGTTCAAGGGAGTCGACTTCATCGGCTTCGACGCCCTCCTCAACGAAGACGAGCGCCTCTCGCGCGACACCGCACGCCAGTTCATCGAAGACAACCTCATCCCCATCATCGAGGAGTGCAACCGCGAAGGCCGCTTCCCCCGTGAACTCGTGCCGCAGATGGGCGAACTCGGCTTCTTCGGCGCGAACCTGCACGGCTACGGCTGCGCCGGCATGTCGAACGTCGAGTACGGCCTCGTCATGCAGGAATTCGAGCGTGGTGACTCCGGCGTGCGCAGCTTCGTCAGCGTACAGTCGGCGCTGGTCATGTACCCCATCTACACCTTCGGTTCCGACGAGCAAAAAGATTACTGGCTCCCGCTCATGGCGAAAGGCGAAAAACTCGGGTGCTTCGGCCTCACCGAACCCGACTTCGGGTCGAATCCCGGCGGAATGCGCACCCGCGCCCGCAAAGTCGGCGACGAGTATGTCCTGAACGGCGAAAAGATGTGGATCACTTCCGGCTCCATCGCCGATGTTGCCGTCATATGGGCCAAAGTCGAAGACGAAGACGACCGCGTGCGCGGCTTCCTCGTCGAAACCAACCGCCCAGGTTTCACCGCCTATGACGTACACGGCAAGTGGTCGCTCCGCGCATCTGTCACTTCAGGACTCTCGCTGCAGGATGTACATGTCCCCACAAAAAACCTGATGCCCGGCACCGGTGGCCTTAAATCACCGCTCATGTGTCTCAATCAGGCGCGCTACGGAATCAGCTGGGGCGCAATCGGCGCAGCCATGTCCTGCTACGACACGGCATTGCAGTACTCTCTCCTGCGCAAGCAGTTCCGCGACCAGCCCATCGCCAGCCACCAACTCGTGCAGGAAAAGCTTACCTGGATGATCTCAGAGATCAGCAAAGCGCAACTGCTGTCATTACAGGTAGGCCGCATGAAGGATGAAGGCAAAGTCAGCTTCGAGCACATCTCCATGGCCAAGCGCAACAACGTGTGGATGGCGCTCGAATGCGCGCGCATGTCACGCGACATCCTCGGCGGCAACGGCATCACCGACGACTACCCGATCATGCGCCACATGATGAACCTCGAATCCGTAAAAACCTACGAGGGCACGCACGACATCCACACCCTGATTATCGGTCAGAGTGTAACCGGAATCCCCGCATATTAGTCCTGATTGACTTTGGTTGTCTTCCTGAGCGGAGCGAAGGATCTGCTTTTCGCTTCCCACATGCAATAAAAAAGCGCACCGGCCAGAACCGGTGCGCTTTGATCTAACGCCAGAAATCAATCAGCCAAGATGCCCCATCTTGCCATCGTTGTAATCACGCACAGCCTGAATAATCTCCTCACGCGTGTTCATCACAAACGGACCATAGTTGAACACCGGCTCGTTGATCGGCTCGCCACTCAACACCAGAAGCGTCGTATCTTCCTTCGCTTCCAGCACGACGCGCTCACCGTCCGGACTCAGCGTCGCAATCCGCGCCTCACCCTTGATCGAGCTCTCGCCGTTCACCACAACATCGCCCTTCAGCACCAGCACGCCAGTATGATGGCCATCGGGAATCTGCAGTTCCACCTTGTTGCCCGCAGTTAACCGCACATCAAACAGATTCACCGCGGTAAACGTACTCGCCGGTCCACGCACGCCGTGCAACTCTCCAGCGATCACACGAGCATACGAGCCATTGCCCAGATCAACGGAAGGAATCTGCTCCTTGGTAATCCCCTGGTAGCGAGGCTTCGACATCTTCACCGACTTCGGCAGATTCACCCAAAGCTGAATCATCTCGAAGGTGCCACCATTCCTGGCAAACTCCTTCTCATGCATCTCTTCATGCACCACGCCGGAAGCAGCCGTCATCCACTGCACATCCCCGGGAAAGATAACGCCCGCATTCCCCGCCGAGTCGCGATGCTCGACCGCTCCTTGATACGCAATCGTCACAGTTTCAAATCCACGGTGCGGATGCTCACCCACTCCATGCGACTTCTTCGAAGGCTCAAAATACGACGGCCCCGCATAATCCAGCATGAGAAAAGGATTGATCTCATCCTTCAATCCATTCGACGGAAACATGTTCCGCACTGGAAAACCATCGCCAACCCAGTGATTCGATCCTGGCCCATACACCCCAAGTACTTTTTTCACTTCAGACATTTCCTTACTCCTCCCTGCTTCTCTTTCCGCCGCTCTTCGCGGCCACACCTTTCGTCGGCAACTGCTCCAGGCTTTTCATCGCACCCAGCCCAAGCCGCCGCAACATTTCAATCAGCATCTCGCGATCTTTCTTCGCAATTCCCGCAACAGCCACTTCCATCGCCAGCTTATGATCCTCAAATGCCGCACGAATGAGTTCCGTCCCAGCCCCCGTCAACCGAACGACGCGCGCTCTGCGATCGCCCGAATCCTCTTCGCGCTCGATCAGTCCCCGTTCCCCCAGACGATCAAGAGCCGCCGTCATCGACCCGCTGGTCAGCATCACTTTCGCGCCCAGTTCCTTCACGTAGAGCGGCCCTTTGTGCAGAAGCACTTCCAGCACGCCAAAATCACTCAGGCACATATCCAGTTCAGCAATGTGCCGGTGCGCATGCGCCTCTACTGACCGGAAGGCCTTCCAAAGCACCAGCCAGAGATGAATGCCGCTCGTATCTGTCTTCGATTTTGGCTGCTCATTTCTCATTTATCTTGATATCAAGATGTTTCAGAACTGGAAAGGATTCAACCCTCCGCAGCCTCTCTGTAAGAGACCGCGCAACCCATTCTTCCGCTTAGGGTTCTAACTAAAGGACGCCCCGCCCACAACGGAGTCCGCCGTGCTACGCATGCATCTTCCCAAACCGCAGAGACGCCCCGAACTCGATGCCCTGCGCGGCCTGTTCCTTGTCTGGATGACACTCACGCATCTTCCGACGCGTTTCAGCGACTTTGTGAATCAGCCCATCGGCTTCGTGTCGTCCGCGGAAGGCTTCGTCTTTCTTTCTGCATTGCTCGTAAGCCGCGTCTACATGCGCCAGGCTTTAGAAGATGAATCCGCGCTGCGATCCAAGCTGTGGAAGCGCTCCTTACGCATTTATGCCTACCACCTGCTGATGCTGGCTCTCGCCTTCACCGTCGCCGCGGCCTACGCAGTCACAACCCACCGAGCGGCCATTTACAACCTGCTCGACTTCTACATCGCACATCCAGTCGTCGCCATCATCGGATCGGTCCTGCTGCTCTACTGCCCGCCGCTGCTGGACATTCTCCCGATGTACGTCATCTTCCTCTTCTTCACGCCGCTCATTCTTTCTGCGGCTGTGAAACGCGGCTGGGGCAGAATCCTCGCGGTCAGCGGAGTCTTCTGGCTCGCTGCGCAGTTCGGCCTGCGCGATGTGGTGCACAACATCATCGTCCACGTCACGCATCTTCCCATTCCGCTGCAGGAAACCGGCGCATTCAATCTTTTCGCATGGCAAGCCGTCTGGATCGTAGGCATGTGGCTGGGCGCAAAATCCGCCGAAGACGACGTGCCTCTCAGGCGCATTCCCGGTTACGTTGTTGCCGTATGCGCGCTGGTCTGCCTCTTCTTCATCGGAGTGCGCCACGAATGGCTAGGCCCTCACCTCACGCAACAGGCCCTGGGCATGAAGCTCGACAAGTGGCAGATAGGCCCCTTGCGCGTCATCAACCTCGTCACCTTCACCATAGTCTTCTACTGGATGCGCAAATACGTGCTGCGCATCGTAGCCGTTGAACCCTTACTCACCCTGGGCAAGGCATCCTTGCAAGTCTTCTGCGCGCACATCTTTTTCGTTTTTGTGGGATTGGCTCTGCTCTATAACAGCGACATAGCACAACTACACGGCTGGGTTGCCATCACGTTGCTCGCCGTTACGTTTGCAGGATTAGTCCTGGTTGCGGTGCGAGAGGTGCGCAAGCAGCGCGAAGACCGAGCCAAACGCGAAACCAGAAGCAGCGAGGCGCCACCAAAGGCGCCTCCATCCATCCAACTTCTTACTGAACCAGAGCCTCTCGCAGCACCCTCAGAGGCTTACAGATAACTACTAAACCGCCACAGTGAAAGTATCTTCCGTGCGAGTGACCGTGCGATACATCGTGTCACGCTCGAACGGTACGCGGCCAGCTTCGCGAATCAAGCGCTCCAGATCGCGCCGCCGCATCCCTTGCGGTGTTGTCGCACCCGCATCGTGATAGATCTTCTCTTCGATCACCGTTCCGTCAATATCGTCTGCGCCAAAACGCAAAGCAATCTGCGCGATCTTCGGCGTCATCATCTGCCAGTAGGCCTTGATATGCGGGAAGTTGTCCAGCAGCAGACGGCTCACGGCAATCTGCTTGATGTCGGTCAGCCCTGTAGTCCGAGGCAGATGTTCCAGCGGCGTGTTATCCGGATGAAATGCCAGCGGGATAAATGTCTGGAAGCCATGCGTCTCATCCTGCACAGCCCGCAGCCGCAGCAGATGATCGACGCGATCTTCCTCATTTTCGATATGCCCGTAGAGCATCGTCGCATTCGACTTCAACCCAAGTTGATGCGCCGTGCGCGCCGTATCCAGCCATTCATCGCCATCAATCTTGTGATCGCAGATGATGTGCCGCACGCGGTCAGCGAAAATCTCCGCACCGCCACCTGGCAGCGAATCGACGCCGGCATCGCGCAGGCGCTCCAGCGTTTCGCGAATCGAAAGCTTCGCGCGTCGCGCAAAGAATGCGACTTCAACCATGGTGAACGCTTTGATATGCACCTGCGGAAAGCGCTCCTTCAGCCCACTCACCAGGTCGAGAAAATATTCGAGCGGCAAATCCGGATGCAGCCCACCAACAATGTGAAACTCCGTCACAGCCTCGCTGTAACCGGAAGCAGCCGTTTGCCATGCCTGCTCAAGCGCCATCGTGTAAGCGCCGCTGGCATCTTTCTTCCGTCCAAATGCGCAAAGACGGCACGCTGCCACGCAAACATTTGTCGGATTAATATGCCGATTGACGTTGAAGTAAGCCGTATTGCCGTGCAGCTTCTCGCGCACGAAATTCGCCAGCCAGCCAACGGCCAATATGTCAGCCGAGCGATAAAGAGCCAGCCCATCGTCAAAGCTCAGCCGTTCACCCGCGAGCACCTGCTCCGCAATCGGTTGCAGTCTCGCATCATCGGTCGCAAAGGGCCGCCGCTCCGCCTGGAATGCCGTCTCTCCACTCATAACTCTCTATCATAATGCAACCGCCTCGCAGCACGATGGAGATCTGGCATGGACCCAGGCGGACGAATCAAGACACAAATGTGCACGCTTCGCCGCAATCATAGACTTCTCGGCCAGAGCCAATCGTAAAATGTCCTGCATGACCGCAAATCGTTCCGTGCCAACTGACACCGTCCTGCCGCACATCATGTATCAGGACTTGGCCAACGCGATCGCGTGGCTGACGAGAGTCTTCGGCTTCACCGAGCACTATCGCTACGGCGAGCCACTGAGCGGCGCCCAGATGTATGCCGGAAGAGCCTGCATCATGATCAAGAACGCACCGGATCGGGCGACTCCTGCGCAGATGGGATACGGCACGCAGTCTCTGACGATCTTCCTGGACGATGTCGACGCACACTACGCCAGAACAAAATCGGAAGGAGCCAAAATAGTCGAAGACCTTCACGAAACCGTTTATGGCGAACTCCAATATGGAGTCGAGGACCTCGACGGCCACCATTGGCTTTTCTCGCGGCACGCTCGCGATTTGAGCCCCGACGAGTGGGGAGCAACCATCGCAAAACGCTCAAACTGAGGTGCCAGCTACATCCACGCAACAAGAGAAGAGCGATCCCGATTGACTGCGCCGGACAAAACTTTCCATGCGCGCAAACCGCCCGCACTGATACTATGCGTCAAGAAGAAAGCTTCATAATTTATTACACTTAGGGTTTACTGATTGACCCCTCGCACCCCATTGTTGTCTCTGCTGGCCCTCTGCTTTGTCCTTCTGCCGGTTTCACGCGCATTGCAGCAGAGCGACGCGCCACGAACTGCCGTGTTCCCCACGCTCACCGCTTATAGCCTCGACAAGGCGAAGGTGAACCTGCCCGCTGACCTCGAAGGCAAAGTCAATCTGCTCCTGGTCTCCTTCGAGCCTGAGCAGTCCAAAGAGATCGAAACATGGATGCCAACGGCCCAGGCCCTGCAGCACATGAATTTTCAATTCCGCTATTACAGAATGCCGGTGTCGAACCAGGAAAACTTCATCTACCGCTGGTGGGACACCTCTTCGCTACGCAGCGTCGAAACCGATCCGGAGGCCTGGCACTGGGTCTTACCGATCTACACAAACAAAAATGATTTCCACCGCGCCCTGAACATTCCGAATGAGAAAGAAATCGTATTGCTGCTCGTCGACAAAACAGGACAAGTTCTTTGGAAGACCCCCGGGCGCATGACTGACGAGAAGAAGGCGTCGCTCGAGAACGCGGTTGCTTCCGCTACGCATCTGCCGTGAGTTGTTTCTCCATCACAAGCGCGTCGAGTCGGCCTGCATAGTAGCCGGGTATCATTCCAATCCGCGCGTAGCCCATTGCCTGGTAAAACGTTTGCGCGGGCTGGTTATCGACAGCAACTTCCAGCCGGATCGAAACTACAGCCTTCGCCCGGAAGTCTTCCTCAACTGCCTGCAGCAGCCGGCGTCCCACTCCCTGCCTCCGCGCATCCGGCAAAACGTCGATCGTAATGATGTGCCCAAACAATCTGCCTTCATGGACGTGAAGCCGGCCCGTGCAGAAGCCCTCAATCGCTTTTGCTTCGGTCTCAACGACAACCGTATAAGACTTCGGATGCAGCAGGTAATAGCGCAACTCCGCTCTGGAATAAGCAATTCCCGGCGCGAAGCAGGCCTGGTCAATCCTGTACAGTGTCTCCATGTCCGCACGGTGGAACGGCCGCAGTTGCATCACAGCAAGCAGGACGCTATGGTTGCGTCCCGCCACCGCTACTCGCAGTAGCCGTCTCTTCCGATTTTGGCTGTACGACAACTCCGTCGTAGAGCGATGCAGCCACTAGCCGATTGCCCAGAGAACGAACAGCGTGAAGATTCCAGCCCGCATCCCACCACTTCCAGGTCTTGCTGCTTTCATCGATAGCGAACACCATCGTCGACTGCGCTGACGTAACTACGACCCGGCCAAGTTCCCGGTTATAACTCAGGCCATTGATATCCGCCATCGGCAGCGTCGACAACTGCTGCCAGTTCTGCCCCTGGTCTTCGCTGTAAAACAAGCCTTCGCGCCCACCAACCCACAGGCTGCCTTTAGGAGCAGTGGTGACCGCGTGTATCGATGAGAGCTTCGCCGGCAGCGTGATCTCCTGCCATGTTGTGCCGCCGTCCGTTGAGATCATCAACTGTTTGCGATTCGCAGCCAGCACAACATTGCCCTTTGCCGACACATAGCGGTAGTTCTCGCCTTTGAGCACAGGCCCAGTCCACGCCAACCCTTGATTTTCGCTGCGATAGACGCCATCCGCTGTCGCTGCAAACCAGGTGCCGCTGGCAGTGTTGATGTCGCTCACGCGCGAGTCGATGGCAGCGCCCGGTTCCGCAACCTGCTTCGTAGACTTCGTTTTCTTGCCCTTCTTTACAACGTAGATCGACTTCTGCGCATAGCTGACAACATCGCCATCCTGCGCCCATGCAGAACCGGTCCATCGAAAGATGCCGTGACTTGTACCAGCCAGGAGTGTGCCGTCATCGGTCTGCGCGAGCGTGAAAACATCTCTTCCATCCAGGCCATTGCTTCTCTGCTGCCACGTCGCCCCGCCATCTTCCGTCGCAAAAACGCCGCCGTAGCCCTTGTCGTTCAGAACACCAGCATAGATTGTGCCTTCATGCCTGGCGTCTGCGAGAATCGCGGCCACCTGACGCTGCGAAAAACCCGCGTTAGCAGCGTTGAACGTCGTGCCGGCATCGTTGCTCAGCAGCACTCCGCTGCGATCCGTCGCCAGCAACACATGCTGCGGATCTTTTGGATTGACGTAAATGTCATTGATGATCACGTCCGGCCCCGTGATGCGCGTCCAGTTCACACCGTCGTCCATCGTTTTGTAGAGGCCTTCCGTAGTGCCCGCATAGACGACCTTGCGGTTCACCGGATCCTGCATGAGGACGCGTGTGCGGCGTGCCGTCGATGGAATCCCCTGCACCTTGCGATAAAGTTCGCCTGCGTTCTCGCTGCGGTAAATGCCCGAGCAGGCGCTCGTGTACACCACCGTCGGCCGCGTCGGATCGATGATGATCGAAAAGACATCGGAGTCGTCGATCAGCCCCTGCTTGATGTTGTGCCAGTTCGCGCCGCCATCCGTCGTCTTCCACGGCAGATGCCATGTACCCGCATAGATCAACTGAGGATCATTGGGATCGATTGCGATGGACTCGACTTCGTGAATCTCGCCGCTCCCTGGCGGACTAATTTCTTTCCAGTGCTGCCCTCTATCCTCGCTGCGATACACTCCCTTCAACGTTCCAGCTACCAGAATGTTCGGCTGCGAATAGGATTGTGCCAGCGCAAGCACTGACTGGCCATCCATGTCAGCACTCGTCATCCAGGTAGTGCCGCCGTCGCGACTGATATAGATACCGCCCGACGGTCGGCCTAGCTGCCAGACCCCCGCAAACAGAGTCTGGGCGTTGGAAGAGTCGACCACCAGGCTATCGACGACCAGATCGTCTGTTTTGCCCAGCTTCGCGAGTCTCTTCCAGCTGCTGCCGCCATCCGTCGACTGGTAGATCCAACTCGTCGTCGTTCCCAGATAGAGGTGCTGAGGATTTCCCGGATCAGCGGCAAAATTACGCGCATCGCCACCGTTTGGGCCAACTGGTATCCAGTTTGAACTACCGCTTTGCGCCGCTAGATCAGAAATTCCAAGAAGGCTTGCACCAAGCAGAAAAAACAGCAAAATCTTACGGTTCATAATGTCCTGATATCAATCTATCCGCGATCATGGCACGCCCGCCAGTATTCATTTCTATATTCGATGACAAATTCACATAAAAGGTAAAGGGCCAGCCGGATTTCCCGGCTGGCCCTTTGGTTAAGTGCAAATCACGCCTTACTGAGCGGGTGCTGCGCTCTTCTTGGAGTGATGCTGAGGCTTGGTCCCCAGCGGCTTGCGGACCTGCGGCTTCACTGCGGACTCATCGACTGCGGTCGTGCCTGGTACATCCGTGTCGAAGTTGGCGCCGGCCGGTACGAGGTAGTTTTCAACTTCCTGCGCACCTGCTGTGCCTGTACGAACCTGGATCCGGCTGGCATCGATGCCCTTCTCCTTCACCAGGTAGTCCTTAGTGTTAACCGCACGCTGTGCTGCCAGGTTCTCTGGCGGCGCCGCATGCTTGCCCTTCTTCTTCGGCGGATTCTGTTCATCTGCCGTTGCGTTGCCAACCACCACCACGGATGCATCAGCCGAACGCTGCGCGTTGAGCGCCACGTCATCGAGGCAGGCCTTGGCTTCGTTGTCTACGCGGGCCGGACGCTTCTTGTCGCGGCTGAACGTGATGGAGCAGAGGGTTGAGGTCTTCGGTGCCGGAGGTGCCACAACATTCACCGATTCCGAGCAGGTACCGGAAGCAGTCTGGCCCTTATCATCGGACACATTGGCCGTCACCGTAATCGAGCCAGACGGCGCACCAGTCGTGGACAGGGTTGCGGTGTTGCCCGTGCCGCTGATCGAACCAGCCGACGCGGTGTAGCTGTAGGTCAGTGGACGGTTCTGCGGGCTGACGCCGGTTGCAGTGATCGTGGCGCTGTCGCCTGCGTTCACGGTCGACGGATTCACCGAGCAGCTAACCGTTGGCGGTTCGTACTGTTTCACCGTGAAGTTCGCTGTGCAATCCGCGAACTGGCCGGGCTTCTGGCCTTCGCTTACGTGGCCAGTCACCGTGTAGTTGCCGGGCTGCAAACCAGCCGTGTCTACGCTTGCCGTCGCCGTATCACCTTTCACCGTCACACCCTGACCAGACCAGCTGTACGTCGCAGTCTTCTTGGGGTTCAGGTTGGTCGGAGTGCCCGTGATCGTAATCGGATCACCCGGGAAAACGGTTGCCGGATTCGCCGAGCAGGCGTACATAACAGGAGGCGGCGGAATAATATTGCCGAACTTCCATACGATGCCCGTGCTCAAACGTGCCGAATCAATATTGGCGCGGCCACCGTAAATGGGTTGCGGGCCAAAGTTCGCGTGGATGTATTCGTAGTCGGCCTGGAAGAGACGCAATGCCAAACGGTGGTTGAAGAATGGCAGGTTGTAATCCAATCCTCCGCCAACCGTCAGCGCAGGACCCCAGGTGGTGGCATGTGCGACATACGGCTCTGCATTCGGACCGCCTACATCTGCCGCGCCAGCAAGGGCATGGACAAATGGCGTAATTCCTTCAGAGGTTGGATAACGGAAAATCGGACCGCCCTGGATGGTATAGAAAGAATCGTTGTTTCCATCCGGGTGCGCGCCAAACTCGACCTGGCCGCCAAAATATTTGTTGAAATAGTAGGCGACGCTGGCAATTGCGCCTTCGTTCACCGAAGCATACCTGGTGCTGAAGGTTGTGCCATCCAGCAACTGCGTATCCACAGTTCCGTGGGGCGCAAAGTAGGAATATCCCGTAAATACGTCGATACGGGAAACTGGTTGTTCAGCCGGAGCAGCCGGCGCTGGAGTCGAAGTCTGCCCGAAAAGACTCGAAGCTCCGAGTCCTACGGCACATCCAACTAGCAGAATTCGGCTCACGGAACTTAACGGACGAGATTGCATGCGTCTATCCTCCGAAACCATACTTTTGGAAGTCAGCTAAAACCACGAAGCAGGCTCAAAATGCAAGCCCAGGTAAACTCAAAGACGAAAACTTCGGTAACGAAAACTGCGACGGTATAAAAAGCTACCACACGTTGATTACGTTAGAGCACAAATTCTTCAATGAGTTGCCTGAAAATACACCCTGCGCATATCAAGCACCTTCGCAGTTACTTACAGAATTGAAGCCAGTGCACAAAGAGCAGCCGGGATGTGCCTTGGAGGACGATCGCTTCTATGTTTTAGCGCGAACGATTCGTCCTTGAATGTTAGTGCATATCTAACTTATTGAATCTTTTCAGTTATTGCAAGTTTAAAACCCGCTTTAAGCTGCCCCGCTCGCGCAGAATCTTCTCCTGCAGCAGGGTTAGAGCGTAAATCAACTGCTCAGGACGCGGCGGACAGCCCGGCACATAAACATCCACAGGGATTACCTGATTGACACCCTGCACCAGTGCATAGTTGTTGAAAACTCCGCCCGATGTGGCACACGCGCCCATCGAAATGACCCATTTCGGTTCCGGCATCTGGTCATACAGACGCCGAATGACAGGCGCCATTTTCTGGGAAACGCGCCCGGCTATCACCATCAGATCCGACTGCCTCGGCGAAGGCCGGAAGACCTCCATGCCAAACCGAGCCACGTCAAATCGCGATGCGCCCATCGACATCATCTCGATCGCGCAGCACGCCAGGCCAAAGGTCATCGGCCACACCGAGCTTTTGCGAATCCAGTTGATCGCAGCATCGAGCGACGTAAGAAAGACGCCGTCCGGCTGATCGTAACCATAGCTGACTTCCCGCAGTTTTTCGCGGTTATGTGCGCTGCTTTCCAGCGAGCCAAATAGATATCGATCGCGCCCTGATTCGCTCATGCCTCTACTATAACGCTGCTTCGCCTTAAATTTGAATGGCTTGCCGTTACATTTATTCCGAACGCAATGAATCCACGCACGAAATAAAAATCCTGCATGCCGCCGAAAAATGCTGTTTGCGATTTTCACGAAATATGTAAAAGTAACTGCAATACATCAGGAAACTCTCACGGGCACACACGCTGTATCCACACGCGCCCTGTAATTGCTTATCGTTGGCATTCATTTATTTTTTTGCCGGTGCAAAACCGGCTGGAATTGGTCTATTTCAGCAAGCCAGACGGAGTGATATGCACCCTCGTATTGTGAAGCTGCTTTTGGCATTGGCATTCTGTACGGGAAGTCTCTTCCCAGCCGTTGCGCAAACAGGACCCACCCCAGCACTTTCCACTGCTGACCAGATCGCAAAACTCCAGGCCCAGGTCACCGCGGCGCAGTCCGGTGCGGACAACGCATGGATGCTCGTCAGCGCAGCACTCGTTCTCATGATGACCGGCCCCGGACTCGCGCTCTTCTACAGCGGTCTCGTCCGCAAGAAGAATGTGCTCGCCACCATGATGCAGAGCTTCGCCATGATGGCCATGATCACCGTGCTCTGGGCGCTCGTCAGCTATAGCCTCGCATTTGATTCCGGCACCAGCTTCATCGGCGGTCTGCACCACATCTTTCTGCACGGCGTCGGCCTCACGCCCGATCCTGATTACTCACCCACGCTGCCGCTGCAGACCTTCATGATCTACCAGCTGATGTTCGCCATCATCACACCCGCTCTCGTCACCGGAGCATTCGCCGAGCGCATGAAATTCAGCGCCATGGCGCTCTTCCTCATTCTCTGGTCCATCTTCGTCTACTCCCCCATGGCCCATATGGTCTGGGGCAAGGGTGGATTGCTCAACGCATCCCTCGGCGGTCGTTTCCCGACCCTTGATTTCGCAGGCGGTACCGTCGTTCACGTAACCTCGGGCGTCTCCGCCCTCATCTGCGCGCTCTACCTCGGCAAGCGCGTCGGCTACCCCAAAGAAGCCATGCCGCCGCACTCCGTCGTACTCAGCGTGATCGGCGCCTGTCTCCTCTGGGTAGGCTGGTTCGGATTCAACGCCGGCAGCGCTCTCAGCTCCGGCCCCCTCGCCACCAGCGCCTTCGTCAACACGCACTTTGGCGCAGCCGGCGCGGCTCTCAGCTGGATGCTCGCCGAATGGATTCGCAACGGCAAGCCCAGCGCTCTCGGCGGCATCTCCGGCGCAGTCGCCGGACTCGTCGCCATCACCCCAGCCGCAGGCTTCGTGCAGCCAATGTCAGCGATCATCATCGGCCTCGCCGCCGGAATCTTCTGCTACTTCATGGTCATTAAGGTCAAGAACTGGTTCGGCTATGACGATTCGCTCGACGCCTTCGGCGTGCACGGTGCAGGCGGAACCCTGGGCGCCATCCTCACCGGAGTCTTCGCCTCAAGCGCCATCAATCCCATATTCAAAGATGCAAACGGCAATCCCCTTCCTTCCGGCGCAGTCGACGGCAACTGGCATCAGGTATTGAATCAGTTTGTTGGTATCGGTCTCGCATGGATAATCTCCATCGTCGGCACATTGATCTTGCTAAAACTTGTTGACCTCACCGTCGGACTGCGCGTCACGCGTGAGCAGGAAGTGGAGGGTCTCGATCTGACACAACACGGTGAAGAAGGCTACGATTTCGCTTCGTAGCAAGAGGCATGCGTGGGCTTTAGCCCGCGCATGGCATCAGAAGAATCACTAGGGCTTTAGCCCCTGAGGGATTTTTGAAATCTCTTAACAGGACGCAACCTGTTACCCTGAAACACTTGAGACGACACTATGCAGAAGATTGAAGCAGTGATTCAACCGTCGAAGCTGGATGCGGTAAAGGACGCCCTGCTGGAAGTGGGCATCGAGGGCATGACGATTCTGGAAGCGCGCGGCCACGGCCGCCAGAAGGGCCACACCGAGTTCTACCGCGGCCGCGAATACACAGTCGATCTGCTCCCGAAGATCAAACTCGAAATGGTCGTACCCGACGAATTGGTTGAGAAAGCCGTGCAGGCAATTCTTTCCTCTGCGCGCAGCGGCAAGATCGGCGACGGCAAAATCTTCATCTCGAAAATCGACGAAGCCATCCGCATTCGCAACGACGAGCGCGGCCCGTCAGCCCTGTAACGGCACATCAGCGAGCCGCGCTAAAACAGGCTGTCATCCTGACGCTGAACGAAGTGAAGTGGAAGGATCTGCTTTTCTTCAAACCAGGCACGAAAAAGGGTGCCCCATCCTTTCGCAGAAAGGGTGGGAACCACAACCTTACACCAACGCAAGAACAGAACCCGCATGACGCCAGAGTCGCCATCCCTCCCGCGAATGCGGGACTCCTACCAAAAAGACATCGCCGACCTGCGTCTCACATTCGAGCGCTCCGGTGACGGCTCGGCATCCATCCGCCGCCGCTCGACATTAGTAGACAAGGTAGTCCGCCAGCTCTGGAATGAACTAGCCGAGAATCAAGCTGATCCCGCCAGCATCGCCATCGTTGCCACCGGCGGTTTCGGCCGCAAAGAGCTCTTCCCCTACTCCGACGTCGACATCCTCTTCTTATGTGCCAGCGACAGCGTTGAGCGCGATCTGCACGACGTGATCCGCACCTGCACCCAGGCCATGTGGGACATAGGCCTCCGCGCCAGCCCCACAACGCGCACCTGGAAAGAGTGCGACCACGTCGATCCCGACAACCTCGAATTCCTCGTCTCGCTCCTCGACCGCCGCTACCTATGCGGCGACTACAACCTCTACAAGCGCCTCGAAAACGACATGCTTCCCGCGCTCGTCCTGCGCGAGTGGAACACCGTCGTACAGAACCTCGCCGAAATGGCGCGCGCCCGCTACACGAAATACGGCAACACCATCTTCCATCTCGAACCCAATATCAAGGAATGCCCCGGCGGCCTCCGCGACTACCATCTCGCGCAATGGCTCAGCCTGCTCTTTGCCCTGCAGGAGCAGAAGGCGTGGCCCAAAGCCTCTTCAAACAATTTCTTCGCCGTCCACAACGATCTCGAATCCGCGTTCGATTTCCTCGCAGCGACGCGATGTTTCCTGCACTACCGCTGCGGACGCGACGACAATTCACTCGACTGGCACGCGCAGGACGAAGCGGCCGAATTGAGCATCGGGCTCGACACCAGCGGCAGCGCCGATCCCGCTTACTGGATGCGGACCTACTACCGCCACGCGCGCACCATCTACCGCCGCACATCGCTGCTCATGGACGACGTGCCGCCGCCGCGCCGTTCTTTCTACAAGCAATTTCGCCGCCGCCGCACACCCGTCGCTGGAACCGACTTCTTTCTCGAACAGGGCCGTCTCGACCTCGACGAGTCCGCCACCGTCAGCGACGCCGACAGCGTCCTGCGCATCTTCGGCCTCATCGCCGTGCACGGCTACAAGCTTAGCCAGAGCGCCGAAGACCGCATCGCCGAAGACCTGCCCGTCCTCGCCGTACAAATGCCCGAAGGCCCGTTCCTATGGAATTGCCTGCGCGAAATACTGCTAGGGCCACATGCCGCGCACGCACTGCGCACCATGCACGCGCTCGGCGTTCTTGAACTCGTCATCCCCGAATTCCACGGCATCGACGCGCTCGTCATCCGCGACTCCTATCACCGCTACACCGTCGACGAGCACACTTTCCTCGTCATCGACAACGTGCACGGCCTGCGCCAACCCGCGCACGACTGGGAAAAACGTTTCTCCACGCTGCTGCCCGAAATCGATCGCCTCGACCTCTTCTTCCTCGCGCTCCTCATGCACGACACCGGCAAGGCCCGCCGCACCGGCGACCACTGCGCGCAAAGCGTCGAGTTGGCAGAAAACCTCTTCGCCCGCCTCGACTTCGATCCCGAAGAGCGCGAGATCGTACGCCGCATCATCCGCAATCACCTGGAAATGTCAGCCACACTGCGCCGCGACATCTTCGACCCCGAGAGCGTCCGCGCATTCGCCGAAAAAGCCAGCAGCCAGGCGCAGCTCAAAATGCTCTGCGTCCTCACTTATGCCGACATCAAAGCCGTAGCACCCGATGCGCTCACCCCGTGGAAGGCCGAGAACCTCTGGCAGCTCTACATTGCCACGTCGAACTTCCTCGACCGCAGCGTCGATGAAGAGCGCTATCACGTTGAATCCGACACCGGCCTGCTCAACCGCATCGTCGCCCTCACGCCCGATCGTGCCGAAGAACTCAAATCCTTCCTTGAAGGACTCCCGCAGCGCTATCTGCAAACCCGCCCGCCTGATCAGATCCGCAGCCACTTCCTCATGGCGCTCGACCTCGCAAACGAATCCGCGCAGCTCGCCTTCCGCACGGTCCGCCAGTTGCAGGAAATCACCCTCATCACCGCCGACCGCCCCATGCTCTTCGCCGACATGGCCGGAGTCCTCTCCGCCTGGGGCATGAACATCGTCAAAGCCGACGCCTTCTCCAACAGCGCCGGCATCATCGTCGACACCTTCCAGTTCACCGACCCCTTCCAGACCCTGGAATTGAACCCGTCCGAACTCGACCGTTTCCTCAAAAGCATTCGCGACGTCATCTCAAAGAAAGTACCGCTGCAAACGCTCTTGCGCGGCCGCAGTCACGCCAACCGCCGCAACAACGTAAAGGTGCACGTCGAAACCCGCCTCGCCTTCGACAACGAGTCCTCAACTCACAGCACCCTGCTGCAAAGCGTCGCACAGGACACCCCCGGCCTCCTGCGCGAACTCGCCCGCACCTTCGCCGAATCGAAGTGCAATATCGAAGTCGCCCTCATCGACACCGAAGGCGAAGTAGCCATCGACGTCTTCTACCTCACCTCACAAGGTAAAAAGCTGACGGCACCGCAACAACAACAGCTATCCACCTCGCTAACGCAAGCCATAGAATCCCTCCGCCACTGATTCACTATTTAGTGTTGTCATCCTGAGCGTAGTGACCGAAGGGAACGAAGTCGAAGGACCTGCGGTTTGCCAGCAGAGGCACGAAAAAGTGTGGCCCATCCTTCGCAACGAAAAACGGTGGGAAGCGATCCCGCAAACACCAGGAAGAATTCCTTCGATGAACGAAAGAAGAACTACTTCAAATAAGCCCGAACCAGATCAATCAAATCCTCAGCCAGTTCCGTCGGCGGCAGCGAGCTCTTCTCGGTCAGCATATGCAGCCGGATATGGTCCTCCAGCACCTCAGCCATCAGGCTGTTAACCCCGCCGCGCACATTCGCCAGCAGCATCAGCACATCCGCGCAATCGTCGTCGCTTGTGAGCGACCGCTCAATTGCATCCACCTGCCCGCGAATGCGTTTAATCCTGGCCACCAGCTTCTGCTTCTCCCGCTCCACATGACTCATGATTTTCCTCTTATACCGTAGGGGGATATGATATAACATTCATCGGGCACTTCGCT
>DATGAD010000378.1:0-3979 GCA_035313725.1 Alloacidobacterium sp. | reverse complement strand
ACCTTCTGGCGCGAAGAAGCCGGCCACGACATCCACTTCTGCGACCAGTACAGGACAGCAGGCACCAGCGGCACAGACGCAACGGCCTTCTGCGACCGCACCCGTTCAAAAGAAGAGTCCGGAACTGGTTCCGGATGACGGTAGTCGTCCGCCGCCCACGATGACGCAGAAGCCGAAGCCTCAGCCGTCGCAGACGGCTCCTGCGCAGACGCAACCTCAGGGAGGCCGCCGATAATGGCCAGGCTTGCTGCGGCGACGCGTCGCGATGTCGAGATCCAGCCTTACCCCCTGGTCGTATTTATTCTGGTGCCGCTGCTGGCGCTGGGGCTGCAGTCGTTTGTTTCGCTGCATTTTCAGCGCTTCGACATTCTGGACCTGCCGCTGCTGGTGACGATCTACTTTGCGATTACGCGGCGGAATCCGATCGCCGGAACGCTGGCCGGTGGCGTGATCGGCATTGCACAGGACGCGCTGACGCGCCAACCGCTCGGCATCTTCGGCATCTGCAAGTCGATTATTGGCTACCTGGCGGCTTCTGTGGGCGTGCGCATTGATACGGAAAGTCACGTTACGCGTGCACTATTGACCTTTGGCTTCGTCTTTCTGCATAGCGGAATGTACTGGGTGCTGGTGCGGCGATTGCTGGCCCAGCCGTATGCGTGGAGCTGGATTCACGAGTTGATTCGCGGGGTGATCAATACGGTGGTGGCGGTCGTTTTGTTTGCGCTGCTCGATCTCGCAAAGCGCAAGGAATACTAGCGCTATTCTTAAGGGTTAGAAGTAACGTTTTATGCTGAATCGGGAAGAAAAGCTGCCAGGGATTAAGCTGACGATCATCCAGTATGTGATCGTCGGCATTCTGCTGATTCTGGTGTTTGGCCTGTGGCGGCTGCAGGTGGTGGGCGCGGAGAACTACCATGCGCTGGCCGAGGCCAACCGCATCCGCAAAGTACCGATTCTCGCGCCGCGCGGCAAACTCTTTGATCGCGAAGGACGCCTTCTCGTCGATAACTATCCCTCTGTGTCGTGCTTCCTGGTGCGCGAGCAGGGCCATGACTACATGGCCGATCTGCCCATCATTGCGCGCGGGCTGAACATGACGGTCGAGCAGATCGAGGGGATTCTTAGGAAGTATCGCACCGCGCCGAAGTATCAGCCTTTGCCGCTCAAACAGGACATCACGCCAGACGAACAAGAGTTTATCGAGGCGCATCGCGATGAATTTCCCGAGCTGGAAACCGTCGAAGAGCAGCGAAGGCTTTATCCCAAGGACGGATTTGCCGCGCACATGATTGGCTATGTGGGTGAGGTCAGCGAAGAGATGCTGAACAACCCGCAGTACGCCTACTATGAGCCGGGCGATGTGGTGGGCAAGTCGGGCGTTGAGCAGTCGTATGACTCGATCCTGCGTGGGCAGGACGGCTCGCAGGATGTGATCGTCGACAGCCACGGCCGCGAAGTGGGCAAGCTGGGGACAGAGCATGCGGTCCCGGGCAAAAGCCTGAAGCTGACGATCGATATTGATGTTCAGCGCGCGGCTGAGAATGCGCTGGGCGATCGCAATGGCGCGATAATCGCCATGGACCCGCATACAGGCGAAGTGCTGGCGATGGTGAGCCGGCCCATCTTCGACCCGAATGATTTTGCGGTTCGCATCGGGCGCGAGCAGTGGAACAAGCTGATCACCGACCCGGAGCATCCGCTGTTGAATAAGGCGATTCAGGCGCAGCTGGCTCCAGGGTCAACCTTCAAGATCATCATGTCGTTCGCCGGTCTCGAAGAAGGCGTTGCCCAGGACATGAAGGTGCATTGCTCGGGCGGCGTGAGTTTGTTCGGGACGTACCAGAAGTGCTGGGTGCATGGCGGCCACGGGGAAGTGGATATTCACAAGGCGATTTACCAGTCCTGCGACGTCTTCTTTTACACGCTGGCGGCGAAGCTCGGGATTGAGAAGATTGCAAAGTGGGCCCATGCGGTCGGCATCGGCGAGAAAACTGGTATCGACCTGCCGAATGAAGTTTCCGGTGTGATGCCCTCTGCTGAGTGGAAGCTGAAGAACTTTCACCAGAAGTGGTATGCGGGCGAGGTGACATCAGTCGGGATAGGTCAGGGTGCCGTTACCGCGACGCCAGTGCAGATGGCGCGCGCGCTTTCCGGGATTGCTTCGGGTGGCGTGCTGAAGCGGCCGCACGTGGTCTTTCCTGACGAGCTGCCGGCTGACTACCGGAAAGCGATGTACGACTCGTTCCCCGGTTCGGGAGACAAGGTCATTCCGATCGATCCGGATAGCTGGGAGACGATCACCGATTCGATGGCGCTGGTGTTGAGTCCCGCAGGAACGGATCCCAGCGCACATCTTGAAGGTATTGATTTTGCGGGCAAGACGGGCAGCGCGCAGACGATGAGCAATGCGCTGGCGGCTCGTCTTGGGCATGCGCATTCGGTCAAAGATAACGCCTGGTTTGTCGGATTTACACCGAGGCGCAATCCGGACATCGTGGTCTGCATTTTGTTTGAAGGGGGCGAACACGGCAAGCTGGCTGGCCGACTGGCGGCGCGTGTGATTGAGGCGTATGTGAACAAACAGCGACGTTTGGAGAACAACCTGATCGCAAAGACTCCGCAGAAGGTAGATGTGGGTGCGCTCTGGGATAATCCTGCGGAGCCGAAAGTTTTTGGCGGCAAGCAGGTTGTGAAGCCGCAGGGCAATCAGGCGGAGATGTGGGGCGGGCATTTTTATCTGACCGTGCCTCCGGTGGCGGCTTCAGCGAGAGTGCCTTGAGAAAGAGTAAAACTGCAGGTCTCTCCGCTCCGCGCTAGCGCGCTCCGGTCGGGATGACAAACTCTTGGGCAGGGCACATTACCAAACCTTTGTCATCCCGACCGAAGCGAAGCGAGCGGAGGGACCTGCAGTTGCGATGTTTATGAAGCACGAATGAGCGATCGGGAACATCATTACTACGTTTACCTGATGTCGAGTAGAACGAGGGTGCTCTATTGCGGTATGACAAATGATCTTGCGAGACGAGTCGCAGAGCATAAAGATGGCGAGTTCCTTGGGTTTAGTTCGGATTACAAGTGTCATCGCCTGCTGTGGTTTGAACAGTTTCAATATGTTGGCAATGCGATTGATCGAGAAAAGCAGATCAAACGCTGGAGACGTGAGAAAATACTTGCCCTGATTCAAGAAATGAATTCCTCGTGGGCGGATTTGAGTGAAGAGTGGTTCAAATGACGAGAGAACTGCAGGTCCCTCCGCTGCGCTTCGCTTCGGTCGGGATGACAAATCAAGTAATTGTTAGGAATTGATGCGCCGCTTTCTTTCATTTCGCGATTTTGACTGGACCCTGCTCGGGTTCGTGCTGATTCTTTCCGTCATCAGCATTCTGGAAATTTACAGCGCTACGCTGCATACCAAGTTCGTTGGTTTTCACAAGATGCAGATTCTCTGGCTGCTCGGCGGTCTGGCGGCGATGTTCGTTTTTTCGGTGATCGACTATCACATCCTGGTGGATTGGGTTCATTGGATTTACGGATTCTGCGTGTTTTCGCTGGTGGCGGTGCTGGCGGTAGGGACGAAGGTGCTGGGCGCGAGGCGCTGGATCAAACTGCCGGGAGGCATCCACTTTCAGCCATCGGAATGGGTGAAACTGGTGCTGATTGTGGCGGTGGCTCGTTATATCGTCGGGCTTTCAGGGAGGGAATTGACCTGGAAGGACATTTTCAAAGCGATGGCGTTGGTCGGCGCACCTATGCTTCTGGTGCTGAAGCAGCCTGATCTGGGCACAGCCCTCACCTACTCGCCGATTCTAATCGTCGGGCTGTTTCTGGGGGACATCGACTGGAGGAAGGCAGGAATCATTCTTCTCGTCGGACTACTGGCGGTGGGGGTGATCTGGAAGAGCGGTAAGGTGTTGAAGCCGTACCAGAAAGCGCGCTTGACCAGCTTTATGAATCCGGATAATGACCCGCAGGGCAC
>DATGAD010000377.1:0-4627 GCA_035313725.1 Alloacidobacterium sp. | reverse complement strand
GGAAACATCGAAGGTTGCTCCAGCCGATTCAAGAACTAACACATGGGCGGACAATCCAAATTATCCGCCTTATACCCTGGTCAGATTCGTCGCAGACAAATTCGTGATGAGTTCGCCGAGCCGGTTCAGCGCGTCGGGAAATTTCTCGCCCATGGCTGCGAAGCCAAGGCGAAAATGCGAAGGCATGTCAAAACAATCCCCTGGTGCAAGCAGGATGCCCTGCGTTGCCGCGGCCTGGCAGAAGGCGCGGCTGTTTTCTCCGCTCAGCAGCCACGGAAATACGGTCATTCCACCACGAGGGGGAATCCAGCCAATCGTTTCACGATGTTCGGACATGAAGGCGTTAAGGTGGCGAAGATTTTCACTGGCAGTTTTCTGTGTTTTGCCGAGTACGATGTCCCGGTGGCGCATCGCGATTTCCGCCAGCATTTCGCCGGCAGTGTTGTTTGAGATGGAAAAGTAGGCGCGTGCATTCCAATAACGCTCGCGCCGCCTGGGGTCGTGCTCAATCATCCATCCGGTCCGGACTCCGGATAAGGGAAAAGCCTTCGAGAAATCATGGATGACCGTGGCGTGGGGTAAACGGGCGGCCGATTTTGTCGGTTGTCCATGATAGATAGGATGGTAGACCTCGTCGCTGATGAGTTGAATTCCGTGTGATGACGTGTGCTCGTGCAGGATGTCCAGATCCGCATCGCTTATCGTGGCGCCAGTCGGATTGTGCGGACTATTGATCAGGACCAGCTTAGTATTTCGATCCGTGAGTTTCTTGATCTCTTCGATATCAATGGCAAACCCATTCTCCTTGCGAACTGCATAGAAGCGGGTCTCGATCCGAAGAGACTCGGGTAGCGCCGAGAATGTTGTGAATCCCGGATGGGGCAGGATTACGTTAGCGCCTGGTTCTGCCGCCAGCCACATGAGAACCAGCAGCGCCTCAGAGGCACCAGTTACGACCTGCACATGGTCGACATCCACCTGCTGCATGTCGGCGATCGCGGAGCGCAAACCCTCCGCGCCTGCCGGACGGCTGTAAACGACCTTGTGATTTGAGAAGAGCTCGCGCTGGTCATCACTGGCGAGGCTCAGGATCTCATTCAAGGTCCATGCTGGGCCGGTGCTTGCAGCCAGATTGAATTCGATGCCATGTTCGTAGGTGTCCAGCCACTTATCCAGAAGGAAGGGTTTCAACTCCATCTCTCACCTCAGCGAACCAGATCAGCTGAAAGGTAAACCAGCTCTATTCAAGTTTACTGTGATGTATCGTGTGATCCTCGTTGTTTGAGATGTACCGGTTGTCTTGCCCGTTTCTGCCCTAATCTTTGATGCCTGACAAAAAGGCCTGCTGGACGCGGTTGAAGCTGCGTCCGTGCAGAATGGCAGCGACGATGGTGCGCGTCGCTCGCGCGTCGCTGAGCCGCACATAGCGGCAGCCAGCGTTTCGGTCTATGGCCATTTCGGGGACGAGCGAGATGCCGACGCCGGCGGCGACCATTCCAAAGAGGCTGCTGAACTGGCCGCTCTCGAAGGCGATGCGCGGCGTGACGCGGGCGTGGGTGCAGGCTGCGAGGCTGAGGTCGCGAAAGCAGTGGCCGTCGCGCAGCATGACGAAGGATTCGCCGCGGAGATCTTTGAGGGCAAGCGATTCGGCAGCGCCGCGGGGATGATCCTTAGGCAGTACGACGAAGAGTGGTTCGGTGCGAAGTGGAAACAGTTCCAGGTCTTTGTGGCGCAGTGGGAGGGCAAGAATCGCAAGATCGATAGACAGCTCTCGCAGGCTATCGACCAGGACCGGCGTTGTTTCTTCAACGATGCGCAGCTTCGCTTCAGGGTATTTCTTCGTAAAGGCCGTCGTATAGCGCGGCATCAGGTAGGGCGCAATGGTCGGGATAACGCCTACGGCTACGCTGCCGCGGACGTCCGCGCACTTATCGGCCACGCTTGATCGCGCCGTATCCATCTGGCTCAGAATTGAGCGGGCGTGGGGCAGAAAGGCGCGACCGGCCTCGGTGAGTCGGACGCTGCGCCCCAGGCGGTCGAAGAGCTTTGCGCCCAAATCTTCTTCGAGTTTGAGAATCTGTTGCGAGAGCGAGGGCTGGGCGACCTGGCAGCGCTCGGCGGCGCGGCTGAAACTGCCTGTTTCCGCGATAGCGCAGACGTAGCGTAGCTGATGAAATTCCATAGGCAATGCCTATACTCCGGATGGGAACTATGTATTGGAACTATCTCTCCTCATAATGCTACATTCATCTGGTCGAGCGAAACTGAGATATAACTGCGCGTGTTTTATCACGTGACTGGAAGAATGATGGCATTTAAGAAATGCGAGATGCCATAAACACGCAACTGATTGAAATGCCTGGGTTCCAAGCGGGGACCTGGAATCGGATTGAAACAACAAAGAAGGAGAGATCGCATGTCCACTGCAGCAAAGTGCCCATTCCATCACACGGCAGGTGAAGGCACATCGAACCGTGACTGGTGGCCGAACCAGTTGAACCTGAAGATTCTGCACCAGCATTCGCCCCTGTCCGATCCCTTGGATAAGGACTTCAACTATGCCGAAGCGTTCAAGAGCCTCGACCTGGCAGCCGTGAAGAAGGACATCCTGGCGGTGATGACTACCTCACAGGATTGGTGGCCGGCGGACTTCGGCCATTACGGGCCTTTGTTCATTCGCATGGCGTGGCACAGCGCCGGAACGTATCGCACCGGCGACGGTCGCGGCGGTGCCGGTTCCGGCCAGCAGCGCTTCGCTCCTCTCAACAGCTGGCCCGACAACGTCAGCCTCGACAAGGCACGTCGGCTCATCTGGCCGATCAAGCAGAAGTATGGCAACAAACTTTCATGGGCCGACCTGATCATCCTCACCGGCAACGTCGCCCTGGAATCGATGGGCTTTAAGACCTTCGGTTTCGGTGGCGGGCGCGAGGACGTCTGGGAGCCGGATGAGGACGTCTACTGGGGCACCGAGACCACCTGGCTGGGCGGCGACCTTCGCTACGGCAAAGGCAAGTCCGGTGACGGCGTGCTCGTGGCCGACGCGGAGATGCACGGCAGTGAACACGATCGTACAGCCGGTGGCTCCAACGAGCGTAATCTGGAAAACCCACTCGCCGCAGTGCAGATGGGCCTGATCTACGTGAATCCGGAAGGCCCCGACGGCAACCCGGATCCTATCGCCGCTGCCCACGATATTCGAGAGACCTTCGCGCGCATGGCGATGAACGACGAGGAAACCGTCGCGCTGATCGCGGGCGGCCACACCTTCGGCAAGACTCACGGCGCCGGTCCTGCGTCGCATGTGGGGCCTGAGCCCGAAGGCGCCGGCATCGAGGAGCAGGGCCTCGGCTGGAAGAACAGCTTTGGCACCGGCAAGGGCGGCGACGCGATCACAAGCGGCCTGGAAGTCATCTGGACGACCAAGCCGACAACATGGAGCAACGAGTTCTTTGACCACCTGTTTCGTTACGAATGGGAGCTTACCAAGAGCCCGGCCGGCGCGAACCAGTGGAAGCCGAAGGGTGACGCTGGCAACGGTACCGTGCCAGACCCGCACGATCCGTCAAAGCGTCGCGGGCCCTCCATGCTGACCACGGATCTTGCCCTGCGCCTCAATCCTGATTATGAAAAGATTTCGCGGCGTTTCTACGAGAATCCGGACCAGTTCGCCGATGCCTTTGCCCGTGCGTGGTTCAAGCTGACCCACCGCGACATGGGTCCGCGCGCTCGCTATCTCGGCCCGGAAGTTCCTGCCGAAGAACTCATCTGGCAAGACCCCATCCCCGCGGTCGATCACACTCTGATCGATGAGCAGGACATCGCCGCTCTCAAGGGCAAGATTCTTGCTTCGGGCTTGTCTATCTCTCAGCTGGTTTCGACCGCCTGGGCGTCGGCGTCCACCTTCCGCGGCTCCGACAAGCGTGGAGGCGCAAACGGCGCCCGTATCCGCCTGACGCCGCAGAAGGACTGGGAAGTCAACCAGCCGGAGCAATTGGCTAAAGTGCTGGGGACGCTCGAAGATATCCAGAGCGACTTCAACGGCACGCAGTCCGGCGGCAAGAAGGTCTCGCTTGCCGATCTGATCGTGCTGGCTGGTTGCGCGGGTGTCGAGCAGGCGGCCAAGAATGCTGGCCACACTGTGACTGTCCCCTTTGCACCGGGACGCACGGATGCCTCGCAGGAGCAGACCGATGTCGACTCCTTCGACGTGCTCGAGCCGGTTGCGGACGGCTTCCGCAACTACCTCAAAAAGAAGTACAGCGTACCGTCAGAGACGCTCCTGATCGACAAGGCCCAATTACTCACGCTGACCGCACCTGAGCTGACAGTGCTCGTCGGCGGTTTGCGTGTCCTGAACGCCAACGTCGGACAGACAAAGCATGGCGTCTTCACCAAGCAGCCGGAGGCTCTGACCAACGACTTCTTCTCCAACCTGCTCGATATGGGCACGGAGTGGAAGGCGGTCTCAGATGCCCAGGACGTATTTGAAGGGCGTGATCGCAAAACAGGTGAACTCAAGTGGACCGGCACACGTGTCGATCTCATCTTCGGTTCAAACTCTCAGCTCAGGGCCGTGGCCGAAGTCTACGGAAGTTCGGATGCGCAGGAGAAGTTCGTCCATGAC
>DATGAD010000376.1:0-8230 GCA_035313725.1 Alloacidobacterium sp. | reverse complement strand
CAAGGTCTCGCTCGATCAGGTCATCAAGACGATGTACCTTACCGGCCTCGATATGCAGTCGCGCTATAAGGAAACATCGCTGGCCGGGTTGGCTCTGAACGTTATCGAGTGCTGACTTACACCAGCTGTCCGTAAGAAACTAAGCAGTAGCTCTCTATTCGCCCGGTAAACCGCTCGCTAAAACGATCTGAATATTCGGCGCCGGTCAGCGCTCCACCGCCATCGCCACTGAATTCCCGCCACCCAGGCACAGCGCCGCCACGCCGCGACGTACGTCGCGGCGGATCATCTCATAGATCAGAGTCACCAGCACACGCGCGCCGCTTGCGCCAATCGGGTGGCCGATTGCCACTGCGCCGCCATTCACATTTACTTTCTCGAATGGGATTCCGAGCTCGCGCGTTACTGCGATTGCCTGCACGGCAAACGCCTCGTTCAATTCGAAGAGGTCTACGCTGTCGGCTGTCCATCCCGCCCTGGCAAGAACCTTCTGCACGCCGGTCACCGGGGCCATCATCACCCAGGCCGGATCGACGCCACTCGTTGCCTGTGCGCGGATGTACGCGATCGGCTCCAGTCCCAGAGACTTCGCCTTCGCCGCCGACATCACCACCAGGGCCGCGGCCGCATCGTTTACTCCGGGAGCATTGCCTGCCGTCACTGTGCCATCTTTCTTGAAGGCGGGCTTCAGAGCGCGCAGTGCTTCAAGGCTGGCGTCTTCGCGAATCGACTCGTCGCGCTCAAACAACGTTGGGGGCTGACCTTTCTTCTTAGCCGGGATCTCCACGGGAACTACCTGCGACTTGAAGCGGCATTCTTTCCATGCTTCGGCCGCCTTGCGATGCGAGTTCAGCGCGTATTCGTCCTGTTCCTCACGCGTGATTTTGTATTTCTCCGCAACGTTCTCGGCCGTCTGCCCCATGTGATAGTTGTTGAACGAATCCCATAGCCCATCGTTCACCATCGAGTCGACCGCCGTTGCATTTCCCATACGGAAGCCGCTGCGCGCATTGGGGAGCAGATAGGGCGCATTCGTCATCGACTCCATTCCCCCAGCGACAACGATTTCTGAGTTACCCGTCTGGATTGCCTGTGCGGCCAGCGCCACAGCCTTCAATCCCGATCCGCAGACTTTATTGATCGTCATCGCGCCAACGGACGAAGCCAGCCCTCCGTGCAGCGCGGCCTGTCGCGCAGGATTCTGTCCCAGCCCGGCGGAAACAACGTTGCCCATGATGCACTCATCGACTATTGCGGCATCGATGCCTGCGCGCCGCACAGTTTCGCGCACGGCAATGGCGCCCAACTGCGTTGCGGAAAGATCCGACAACGAGCCCTGAAACTTCCCAACCGGTGTGCGCACACCAGAGACGATCACAATTTCTTCCATAACAAACCCCACACTTTAGTTAGACGGCAAACATACGAAGATATCAAGCCGGAGATGTAACAATCAATCGAAGGGCCCTGATGCGATGAGTGAACAAAACGCCACAGAAGTCAGCGAACATACAACACTGCCAGCAATCGCGCCCTGGTGGCACACTGTGCTGCTCATCGTGCCGCTCCTTGCATTTTCACTGCTGGGCAGCCTCAAGCCGACACATCAGGCACTCAGCCAGCATCACATTCCGCAATACGCCGCGACTCTTGCATGGGAATGGATTCTTGCGGGGCTCGTCTTCTGGGGCATCCGCATGCGCAAGACTCCGCTGCGCCAACTTCTCGGTACCCGGCGTCCTGCGTTGCGCGACTGGAGAGACGATCTGGTCATTGCCGCCGCTTTCTGGATCACGTCCGTGATTATCCTCGCGGCCATCGGCGCCGTGTTCAAGCTCGCGCATCTCTCCACACCGCAAAAAGCTCTCGCGCAACTGGCGCCGCAAAATGCGCTGGAGCTGTTGCTATGGGTGATTCTCAGCATCTCGGCGGGAATTTGCGAGGAGCTGACGTTTCGCGGGTATCTGCTGCAGCAGTTCTCGCGCGTCAGCGGCAAGATTTGGATTGGAGTGGTCGCTTCGTCGCTGCTCTTCGGCGTCGCGCACGGATACGAAGGCGCGAGCGGAATGATCGCGATCACCGTGTATGGCGCGCTTTTCTGCATTCTCGCGATTCAGCGAGGCAGTCTGCGAGCGGGTATGATGGCGCACGCGTGGCAGGATGTTTTTTCCGGAATTGCCCTGATGGTTCTCAATCACGCGCACGTGTTTTAAGTTTTTTCCGATCACTTTCGTCATGATGGCGGTCGCGAATGAAACACAAGATCGCAAAGTTTGTCATTTTTTTCTTGACACTCTTTTTTAGGAACTCTATACATTCGTTAACTGCAGCATTTTGATGTTGCAGTACACGAATAGGGAGAATAGATAAATGGCAACCAAGAAAGCAGCAAAGAAGCCAGCGAAGAAGGCAGCAAAGAAAGCTGCAAAGAAGAAGTAAGCAAAGAAACAAGGCAACACCAAAGGGGGACGCAATAGCGTCCCCCTTAGTGTTTCTGCGGTATTCCGCATTTCTGCGACAATGAAATTCTAATGACCAGACCCCATGACTAGACGTAGATGGATTGCCGACAGTTGGGATGAAAGCACAGCATCGCTCACCGGTGAGCAGGCGTCGCATCTCATCCGCGTGCTCCGCGCGCACCCCGGAACTGAATACGACATTGTGGCGGGCGACCGTGTCTGGCATGGCGTCATTGCAGGGATCCTGGGGGATTCTGTCCGTTTCAACCTCGTCGCCGAAGTTCAGGCCGATCCGGCGCTTCCGATCACGCTGCTCCTTTCTATCTTCAAATTCGATCGCCTGGAATGGGCCATCGAAAAGGGAACCGAGCTGGGAGTTGAGCGCATCATTCCCATCGTCGCGCGCCGCAGCGAAAAGCATCTCGCGCAGTCCGCACAGAACCGCGTTGAGCGCTGGCGGCGTATTGCCCGCGAATCGGCGCAGCAGTCGCGGCGCTCAGATATTCCCGCAATCGATGATGTGCTGCCCCTCAAAACAGCAGCGCGTCAAACCAGCGACGCCGCGAGACTTCTGCTCGCCGAACAGGAACGTTCGACCACGCTGCGAAACGCTGTCGAGGAAGCAATAAGAAATGCGGGGGAGGAAATGCCGTCGATCCATCTGGCCGTCGGCCCTGAAGGTGGATGGACCGCTGACGAAGAAGCCCTCTTCGATGCAGAGGGCTGGAAGTCGGTAAGCCTGGGTCCGCGCATTCTCCGCGCAGAAACCGCAGCTATCACTGCCACGGCAGTCGTGGCTGCGCTGCTGGAATAAAAAAGGTCACAAGCCGGAGCGCCTGTGACCTGATCTCTGTTACCTGAGTCCTTGCTAGTTAAAGATCTCCTTCACCTTGGAAAACAAACTCCGGGAAGTTGGAGTATTTTCGACGGTGAGCGATTCACCGAGCTGCCGCAGCAACTCTTTCTGCAGCTTGGTCAATTTCTTTGGGGTCTGGACCGCGACTTGCACCACCATGTCGCCGCGTCCATGCTCATTCAGGTAGGGAACGCCCTTTCCGCGTAGACGAAACTCCTTGCCGCTCTGAGTGCCCTCGGCAATTTTCAGTTTCGTGTCGCCCTCGAGCGTCGGAATCGTAATCTCATCTCCCAGCGCTGCCTGCGAAAACGAAATCGGAATCACGCAATGCAGGTCGTTGCCATCGCGCTCGAAGAACGCATGTGGCTTCACGGAAAGGACAATGTAGAGATCCCCTGATGGCCCACCGTAGCGGCCGGCATCGCCTTCGCCCTGGTAGCGAATGCGCGTTCCTTCTTCCACGCCGGCGGGAATCTTCACCTGCAGCGTGTGCTGCTTTTCCTGGCGTCCGTCGCCGCGGCACGTCGTGCAAGGATCGGTCACTACGCTGCCCGTACCGCCGCAGGCATTGCACGTCCTCGCAATCGAGAAGAACCCCTGCTGGTAGCGAACCTGTCCGCGACCTTGGCACTGCGTGCAGGCCGAAGGACCGCGCCCGCTCGCTGTACCGGATCCGTGACATGTGGTGCATGCTTCTGCACGGCGAATCGTAACCTGTACATCTTTACCGAAGACGGCGTCCTCAAACTCGATCACATGGTCGAAGCGAATATCGCGCCCACGCTGTGCGCGTGAGGTGCGGCGGTTGGAGTTGCCGCCCATGTTGAACATCTCGCCGAAGAAATCACCGAAGATGTCTCCGATATCGCCCATGCCGGCAAATGGATCGCCGTTGCCGCCGCCGACTCCGCTCACGCCCGCATGACCGTAACGGTCATAGGCTGCGCGCTTCTGCGGATCGCTCAGAACCTGATAGGCCTCGCTGCACTCCTTGAACTTCTCCTCGGCTTCGGCGTTTCCGGGATTGCGGTCAGGGTGGTACTGCATCGCGAGTTTGCGGTATGCGGTCTTCAGCTCCTGGTCGGAGGCAGTCCGCGTCACGCTTAACACTTCGTAGTAATCGACTTTAGTCACGTTGGCTGTTCGGCTCATGCTTCTTTCTGCTGCGGGTTGTTTACTACGCGGACAAGAGCGGGCCGCAAAAGCCGCTCTCTAATTTTGTAGCCGCGGCGGACCTCGTCAAACACCTGATGGTCCGGCAAATCAGGTCGCTCGACCATTTCGAGCGCTTCATGCACGCGCGGATCGAAGGTTGTGCCCACCGTTTCCACCGGCTGCACATTCAGCGACCGCAGCGCCTCTTCCATTTGTTTCACAATCAGCTCCACACCTGTGCGGAGTTGATCGGCGGAGCCAGTCGACTTGAGCGCCAACTGAAAGTTATCGAGCACCGGCAAAAACTGCTCCACTGCCCCGGTAACAGCAAAGTCGCGAAACTCATTCCTTTCGCGCGCCTCTCGCTTACGGGCGTTATCGAACTCGGCCTGCAGCCGCGCCAGGCGGTCAACCAGTGCATCACGCTCGGCCTTCACCCGCTCCAACTCTTCCAGATTGGATGATTCAGCCGGCACTATCGCTTCAGCCTGCGGATCATCTGCCACCGCCGCTGCCGTCGTTTCCTGATTCTGTTCTTCGTTCACAGTATTCTCATCCAATTTTTTTCTACTCATTTCAACCAAACCTTTTGCGGAGCGCACTCAACCTGCGCGCCGTCCGTTGCTCTCTCTCTGTTTTCAGATGCCCTACTGAGGGGGCTGAAAAATCTTGTCCGACAATTGCGCGATGTAGGAAACGGCATTGATCGTCTCCTGATATTGCATCCGTGTCGGACCGATGACCGCAACTGTGCCGAAATTCTCAGCGCCCAGTCTCGCCGGTGAGCCGATCAGCACCAGGTCCTGCATTCCCGGAATCGCCTCTTCCAGTCCCACCACTACACGCACCGTATGCTGCCGCGCGTCCACGTACGCGTTCAGCAGTTCCACCATGCGCTTCTTCGCTTCCAGTGCCGCCAGCATCTGGCGCAGACGTTCACGATCCAGTTCGCTGGCCAGCAGGTTCGCCACGCCTTCGACGAAGATCGTCTGCAATCCGCCATCACCATCGAGCGCGCCCTTGCGGCAAAGCTCGTTCACCGATTGCATCAGCCGGTCGTATTCGCTGCGCTCCTGCTCCATCCTGCCCGTTAGCTCTGTGCGGATGCGGTCGATTGACCAGCCATGAAAATTCTCGTTCAGAAACCGCGCCGACGCTTCCAACTCCATATACGTCAGGTCGCGATCCAGCATCAGCATCCGGTCCATGACGAGGCCGGCCTTGGTCACGACAACCGCCAACACCCGCCCCGCCGTAAGCCGCGTGAAGTGGATATGCTCCAGCGCATGTACTTCGACTACCGATGCCAGCGCTACGCCCACCCCGCTTGAGATCAGGGCGAGCACATGCGAAGTGCGTTCCAGGAACTGCTGACTGCTGTTGATCCCGGCAAAGCTGTCGTCAATCTGCTCGCGCCGCTCCTGCGCCATTGGAAGCTGCCGCGAAGGCCCGCTCAGCTGCTCCACGTAGAAACGAAATGCCTTCGCCGTAGGAATCCGCCCCGCTGAAGTATGCGGCTGGTCGAGAAGCCCCGCATCGCTGAGCGACGCCATCACATTGCGAATGGTCGCCGAACTCATGCCATCCTTATCGGCAAACTGACGCGCAACCGCCTGCGACGCTACCGGCTCGCCTGTAGTGATGTAGCTCTCGATAATGGTTGTCAGTACCACCCGTTCACGCGGGCTGATCCGCAGTTCGGAAGCCATGATTCCCTCGGCATAAGACCATCTGCCCAGCCAGCGACAAGATAGTCCTGTCCTTTTTAATTTTAGTGCATTTTGCGCGGAAACGTATCGATTACCGCTGCGCCCCGGAGTAACCAGAAATCATCAATGAATTTGGAAGGTCGTTGCCCGTTGTTTAAATTCAGAATTACGACACAGCCTCAGGCGGCGGGGTTGAAACCAGGATAGGGCTCCAGTGGAACCAGCGCGACCACTTCCAGCAGGCCAGCCTTGAACAGCGGGAAGGTCTCAATAGCCGCTTGCACTTCCTCTTTCGATGTTGCTTCCCAAAGGATGCTTGCCCCAGGCGTATCCCCGCGCCTCCATACCTGTCGAATCAACCCGCTCGCATAATATTCACGAACACGAGCCGCTTCGCCGGCAATCAATTCGGGAGTAAAAGCTTCCGGAGGAAACTTGTCGACGAGTCGGCGGCTAAGCGAAAGAAATTGCATGCGCGTAGTCTACAGGAAAATGCTGCTCTAACCGCCCGCGCTAAATAAGACAAAACGGTGCAGCCGAAGCAGCACCGTTGTAAGAATCGAGAGAACTTTACGCCCGGCTGAGATAAGCCCCTTCAGCCGTATCCACGCGAATCTTTTCCCCCTCATTGATAAACGGAGGCACCTGCACAATCAACCCCGTCTCCGTTTTCGCTGGCTTCGTCACAGAAGAAGCGGTTGCCGACTTCAATCCCGGCTCGGTCTCGACAATCGTCAGCTCGACCGTCTGCGGCAGCTCAATTCCGACGGGAACACCGTCAAAAAAAGAAACCGTAATCTGCAGATTCGGCGTCAGATACTCGACCGCATCCCCCAGCGTGTCATGCTTCAGGTGCGTCTGCTCGTAGTTCTCCGTGTTCATAAAGTAGTAGTCATCGCCGTCGTTGTAGAGAAATTCCATCGGAATTTCATCGACGACAACGCGGTCAATCGCGTCGGCCGAACGGAAGCGGTGCTCAAACATTGCGCCCGTGCGCAGGCTGCGCAGCTTGGCCTGGATAAAGGCGCGCAGGTTGCCGGGCGTGCGGTGCTCCACAGAGAAAACCGAGTGCAACTCGTTGTTGTGCTTGATAATCATGCCCGGACGCATTTGTGTGGCGGGAATCGCCATAAAAAGAAACTCCTTGCTCTTGTGGTTCTGGGATTTTACAGATGCCGGCACTCACGGCCAGGCGGGAAACTCTCCAATAGATGATTGTAGCGTTTTCCGGTACTCGGAGCCAGCCGCCGCTGGCCTAATCCATTGGAGATCTATTCCACGGTCACAGACTTTGCCAGATTACGCGGTTGGTCTACGTCACAGCCGCGACGCACGGCGATGTGGTAAGCGAGCAGTTGCAGCGGAATGACGTCCAGTACGGACAATAGCAGCTCAGAAGTGCGCGGGACGTAGAGGACGTGATCGACGAGTTGTTTGATTTCGTTATCGCCCTCGACTGCAACGGCGATTACTTTGCCCGATCGGGCTGTGACTTCCTGAATATTTGAGAGCGTCTTTTCGTAACGCAGCTTCGAGTCGCGGTTGGCCTTGTCCTGCGTGGCGAGCACGACAACGGGGAGCGTTTCGTCGATGAGGGCGTTGGGGCCGTGCTTCATCTCGCCTGCGGGGTAGCCTTCGGCGTGGATGTAGGAAATTTCCTTGAGCTTGAGCGCGCCTTCGAGGGCGATGGGGTAGTGGATGCCGCGTCCGAGAAAGAGGAAGTCGCTGACGTTGGAATAGACGCGGGCTAGCTTTTCACATTCTCCGTCAACCGTCCGGAGAATTTCTTCTACTTTGCCGGGAAGCAACGTGAGTTCTTCGAGCAGGGTGCGGCTTTCGTCTGCGGAGATGGTGTGACGCGTTTGTGCAAGATGCACTGCGAAGAGGAAGAGCGCGACGAGCTGCGCGGTGAAGGCTTTCGTTGAGGCCACGCCGATTTCCGGGCCGGCATGGGTGTAGATGGTGCCGTGGGCTTCGCGCGCGATCATGGCGCCGACGACGTTGCAGATGGCGATGGTCTTTGATCCCTTGGCGATCATTTCGCGCTG
>DATGAD010000375.1:0-2554 GCA_035313725.1 Alloacidobacterium sp. | reverse complement strand
GCAGGACAACACGCAGCAGCAGGAAGCGCCTGTGATTCCAAAGCCGGGCGAGACCGGAGCGTTCCTGATCCGCCAGACCGTTACCTTCGTTCAGGTGCCCGTGACGGTTCGCGACAAAAAGACCCACCAGATGGTAGCCGGTCTCACCTGGCGTCAGTTCAAGGTGTACGAAGACGGCGTGCGCGAGCGTATTGCCGTCTTCAGCAGCGATCCACTTCCGCTTTCCACAGCGTTCGTGCTCGACCAGAGCCTGCCCTCGGATGTGATGGCCAAGGTTAATCAGAGTCTGTCTGCGGTCACTGGAGCATTCACGCCTTCCGACTCAGTTGCCATTTTCGCCTATAACAGCAGCACTCGCATGGTGACAGATTTTACCGGCGCGCAGGGTGCTCGTCTGCCTGCGGCCTTCCAGAACGCGAAGTCCTCAGGGCGTGATATGGGCGTGGTTTCGCCCGGCGGACCGCTGGATGATGGCATGACCATCAACGGCAAGCAGGTGGACCCGAACCTTGCGCCGCAGCGCGGCAATGCCGGCTTCATCACGATTCCGAAGGAAGTGCACCCGCTCAACGACGCGATTCTCGAAGCCGCGAAGTCGCTGGCGCAGCAGCCGAAGGGCCGCCGCCGCGTTCTCTATGTCATCAGCGATGGCAAGGAATCAGGCAGCAAGGCCTCCTACAAGGAAGTGGTCCGCTACCTGCTGACAAACGAAATTTCTGTCTACGGCACGCTGGTTGGCGACTCGGCCATGTGGGGCGTCGGCTACCTCGACAAGTGGCACATTCCGCTCGTGCCCACGATGCGCGACAACATCCTGCCGAAGTATGCGCTGGCGACTGGCGGGGCGCTTCAATCGCAGTTCTCTGAGAACGGCATCCAGACCAGCTTTGCCAAGATTACCGAGTCCGTGCGCGCGTCGTACACGCTCGGTTATTACACGCATGCCGGCGTGATGAGCGACAGGTTCCACAAGATTACGGTGAACGTGGAAGTGCCGAATCTTGATGTGACGGCGAAAGACGGGTACTATCCGTCCGCCTCCATGAAGCAATGATGACAGCGGGCGGGGAAGCCTCCGCCCTTGCTTTGGTCGCCGCAATCGTGTGGGGCACGGCGGACTTCTGTGGCGGCATCGTCACGCGCCGCACTACTCCTGCAATTGTCCTGATGCTTGCGCACGGCCTCGGCCTGCTGGCGTTGCTGGCAGCCATGCTGTTTCATCCTTCCGGTTTGCCCACGCGCCATACCATGGTTTTTGGCCTGATCGGCGGACTGGCGGGCGGCGTCGGTCTGCTCGCGCTGTATAAAGGGCTCTCGCTTGGTTCGATGGGGCTGGTGGCGGCTCTGTCTGGAGTGCTGGCCGCAGCTGTTCCCGTACTGGTGTCCTTCTTCGTTGAATCCAGACCCTCGGTGCTCAAACTGGCAGGCTTTGCCGTGGCCTGCATCGCCATCTGGCTGATCGCCTACTCTCCCGGCACTGCGGCTCATCCTCATGGGCTAGGACTGGGTGTCCTTGCCGGGGTCTGCTTTGGATTTCTGCTCGTCTTTCTCCACGTCGCCGGAAAAGACAGCGTGCTTTGGGCGCTGACCTTTTCGCGTGTCGGATCGGTTTTCTGTGCGATGACTCTTGGTATTTTCACCGCGAAGAAGAGTCTCCGGACAAAAGCCAAAGAAGCAACCTTTCGCTGGTCCGCCATACTCCCATTGGCCGCGGCTGCGGGCCTTCTGGATACCACTGGCAACCTGCTTTACACAGCGTCATCGCTTACCGGGCGGCTCGATGTGGCGGCGGTGTTGTCATCGCTCTATCCGGCGGCCACAATTCTGCTGGCGGTGTGGCTGCTGCGGGAGCGGGCTACGCGCAGCCAGACAGCAGGCATGATACTGGCAATAGTTGCAGTAGTAATGATTTCGGCTTAGGCTTAATTGTGGCAATTTTCGCTCCTTTCGGGCTGAAAATTGCATCAAACTGTAACGAATCAGGAAAAGTGTAGTTTGAGGTTCCAATTCGCCACTGGTTGGAACTCAAATTGACATCCTTAGGGTGACAATGCGCCTCTCCTATGGTTACCATTGGATAATGCTAAACGCTCAGACTCCGGAGCGAAGTCAGATACTTGCGGCTCTGGAAAGGGACCTGGCAACGAAGAAAGATCAGCTGAACCTGCTGATCTCTATGTTCCATGAGTTGCCGCGCATGTCCCGCTCTTACATTGTTCCGGTCTTCCGCAGCACTCGTCGGGAAATTGCCACGCTGCGCCGCCAGATACGCACGCTGCGCCATTACTAGGCGAGCTGCGCGGGCGTCAGCTCCAAGTACTTCTTCATCTGATTCAGCAGGTTGCGCTCGGTAGCCTCGCGCGCGTCCGGCTTCAGGTTCTCGATCAAATCCAGCGCGTGTCTCAGTAGTTCCCTTGCAGCGTGCTCGGCGTCACGCGTCGCGGCTACGTCCGCGGCCAGGCTTAACGCTTCGATCGCTTCTTTCCATGAGCCGGCAGCCTCGTAGTGCTGGGCCAGTTCTGACGCAATGCTTGCCTCACTGCCGGCGAAGAGC
>DATGAD010000374.1:0-2398 GCA_035313725.1 Alloacidobacterium sp. | reverse complement strand
CAAGGAGACAAAATACGAGTTTCTGAAATCCATGCGCAACCGCATGTACTCTTTGGCGACGCTCGGCTTCCCGGTCATGTTTTATCTTCTCTTCGGAGTCACCAACAGGCACGCTGGACCAGGCTTTAACTATGCGCAATATCTCGTGGCCGGATACAGTTGCTTTGGCATGATCGCAGCAGCGCTCTTCAACCTGGGCGCAGGCATTGCTTCAGAACGCGCTCAAGGCTGGCTCGAGTTGAAACAGGCGAGCCCTATGCCGCGTCTCGCTTATCTGGGAGCTAAGGTGGTCACCTGCATGCTCTTTGGACTCGCAATCGTCACAGTTCTGGTTGCATTAGGAATCACTCTGGGTGGCGTGCACATTACACCGTTACAGATTGCGCATCTTGCTATAGTCGTTGTCGCTGGAGCGCTTCCCTTTGCCAGCCTTGGCATGCTGCTCTCATTGCTGATGCCGCCAAGTGCTGCGCCGGGCGTCATCAATCTGATCTATCTCCCTATGTCTTTTTGCTCCGGCCTTTGGATGCCGATTGAAGTGCTTCCTCACTGGCTGCAGAAGGTAGCCCCGGCGCTGCCGACCTACCACTTCGCGCAGCTTGCGCTAAACGTCTTCGGTTATGCGCGTTCAGGTGCTACGCTCATTCATTGGGAAGCATTGGCGGGATTCACCTGCCTTATGCTGGGCACGGCCTGGCTGATCTTCACTCGTAGCGAAGCAAAGGCATAGCAGGCGTGGAAGAAAATCACAAATCCGAATCTTCTTCCGGGACTCCGCTCGGAGTGTGGCATTCGCTGGCAAGTGGTTGTGACAGCGTCACTCCCGAACGGGCATACGCAGCAGTTGGGGTTCATCCAATGCCGGATGCCGCAAAACGTCGACGCGACGGGTGGCCCGATAAGAATCGTCTCTACGACTACATTTGGCTGGTCTACTCCGTATTCTTTTTTATCGAGCCAGTTGCACGCCACAGCCTGCGCTACTGGCTGGAGTTTGCCGCAGTTTATGCGCTCTTTCTCGCTATCTATTCGGGTCTGGTATTCGCGCGCAACAAACTCCAGAGTTACCTGCTGCTCACAACAATGGGAATTCTTGGACTGTGGTATCTGCCGTATAACAACTCGGCCTGCGGCATGATGATCTACGTTGCGGCGTTCATTCCCTTCATCAGCGACTCGGTTGTAGTGGTAACAGGCACCATCGGCTTGCTGTGTGGCGCGGTCGCTCTCGAGGGATATCTGCTGCACATCAGTCCCTGGGCATGGGGATTTCCGGCCTTCTTTTGCGTTATCGTAGGCGCCACAAATCTGCTTACGTCACAGAAAATTCGTTCCAAGGCTAAGCTCCAACTCGCCCAGGAGGAAATTGAGCAGCTTGCAAAGCTTGCTGAACGCGAACGGATAGCACGCGACCTGCATGACGTGCTGGGGCACACGCTTTCCGTTATTGTTTTGAAGGCAGAATTGGCAGGACGCCTCTTCGAGCGAGACCCCCAGCGCGCACGTCAGGAGATTAGCGACGTGGAGCAGGTTTCGCGAAAGGCTTTAGGCGAGGTTCGTGAGGCGATTCGTGGCTATCGCTCGGAAGGACTTGTAGCTGAGATTGAGCGGGCGCATCGAACGCTGGATGCGGCAGGGGTGACTCTCACTTGCGAGTCGAAGCCTCCATCGCTCTCAGCAGCGGAGGAGACAGTGCTAGCGCTGGCACTGCGCGAGGCGGTCACGAACATAGTGCGCCACGCACAGGCCAGCAGCTGCAACATGCGATTTGTAAACGAGAAGGGTCGCACATCACTCACGGTGGAGGATGATGGGCGCGGCAACATTCGTCAGGAAGGAAATGGCTTGCGGGGTATGCGGGAACGCATCGAAGGATTGGGCGGCCATTTCAGCATTGACGGCAAACAAGGCACGCGCATCAACATAGAAATACCGGTTCGATCTACATGAATAAGAAAATCCAAGTGATCGTCGCAGAAGACCAGGCAATGGTGCTGGGCGCACTTGCCGCTCTGCTTGAAACTGAATCGGATATAGCCGTATGCGCACGGGCCCGAAATGGCCGCGAGGCTCTCTCTGCTGTGGGCAAGCATTCGCCTGATGTTCTGGTCACCGACATTGAAATGCCGGAGATGACTGGATTGACGCTTGCGAGTGAGGTCAACAGCCGCTACCCAAAAACGCGCGTAGTTATCCTGACGACATTCGCGCGGCCGGGGTATCTGCGGCGCGCCCTTGATGCCGGCGCTAAGGGCTATTTGTTGAAGGATCGTCCTGCTGCGGAATTAGCGGACGCGGTGCGGAGGGTTCACAATGGCCTGCGCGTGGTAGATCCAGACCTCGCTGCAGAAGCATGGAGCGCAGATCCGGATCCACTCACGGAACGTGAACGACAGAT
>DATGAD010000373.1:0-2760 GCA_035313725.1 Alloacidobacterium sp. | reverse complement strand
AGGCTTCAGAACTGGAGTATCGCTCTTCATATAGCTCACTTTGCCTGCGGCAATCTCATCCTGCGCGATCTTGCATGCTTTGCGCGACCGTGATTCGACCAGGGGTGCTGAGCCGTTTTGCAGTTGACGAGCGCGGCGCGCTGCCACAAGAACATATCGGAAGTTGCTGTCGAACGACTGCTCCACACTCATTGACTCATTCCTCCAATTAAGAACCGCAACTTGTTAAGGTCTTACGTTTCCGGATCGAGCAGCCCAAAGGCCCTGAGTATAGGTCGGACTCGCTCACCTACGTTTTCCTGCTTGCAACCTTCTGCCAGTTTCACCAGACGAACTTCATCCGGGGCTGCCTGTCGTCCCTCGCGATGAATGCGTTCGCTGGCGACGATCGCTAAAAGTTCGTCTTCGGCTCGAGCAAGAATGTCGTTGACGAGAATATATCTGTATTCACGGTATTTCACAATCTCGGCCCTGGCCTCAGCCAGGCGGCGCTGGATAACTTCTTCCGTGACATTACCTTCCGCCCTGCTTCGATTGCGCAACCGCGTCGCCAGAACATCAGGAGCGGGCGGCATGACGAAGATACTCACCGCGTCTGCAACCTTCTGGCGCACCTGCGCCGCGCCCTGTACATCGATGTCCAGCAACAAATCCTTCCCATGCGCCTTGGCGTCAGCAAGCGACTTGCGGGCAGTTCCGTAGTAGTTGCCAAAGACCTCGGCATGCTCCAGGAATTCGTCATCGCGCACCATGCGTTCGAACTCTTCGCGCGAGGTGAAGTGATATTCGCGGCCTTCTGTTTCCGAACCGCGAGGCGGCCGCGTTGTATACGAAACGGAAAATTCCAGATTGTCCACGAGCGAACGAATCTGGTTGACCAGCGTCGATTTTCCCGACCCCGAAGGCGCTGAAATAATGAAGAGAATTCCTGCCAAGTTTTCGTTTTCCTTCTAGTGTGTGGCCTTTGGAATACGATACATAAGATTGTCATCCTGAACGTAGTGAAGGATCTGATTTTCAGGCGGTTCACACAGTTCTAGTTGCAAATGGGAACTACTCGAGGTTCTGCACCTGTTCGCGGGCCTTCTCAATCTCAGATTTCATGCCCAGTCCAAGTTCGGTAATGCGCGTTCCATTGCCTGCGAGGCCGCTCGTTTTCGAGAGCAGCGTGTTGGCTTCGCGATTCATCTCCTGCAACAGAAAATCGAGCTTCTTGCCGATCTCTCCACCCTGCTGCAGCAGCGACTCAAAATGCGCGATATGCGTGTGCATGCGGGCAATTTCTTCCTCCACATCGCTGCGCTCAGCCAGCTGAGCCGCCTCCTGCAGAACGCGGTCGGAATCGAGATTGCCGTTAAGCATCTCAGTCAGCCGCTGGCTGATCCGGTCGAAATATACCTTCTGCACATCGTGTCGCAGTTCAGCCACTTCTTCAACGAATCCACTGAGCCGCGCAAGTCCCTTGCGTAGTTCAGTGGCGAGCGAATCACCTTCCGCGGAGCGCATCTTGTTCAATTCCGAGATCAGCGCGTCGACGCGTTTGAGGACAGCGGCTTCGATCGATTGCATTTCCGCCTCAGAATTGCGCGAATCGCCGCTAAGAACTCCGGGCAAGCGAAAGATCGCATTCAGATCGGGCTCCGCGTTCAGCCCATGGGCTGTCGCCGCGCTGCGAAACGCTGTGACGTAAGCCGCCACAAGATTCTCGTCATATTGCGCTTCCATCTTCATGCTGCGGTCGATCGAAAGCGAAACTTCAACATGCCCGCGCGCAATCTTTTCCTTCAGCACTTTGCGCAGCTGCATTTCGAGCGTCTCCGTCCCGCCAGGCAAGCGCATATGCAGGTCGAGAAAGCGGTGATTCACGCTCTTCAGGCTCAGCGTGTAGCCAAGCGTCTCTGAAAGCCTCTCGGAGGCGCGCGCAAAGCCTGTCATCGAGTGCACGGGCAAACTGGTCACAGTATCTTTTTTCTGAGGGGCAGCTTCTTTTTTCGGGGTCATAGCTCGGATTTACCCACCATAGCAGGCTCGGCCAATTCCGGCGCGTCCATGAACTGCAGCTGATACAGCTTCTGATATATCGGGGAGTTGCGCATCAGTTCTTCATGCGAACCAATTGCGGTAATGCGTCCTTGCTCCAGAACCGCGATGCGTGTCGCGCGGCGCACGGTCGAAAGCCGGTGCGCAATCACAACAACCGTGCGCCCAGCCATCAGATTGCTCAGTGCTGCCTGCACCAGCGATTCGCTCTCAGCATCGAGTGCCGATGTGGCCTCATCGAGGATGAGCACAGGCGCGTCTTTCACCAGCGCGCGGGCAATCGCCAGCCGTTGACGCTCGCCGCCCGAAAGACGAAATCCCTTCTCGCCGATCAGCGTGTCATACCCATCCGGCAGCCGCATGATGAAATCGTGCGCGAGCGCCGCCTTCGCCGCATCCTGCACTCGCTGGATCGGCACATCAGGCTGCCCATAGGCGATGTTGTTTCGCACCGTATCGTTGAAGAGAATGGTCTCCTGCGTCACCTTGCCGATCTGTTCACGCAGCGAGCGCATGCTTACATCGCGAAGATCATGCCCATCGATCAGTATCCGCCCTGAAGTGACATCGAAGAACCGCGGAATCAAATTAACGAGTGTCGATTTTCCTGCCCCGCTAGGACCGACGAGAGCCACCACTTCGCCCCGGTGAATCTCAAGGTTGATCTCGTGTAGAACTTGCTTCTCGCCCTCTTCATCGCTATAGGCAAAGCCGACATTT
>DATGAD010000372.1:0-9766 GCA_035313725.1 Alloacidobacterium sp. | reverse complement strand
AGCCCCACGGAACAAATCTTCCGCGTCCACGGGATACCAGTTCCGGCGATCGCGTCTGCACAGGCCTGCCACATCGAATGGCTCGATCGTACGCTGAATGTCTGTGATCAGGTCAACCGGATCCTGTTCGCTTCGCAGATGCAGCGCGCGGTCAAATAGCCTTCGACAAGCGGGTCCGAAGACCGGATGGTCATGCAGCAGGAACGACGGCGCAAGCTGCGGTTTCTTGAGTCTTCGCGCCGTCTCCGAAAAGCTGGCGGCGGCGAAATAAAGCGTGGACAACGCAGCGAAGACTGGAAAGTTGTTCATGTTCGCGTAAAGGGCTGCAATCAGGCGCGAAGTCGCAACCGCCTCGTTCATCGTCTTTGCTGCATATCGCTGAAGTCTGGCATTGAAATGCTCCGAGCCCCACTCGTGTTCAAATATGTCTGCCAGTCGGCTGACACCTAGCAGCGTGAGCGGGAAGCCGGTAGAGAGCAGTGGATCGACAAACGCCGCCGCGGATGGCAGCAGCACCCACCGATCTCCGCAGACCGCGCTGCTTAGGAAAGATAGGCGCGGCGCATATATAAACGGACGTTCAGCGTTCGCTGACGAAAATTGTTCCTTCAAAACAGGCACGAGGTCGAGCAGCCGCTCCCATGCGGGCGCTCCTTCCGAAAGTCTCAAATCAGTTGCGGCGTTGTCCGTAGCGGCAACTCCTGCGCTTGTAATTCCATTGTTGAATCGCAGCACCCATATCCACCCACCATCAAAAATGTGATGAACAGCCGCATCATCGACCGGATAAGGCGGCATTTCCGCTGCTGGCTCAATCTGATCGATACGCTTGACATCCGAGAAATGACTATAGAGAGCCTGAGTGTGAGGGTAATTTGGAAATTCTGCTTCGGGCAGCCCCAGCAGGTGATGAAGAAAACCGCGAGGTCCGGTAGCATCCACTACAAAGCGAGCGCGAAACTCTATGCTCCGGCCGTCTTTTCGTCCTCCCAGCTGAAGATCATCGCCACTCTCGCCAAACTTCTCCAGCTTGACTTCATCGACGTACTCAACGCCAAGGTCCTGCGCCTGATGAACCAGAAATTCGTCAAATTCCGCCCGATACCAATGCGTATCCGCAATGCCGTCATAAGGACTCGCCGCCACCAGAAGCTGATTGCAATGTTCTGGATCAGGCGCGTCAGGGTGGCCCAGCACATGATGATAAAAGGTGAAGCCACGCTTCAGCCCGCATGCAATTTGCGGGTAACTTTGCTGCCACGTACCCCACTTCGCCAGAGGCCTGATAGCCGGCAAATCATAGCGAGTCGCCAGATCTTCAAGGAGCAGATTCGAGAGAGGCGTCGACGATTCGCCAATCATGAATCGTGGGTGTTTCCCGCGTTCAAGCAGAACAACAGAAAGCCCAAGACGCTTGGCGATCATGGCCGTAAGAGAGCCGGCAAAACCCGATCCCACTATCGCAATGTCGTAGACGCGATTCAAATGCGGCCTTCGCAATTGCCGCAGACTACGCGAGGCGCCACATATTGCTTGAGATTCATTTCACGCAACCGCGCCACCCGCAGCGCAGCGCAGTTTGTACAGACAGCCGGTCTCGTCTGCATATCCCAGAGATCCAAAAACACCCGCCCTCGGTTCAGTCCAACTCCGTAATCCATTGCCGCTTCCAGGGTTTCCAACCGAGGGGGACTGAACTCTCCGTGTTCCGCCAGCACTTCCAGCGCCCCATTTCCGCCTCGTGTAGGAATCAGCGTCACAGCCGTTGCGCCGCAATCGAATGCGTAATCAACAGAGCACTGCGCCCACTTGAGTGCTTCCACAGGCTCCATGAACGGAGGCTGAACCAGAATGAACACGCGAAGATCGATTGCGTTACGCCGCAGAAATTCTGCAGCCGCAGAAAACTGATCGAGAGTCATCCGCTTGTTCAAGCGATCCAAAATCTCTGGGTGAACCGTTTCCAGGCCTAGTGCAACTTCCAACTGATGCGGCAACAAATCGCGAAATCGCAAACATGCATCACCAATCAGCGCAGGATGACTCTCCACGACCGTTCGCTCAAACGAACGAACGCGGTCCGCAATCGCCGAGTAGTCTTCTGCGGGAATCGCCCTGCGATCGAAAAAGCTGCCGCTGTTGTAAAGTTTGATCTGCCGGGCTGGCGCCAACTGCGCCAGTGCGTAATCAATTTGCTCAGGAATCGCGCCCGCAGGCACCGTCTCAGTCAAAGTGTTGCGCCAAAGATCGCACATCAGGCAGCGCCAGGGACATTCCCGGTTCGTCAGGAATACGGTCGCCACCGACACTACCTCTCTTGTCGCCGAACACTCGTCCTCCACGAAAAACGCATAGGGGCGACGAGGATCGAGCGCATTGCGCTCCGGTCGTAGCGACAAAATCCATTTGTCCCGTTCTGAAGCCTGAACTGGGTACGAGAAGGCGGGCTGCATTTTCACTGATAGAGAGACAGGAACTGCTTTCGATATTCGGCTTCCCGGAACGGCAGCTTCCGGCGCAGCGCATCTTCAGGCAAGGCCCCATGCTGGAAGCGGCGTTTCGGGAACACGGGCATCTTCAGCCCCGTCAGCTTCTCAATGCCGCGCGAAACAATCTCGCCCTTCAATTCATAGAGCCGGTCAACACTGTAGTCGGTGAGCTTGATGAACGGAATCGCCTCCGCCACAGCTAGGACATTCGGTCGAGTGTACGGACTGAACCCCAGGAACCCAAAATGATGTGCCGGTGCATAGGTGCGCGTGTACGAACGGCTGAGGCCGCCGCTATACGTAAGCGAATGCTTGATTTTCCCCACGCCCCAGCCCTCTTGGTACAGCATGCGGTTGTGAATCACACTGCGGATCGTAAGCTCAGGATTCTCCTCAATCGGATAATCCTTCAGATTCTCGTCGCCGCCATCGCCATCCAACAGGTAGCGCCAGTCCGGATACCGTGCGCGAATACCGCGACAGAGAGCCAGAGCCATCGTCGCCGATTCAATATCGAGCGGCTTGTAATCCTCCACAATGCGAATCGTCTCCTGCGCATCCAGTGCGGAAGCATCCGTCTCGATCGTCTCAAGAAAAAGTCCAAGATCGAGAGCATCGAGAAACGCCCGCGCCTGGCGCACATCCGGACCATCCCCGAGATCAAGAACAAAGGCTTTCAGGCGGCTTAAATTCAAGCCGCGTTTTTGCATCACATGGTAAGCGGTGAGAAAAACGCTTCCGCTGTCGATGCCGCCGGAAAAACACACCCCAATCGGCGCGTCAGAGGGCACGCGTTCGAGCCACTGAGCGATCTCTTCAGCAAGCGCTGCGATGTAAGCCTCTCCAATCCGATCAATATCCGGTGGCAAAGTGCCAAGCTCGGGCGTAAAGAAGCGCGTGTACACAGGATCAGGATCAGGGCAGCCGATCAGTTGAATCTCGACCAGATGGTGCGCCGGCACCATGCGCGTGTAGCTAGGATGAAACTGGCCCTCAAGGCCTTCGCTCTTGAGCCAGTTGTAAATCGTGTCAATGCGGCCTGCGACAATCAGCACCGGCCCGTCCTGCCGCTTGGCGAGGAAGTAACGCATTGGCCGGTCGAGCGACCGCGCCATCTTCACCGTTTTCCCCGAGCGCGCAATCAGAGCAAACGATCCCGCGATGCCGCGAATGACGTCTGCGGGCTGCTCAAGCAGCAAGCGCTGCGCGTCTTCTACGGTGAGATTATGAATCTGATTTGTTTCCGGCTCGATAAGATCGACAACTCGTTCAACGTATTGCTGCACTGCAATCCTCTGCATGGGTTTAATGGCAACAGTCTACGCTTTTTGCGCATGCAGCGCGAAGCAGTTGCGGCTTCAATGCCGATGGCCGGCGCCGTCGATCATCGTCTATCGCGTCTTCTATAATCAGTTGCGTCAATGCGAGTTAATGTCTCTCAATCTGCTCCTCCCGGAAAACACCGGAGCCACCTCACGTCCCGTCGAGCTTCGCACAAAGCGTCGATGCGCTTTTATCCGGTCGCCACTCTTTTGCTGTACGCGGTCATTTTCGCCTCGCTGAATGCTTCGGCCGTCGATACAGCGCATGACGCCGTCGCAGCCGCGCGGGTCAACAACACCGGCGTCGCGCTGATGAATCAGCAGTTGATGGAGAAAGCGCTGGCGAAGTTTGACGAAGCGCACAAAATCGATCCCGCCGCTGCCGTGCCCATCCTGAATCGCGGCATCGCGCTGCTCTATCTGCGCAAGCTGCCCGAAGCAGAAGAGGCTCTCAAGCAGGCCGCTGGCATCGATCCAAACAACGTGCGCATCTGGTACAGCCTGGGGCTCACGCATTTCACCGGCGACAATCCCACGCTCGCGATTGACGATTTCAAGCACGCCATCAAACTCGATCCGAATGACGCAGACAGTTACTACTACCTGGGCTCGCTCTATCTCAATCTCAAGAAGTACGATGACGCAATCCCGCAATTCCAAAGTGCTCTGCAACTGAACCCATTGCATGCCTCTGCTGAATTCGGATTGGCGAGCGCACTGCAGCGCTCCGGAAAAGTGGCCGAGGCACACGAGCACCTGCGTCGCTTCCAGAAGATCACCCAAACAAAAATCGGCACGCCGCTAACAGTCACCTATGGCGAACAGGGCCACAACGCCACCGTGCAGGACATGCTGGCCCCTCTGGAACCGGTTGGCCCGATGATCCCCGTCAGCTTCGTCTCGCAGGCAGCATCGGCCACAGCGGCCAGTTCATCCGCTGCCAAAGATGCAGTCGGTGGCGGCGCGTGCATCCTCGATGTCGAAGGCAAGGACGAAAAAGACATCGTCGTCATGAGCGAAGGCGATGCGGCGATTCGGCTCTACAAGCCGCAGCCGAACGGCGCACTGGAAGAAATCTCCCCCCAACAGGCTGGGCTCGCGACAAGCGGCCACGGAGTCGCATGCGCAGTCGGCGATTACGACAACGATGGCCTTCCTGACCTGGCCGTCGCCCTGAGCGACCGCGTCGTCCTCTTCCACAATCTCGGGCACGGAAAATTTGCCGATGTAACGAAGACGGTTGGAATAGAGCAGCTGAACCATCCCGCCGGACTCACCTTCGTCGACTTCGACCACGACGGCGATCTCGATCTCTTCGTAACAGGCTCGCCTCTTGCATCAGGCAAAGGTCCCAGCGTCCTCTGGCGCAACAACGGAGACTCTACCTTCACCGAATGGACAAGCCCGACCGGACTTGCCGGAACAGCAAACACCACCGGAGCCACGCTCTCTGACATTAACAACGACCGCGCCGTCGATCTCGTTGTAACCGGCGCCGCAAGCGCACCGACAATCTACGAGAACCAGCGCGAAGGCGCTTTCAAGCCGGTTGCCCTTTACGACGACGCAGGGCTAACGCCAACACAAGGCGTCTACGTCTTCGACTTCAACAAAGATGGATGGATGGACGTTGCAGTCACCCACGCTGGCGCTCCAGGAATCAGCCTGTGGCGCAACGTGGATGGCAAGCGCTTTGAACGTGTGCCGTTGCCAGCCTCTGGAATAACCGCAGCATGGGGGCTGACCGCGATCGATATCGACAACGACGGCTGGATTGATCTCGCTGCAGTGGTCGAAACGGCGAAAGGACCCGAACTGCGCGTCTGGCGCAATCGCGGCGCTCAGGGCTTCGAAGATGTAAGCGACGCAGTCGGTCTGAGCAAGGTAAAGCTCGCCAATCCACGTTCAGTGATCGCAGCCGACCTGGACGGCGATGGAGCCGCAGACCTCATCGTCACCGAATTGAACGCTCCACCGCTGGTGCTGCACAACGTTGGCGGCAACAAAAATCATTCTCTCCGCATCGATCTCACCGGCCTGGCCGACAACAAGACTGCCATCGGCACCAAGGTAGAGGTCTTTTCCAACGGCCACATGCAAAAGTTTGAAGTCGCCGGAGGCAGCGGATATCTGAGCCAGGGTTCGACTGAAATCCTCGCAGGTCTCGGCCAGGCAGAGAGTGCTGACGTCGTTCGCCTGCTGTGGCCAACTGGCGTTCCTCAGGACGAGCTGGACGTCGCCGCGAACAAACCCGCTGCATTGCAGGAACTCGATCGTCGTGGAAGCTCCTGCCCCGTGCTCTTCGCGTGGGACGGCAGCAAGTACCAATTTGTCTCCGACGTGATTGGCGCTGCCGTTGTCGGACACTGGGTTTCTCCCACCTCGACAAACAAAGCCGATCCGGATGAATGGGTCAAAGTCGAAGGCTCACAGTTGAAAGCCCGCAACGGCTATGTCAGCCTGCGTTTTGGCGAGCCGATGGAAGAGATCAACTACATCGATCAACTGCGTCTCGTGGCCATCGACCATCCGGCAGGAACCGAAGTCTATCCTGATGAGCGCTTTTTGGATGAGCCTCCCTTTGCCTCCGGCGCAACAGTCGTCGCTTCGCCCGAAACGCGAACGCTGGCCGGCGCATGGGACGATCAGGGCCACAACGTTCTGCCTGTTCTCGCCAACCGCGATCACAAGTACGTCCGCGACTTCACCAATCTGAAATACGCGGGCTACGCCAACATGCACACGCTCACCCTCGATTTAGGCGACTGGTCGCCGAAGAATCCTCTGCGCCTCTTCATGCACGGATTCATCGAGTACTTCAGCGCTAGCTCTATGTACGCCGCATGGCAGGCCGGTCTTCAGCCGATCTCGCCTTTTGTAGAAGCACAAATGCCGGACGGCAGCTGGAAGCGCATCATCGATGACATGGGCTTCCCCGCAGGGCTTCCGCGAACCATCGTGGTTGATCTGACGGGCAAACTGCCGCAGGGCACACACCACATTCGCATCAAGACCAACCTGCAGATTTACTGGGACCAGGTGCTCGTCGACAACGGCCCGGAAATGGCGCGAAGCACAAAACGCACCGAGTTGCCGCTGGCAACGGCCCATCTGGCCTTCCGCGGATATCCGCAGCAGGTGGACGGCGAAACACCCGGCGACCTGACCTATCACTACGACCGCATCAGCGCTACCGGACCATTCCAATGGCAGCGCGGCAGCTACACGAAATACGGAGACGTGACCCCGCTCCTGCAACGAATCGACAACCACTACGTCATCTTTGGCAGCGGCGAAGAAATCGACGCCGAGTTCAGCAACGCATCCTTGCCTCCACTACCTTCTGGATGGAAGCGCGATTACTTCTTTTACGCGAACGGCTTCGTCAAAGACATGGATTTCTACGAAGCGATGCCTTTCACGGTCGCAGAAATGCCTTTCCATGAAATGAGCACCTATCCATATTCAACGAACGAGCACTATCCGGAAGACAACCCTTCCGTGCAGTATCGATTGAACTGGAACGACCGCTTCGAGTCCGGCGACCGCAAGCAGAGATTCCAATTCAACTACATGCCCACCGTCTCGCATCCAATCACGCACTGACTCATGAAAGCGGAGGAGGCTGGTAACCGAATTCGCTTTCGACCGCCGCCGCGACAGCCAGCACAACCTCATCATCAAACGGCCTGCCTGCAATCTGCACACCAATAGGAAGGCCCTCGTCCGACCTTCCAACCGGTACGACTGCAGCCGGCGAAGCTAACAGGTTGAACCACTGCGTGAACCGCATCGCATCCAGATAGTGCAGCGTGCGCCCTTCGACCGTCCATTGGCGCTCGCCGTGGCGAAACGCCGGAACAGCGCAAACCGGCATTAACAGAACAGGGAACTCCTGCATCTCGGCGAGAATCTGGCTGCGCACCATGTCGCATTCCGCCCATGCCTGCAGCAGCGACTTCGCTGTCAGAGCGCGCTCCGCCTCCGCAATCACAAGAAAATTACGAAAAGTAGGACTCAGTTCATCCCTGCGCCCCGCAGTGGACGACTCATAAAACATGGCTCCGCATTGAACAAAAAAAACATGCCACAGCCTGCGTGCCTCTTCCAGAAACGTGGGCCGAAACGCCTTCACCTTGAAACCCCGCAACGCAAGCGCACCCGCCGCATCGCGCACCGCCTGCCGCGTCTCCTGCGTCACCGGAATCAGCCCATCATCCTCGAACCATCCAATCGGAATCTCCTTCGCTTCCTCGACCGATACATTCCGCAGCTTCACCGGAGCGGCCGCAGGATCATGCGAATGCCGCCCCGCAACCGTGCGAAACAGCAGGTCAACATCGGCGACAGTGCGTGCCATCGGGCCAATCGCGCCAAGAATCGAGAACGGCCCAACGCACGGCGGCAGATGCCCCATCGCTGGCACACGTCCTGAAGTCGGCTTCAGCGAGCAGATCCCGGAAAAATGAGCCGGCTCGCGCACCGATCCGCCGCTGTCGCTGCCGAGACCTCCCGCTGAAAGCCCGGCAGCAATCGCCGCCGCCTCACCACCGCTCGATCCGCCTGCAGTCCGGTCAATCGCCCATGGATTGTTGGTCCTCCCATACAGCAGATTGTCCGTCTCATACGCCATCAGAAACTCCGGACAATTCGTAGTCCCCAGAATCACCGCGCCCGCATCCCGCAACCGCGCCACCGCCACCGCATCCGCGTCAGGAATATGCCCACGATGCAGCGTGCTCCCGATTTCGCACTTATATCCGCGCGTGGCAATCGAGGCCTTCACCGTCAGCGGCAATCCAGCCAATGCGCCAGCCTTCACATCGCGCGCCTGCTGACGCGCCCGCTCCGGATCAAAGTCAACCAGCGCATTCAGCGCAGGATTCAGTCGCTCAATACGAGCAATATGCTCATCCACCAGCTCAAGTGGAGAAATTTTCTGCTGTCGCAGAAGGGCAAGCTGTTCCACAGCAGGAAGGAGGGCCACGCTCATAAAATCAATCTATAGCAGATGAAGAAGACCATCGCAGTTGTCACCACCTCGCGCGCCGACTACAGCCATCTCTACTGGCCACTCAAAGATTTACAAGCCCACCCCGACGTCGATCTCAAAGTAATCGCACTCGCGTCGCACCTCTCGCCCGAATTCGGCAGCACAGTCCGGGAAATCGAAGCCGATGGATTCCCCATCGCAGCAAAGCTCGAGTGCCTTCTCAGCTCCGACACTGACATTGGTATGGCAAAGAGCATAGGCCTCGGCGTCCTCTCTCTCGCAGACACCCTCGGCCAGATGCGCCCCGATCTTCTCCTCCTCATCGCCGACCGCTATGAAATGCTAGCTCCCGCGTCCGTCGCCCTCGCTCTGCGCATCCCCATCGCGCACATCGAAGGAGGCGAAATCAGCGAAGGCGCCATCGACGACGCCGTGCGCAACGCGCTCACCAAAATGAGCCACATCCACTTCACCTCGACCGAGCTGGCGCGCCAGCGAGTCATCGGCATGGGAGAAGAAGCGTGGCGAGTCGTCCGCGCCGGCGCTCCATCGCTCGACCACTTACGCCGCAGCCAACTCCTCACCCGCGCAGAACTCGAAGCGAAGCTGCAACTCGATCTGTCCCGGCCAACGACGCTCGTCACATATCACCCGGTCACCATTCTCCGCGACACCACAAGCGAAGCTGATGCGCTCTTCGCAGCGTTGGAACAGCTCACCGACCAGATCATCTTCTCCTACCCGAACGCAGACGCAGGCAGCCGCTCTCTCATCACCCGCGCCGAGCAGTTTCTCAAGAAGCGCGGCAACGGCCGTCTATGCGTCAACCTCGGAGCCGTCACCTACTGGAGCCTGCTGCGACACATAAAGCTTATGATCGGCAACTCCAGCAGCGGCATCATGGAATCCGGCTCCTTTGCCCTGCCAACGGTAAACGTGGGCATGCGCCAGCAGGGAAGAGA
>DATGAD010000371.1:0-4919 GCA_035313725.1 Alloacidobacterium sp. | reverse complement strand
GTCGCTATACATGAGTCGCCTGCTCCGTAGTAAAGGTGAATGATATCGTGACGCGGCACGCTATTTGAGCTGTTCATGCAAGACACGAGCTAGACGAGTCAATCAGTCTCGTGCATCCGTGCAACCGAAAGGCTTACAGCGCCGCGAGCTGTCGGATTGTCATCTCGTCAACCAGGCTAAGAGAGGTCTGTAGCTGTATCTGGCGAGCATAAAGCGTAATCTTAGCGACGCGGAAGCCAAGGTATTTCGAGACACTTACCGACTCCAATTCAGCGGCGTTGAACCTGTCCTTGATTCGATCAAGGGCACGAGCTATCGCTTGATCGATAGCCGCTGTTGCTGTGCGGCCGACACCGAAACGGGCGTAGGCATCTTCCAACCACATGAAGTGCCAGCCCGCATTTCGTACCTTTAAGTCCACAGCGGCTGCCATCGTGTCTTTGACAGACATCCATGTTCCGCAAAACTGCTCTTGTATCAGATCAAGTCCATCAGGCAGCACGCACTCCGTGCGCAGGAACATCGAATGGGGGTTCATGCTTGCGGCTTTTTGACTGCCGATGTGCCGGAATTTGTCGCGTTCGGGTTTGTGTCGCGACGCCCGTTTCCGGAGTAGCCCGTACCATCTGGCTGGCTCACTGGCGCAAACGGAAAGATTAATTTTTTGCGTCGTGCAGCAAAATGATTATTTACGTCCGCTTTTTTGATGAGACTCATGGTGGCTCCAGTCGCCCTGTGGCTTACTTGAAAGGTGCTCGTCTGGAGCGAAATATGGATAGCTTGAGGCGAGGAAGAATACTAGAACTACATCTTAAGCATACGCGGTAAACAGTCGCCGCGCCGTCAATAGGAAATCCAGTTAGACGTTTTCATGTCTCGATTCAAATGTCATTCGCACCGGCCGTGTCGAGAGTTCGTCGCAGCTCCCCAGGAACGGGCTCTCCTGGATGTAACGAGAGAAGATGCCGACTCTTGCAACGTAGAACCATAGGTGTTTGGCTACGACAATGTGCCCGATTTCAGCGGCATTGAAGCGTTCGTCCACTTTGCGAAGAGCCAGCTGTGCCGCTCTATAGATTGCACCCTGGGTGCTATTTGCATATCCGCTTCTCCAGTACATTCTTGTGAGCACATTAGAATTCCACCCGAGGCCTCGGATGGTTTTATCCAGCCACGGGGCATCACCCGACTGCAGGACCACCCATCCCTCGCAAATGGTCTCACCGGCCAAAGCAATACCTTCGGGGAGCATGATATGTTCGCGGAGAAAAATTGTATGCTGCTCAAGTTCTCGCATCCGAATAATTTCTCCTCTAAAGAGTTACATCGTTGCAGACATCATTTATCGGGCCGTTGCAGGTAGTATCCGTCTGCACGGTGCCAAAAGCTGTGCTGTTTTGCTCAGGAATGTCTCTATAGTCAGCATGGGCGGGAGTTTCCAGACATACTTCTGCGCAGCCTGCTCTCTCGCGAGGCACAACAACATGGAGGGTGGCCATGCAGTTTTCTTCAGGAATGAGCAAAACAGAACAGATTTGTTGCTTTCGTCGGTGTAATCCTGTTGGAGCGTGCGAGTACGTATACGTTCCAGAAGTGCAATACCGAGGAGGAGCTTTCATGAATACAGCATCCAAATGCGCACATCCAGCCTGCAGCTGTGTACCCGTTGATGGGAAAAAGTACTGCAGCGCGACCTGTGGCGATGCAAAAGGAATGTTGGAATTGACCTGCCAGTGCCAGCACACAGCGTGCCATGGCGCGCAGTTGAAGAAGTAGTCGAGCAGTTCACAAGGAATTTCTTGCTAGTCTGCGTTCTTCAGAAGGGTAATTATGTTCGGAATACTATTAATCATCATTATCGTGGCGCTTCTCATAGGAGCATTTCCCAGGTGGAACCACAGCCGCAGCTGGGGGTACTACCCAAGCGGCGGCCTGGGTTTGGTTCTCGTCATCGTTCTAGTGCTACTGCTGCTCGGTCGGATCTAGTGAGCACAACTCGCCCTCAAAGTAGCGGCCTGACCCGTCTCAGGATCGAAAATCCCGATCGAGGAAATGGCAGGAGTCTGACCGGAAACCTGCTTCCAGTGGCATCCGATTCTATAATTGTTCGTAAGATTTCCCCGTCTACCTCAGATCGGCTGCGGTCACGTACCCCATCTGGACTTTTCCCCGGCAAGACCGCATCCGGGAAGGGACCCTCTCAGATGACAGAGCTGAAAAACATAGCCTTCGATGCCGCCGCCTTTCTGGCAAGAGCCGGACTAGGACGAAGGATCGTTCAACTAAAGTCAAAGGAGACTTTCTTTTCGCAGGGCAATTCCGCTGATTCCGTTTTCTATCTTCAGAAGGGCCGCGCAAAACTCACAGTGGTCTCGAAAAACGGCAAAGAAGCCACAATCACGCTTCTCTCCACGGGAGATTTCGTTGGCGAGGAGTCAATTGCTGGCGTACCGGGTCTTCGACTGGCGACTGCCACTGCAATTACGGCCTGTGTGGCGCTCAAGATCGAAAGGGAGGAGATGATCCGCGTGATGCATAAGGAGCACTCCTTTTCCGACCTGTTCTTAACGTTTCTGCTGGCCCGCAGTATGCGAACCCAGGCCGATCTTGTCGATCAGCTTTTCAACTCCAGTGAAAAGCGTCTGGCGAGAATTCTCCTGTTGATGGCGGAATTCGGCAAGCCAGGCGAGCCGGAAACGTTGATTCCTCAGATTACGCAGGAAACGCTGGCGGAAATGATCGGCACCACCCGGTCCCGCGTCAGCTTCTTCATGAATCGATTTCGCAAGCTCGGTTTTATCGAATATAACGGGCGCATCCGGGTTCACAAGTCGCTGCTCAATATCATTCTCCACGACTGAATCATCTGCGCAGATCATTGTGATTGTCTCTCCTGGCCCCCGCAGGAGTGTGTCTGAATTAGGCCAATAGCGCGCCAAGTGAGCAAAATTGAACAGATCGAAGGTTTCTCTGCTGCGATGCTTGACTGAAGAAGCGCTTAAATGCTCAAGGAAAGGCTCGCGATGTCCCCCAAAGAAACAAGACTCCTTATCGTCGATGATGACGCATTGATTTGCGAGTCGTTATCCTTCATTCTTGCTGAATCTGGCTATCGAGTCCGATCAAGTGCGGATGGCTTCTCTGCGCTCGTTGAGCTGCGAAATGAGATCCCTGACATTCTGCTCTCCGACCTCAATATGCCGGGTATGTCCGGTTTCGAATTGCTCTCTGTGGTCCGTCGCCGGTTTCCCGCGATCAAGGTGATTGCTATGAGCGGTACGTTTTCAGGTGACGGAATACCACCGGGGGTTGCCGCTGACGCTTTTTACGAAAAAGGAACCAATCTGGAGTCTTTATTGCAAATCATAGAAGCCATGACCCGCTCGGAGCGGCAGTTGGATCTCCAGCATTCCAGCCTGATGGCGCCTATCTGGATTCCGAGAAACGGGCATGATTCTTCCGGGGAAGCATGTGTTGTGATCACCTGCCCGGAGTGTCTGAGGACGTTCTCACAGATTCTCGATAAAACTATCTGGTCTGTCCGCGAAACAAGTTGCGTCTATTGCCACAGCTTGATTCACTACGCAATCGTTCAGCCGACAGATCCGACGTCTCCGGAGGCTTTTCAGCGTAAGCCAGGCACTGGAATGCCCACGCCCCTCAGCGTGCCCGATCCCAACTAATTTGTAGGCAGAGAAAGGACTACTCCCATGCGCGAGTTAGCCGAACTGACCATGCTCTTACGCGAAGGCACGAAATTACCTGACGATCTTAAACTCGCAACCGAAGAGTTTCGAGAGGATTGGAACTTAGTTCTGTCCGGCGATGCGCATTGGCTGGATAAGAAAATCCGGAGGCGCAGGTGGTATTTACTCTGGATTGATGAAAGATCGCTAAGAAGCGGCGTAGGGAAGACCTCACAGGAGGCGATTGCCGGCGCACTCAAACTGGCTCTTCGTCATGTAAGTGCTCGATTTAATGCTGCCGAGGTTGAACATATTGAGTTAAAGCAGTATCCGTGGTTCTTTATAGCCAAGGTCAGAGTACATCCATATCAGATTCAGCAAAGCGCGGTTCTGTCTGCTGCCAACGAATCCGTATGCCTTCCAGTGTCCCTTCCCGCAGAGTTGATTGCCAGCACGAAGATCGCATTTTTCCTGTAGAGCTGTAGCAGTACATCTCTATTTTCACCAGCCAAGTGAGCTATTCAGCTCATCTATTGTTACGCATCTCTGGAACAATGATTCTGGAGAAGAGTCCGCGTTATCGACTCCCTCATGGTTCTGAGCTAAGTCAGCCCATCTGACATATGTATCTCTTAGCTCTCCGCACTCTTACAAGGAAAACTTATGAAGATCACGTCTCTGCTATTAATCAGCGCTTTTACATTGGCGAACGGAACCCTATGGGCTGGCACAGGACACCAGGACTCGATTGACCGCCTGCACATGTCCTCGGATATACTCCACTCCATCATGGAGGCTCCGGACAAGGGTATTCCGGAAGAAGTGCTGAGCGGTGCAAAGTGTATTGTCGTAGTTCCGCATCTGGTGAAGGCCGCCTTCATTGTCGGCGGTCAGCACGGCCGAGGGATCGCGTCGTGCCGTACCGAGACAGGCTGGAGCGCTCCTGCATTTATCTCCATGGGCGGAGGAAGTGCTGGATTGCAGATTGGCGTTGAAGGCGTTGACCTCGTCATGCTGGTCATGAATGACCGAGGCTTTCAGCATTTGCTCTCCAGCAAGTTCGAGCTCAGTGGTGACGCCTCTGCTGCGGCGGGCCCAGTGGGCCGCCACGCCTCTGCCGGCACCGATTGGAAGCTGAATACTGAAATCCTTACCTACTCGCGTTCGCAGGGCGTCTTCGCAGGAATTGCCTTGAATGGCGCAGTAGTCGAACAGGACAGCGACTCCACGCGT
>DATGAD010000370.1:0-9568 GCA_035313725.1 Alloacidobacterium sp. | reverse complement strand
ACAATGCCGATGCTGCGACGCCTTGATAGGATCCTGCCCTGGGGCGGCCTAAGCCTGATTGCCGTGGCAGTGAAGGATTAGGTTCTGGTGGAGATCGTCAATATCCCAATGCAGAATCTCGTGAGTTCCGACACAATGCAAAGCCGCGAGCAATTGGAGTTTCGCAACTGGTTTGGCTGTTCTAGTCTCGCCCTCTTCCTTTACACGGGTTTCTGCGTGGCCCTGGCGATCGTGACATACCTTCGACCCTTGCCAACCTTTGATCGGTACTTGTATGCGGGGGCCGTCGCTTCGTTGCGGTACTCAGATCCCGTAACCATCCATCGCATTGCGCGTGCCGAATTCGATACACAGCCATCTCCCTTTCCGTTCGAGAGCGTCGCCGTCGAGCCTTATTTTGCCGATGTGCGCGATAACCCTTACCACTTCGCGCAGCAATTAGGCTTATTTCGAGTGAAGATGGGATATGTGGCAGCTGGATATGTGCTTTGGCGCGCTGGATTACCAATCCTCTCTGGTCTGCGCTTGATATCTGCCTGCTGTCTCTTTTTTGTTGGCATGGTGGTTCTTGCCTGGACACGGCACGCTCTCTTAGCGGCAATGTTGCTGCTTACACCGCCAGTGTTGAACCTGGGACGGATGGTGACTGCGGATCCATTCTCGACGACGATGGTTTTTCTTGCTCTGTTTGCGCTCGATAAAAAGAGGGACTTATTAGCTACCACTCTTCTCATAGCCAGCATCGTGGTGAGATCCGACAACGTTGTTCTCGTTCTCATTCTTCTGGCATGGATGGTCTGGAGCCGGCACCTTCGCCTTCCTGTGGGAGCCCTGTACGCTGCGCTCGCTCTGGCTGCTTGTGCTCTTGTCAACCGGATTGCGGGGATTTATGGCTGGCGCGTCTTAATGCAGCACTCGTTCATTAAGCCTGAAATTGAACCGATCAGTCATCCTGTATTGATCTCTTTTGCAGGATATCTGCATGCGCTCGCCGGGCTAAGGGCGATTCCATACACTTTCATGACCGTCTGGATTCTGGTGGCAGCAGCCGTTTGGAAGTGGCTTCCTGAAGGCTCAATCTTGCGTAATTTATTGCCAGTTGCGGGCATTTACATCGTGGTGCGTCTGCTGATCTTCCCAAACTTCGATGACAGGGTTTTTGTGTGGGCCTATCTGCTTGCGGGCGTCGCGCTCATTCGAATGGCTCGATTTCCGATTCCGGAGAATTGAAGAGTAAGGGGTCAACCGCACCAGATCACAGCTCAGGGACCGGCGTTCTAGGTTGGCAGCAAAGGCTCTTCACATCGTACCGATTGCGGGATTTCGCGCTGGCTGCCCAGTTTGTCCTTCATCCGTAGAAAGAACTCCTCATATGTAGTGCGGGATAGGTAGGCGACTGTGGTTGAGACGATGAATGTTATCAGCAGTCGCAGGAGGCATTTTTCAAAACTATGCCCCGCATAAAAAGAGGCGAACTTCATGGATACGTCGTTGTACAGCCTGAAAATCAGCGCATGAATCAGATACAAACCATAGCTAATGAAACCGTACAGGGCCAAGACTTGATTGTTGACGAGCCACCGGTACGTGCCCGTCCCCAGCCACAAGACAACACAAACTAAGGCTAGCGAACCGTAGTTCACGCAGGTGGCACGTAAGCTGATTGCGATGAATGTGGGGACTGCGAAACTCGCGGCCAGAGCAACCACTCCAACAAACGCACTCAGGCCAGCCAGTCTCAAGACATTGCCCCTCGAACCTCGCGTCGAGCGGGCAAATATGGCAAGCAGAGCACCGAGGGCTAATCCATCGGCCGAAAGCCAGGTATAAGGGCCCCACCACAGTCCTCCGCGAGCTACGGCGAACGCTCGCAAGAGCGGCTCGCATGCACAGATCAAGGCACCTGCGATCACGAGACCGCGCCTCCGCAATATGCGGACGGCTGCAGGCCATACCAGATAAAAGTGCTCCTCAACTGCCAGTGACCAGAGGGGCGAGTAATCTCTCGGAACTCCGAGCAACGGTGTGATGTTGGAAAGATAGATGACACTCAGCCCTGCAAAAGCCCACGACGTATGCTGATGAACAAAACTCAGCCTGCTCAGCAAAATGAGTACAGCAATCAACAAATAATAGGCTGGCAAAATGCGTAACGCCCGACGGAAGTAGAAATGCGAGTAGTATCGTGGCCTATTCACGCTATCGAGTAGAATGCCTGTGATCAGAAAGCCAGAAAGGACGAAGAACAGATTGACCCCTATCCACCCTAAGCTCATGGTCGACAAAAACAAGCGCTCCCACGCAGGGACGTTCGAGCCAGACGGGATGAAGTCTTCGAAGCCATGGAAAAGGAAGACCATTAAGATGGCGATTCCGCGGACCGTGTCCAATTCCGGCATCACGGGCCGCAGGATTCGGTCTTCACCAGGATGCTTTTCGGCCATTGACATGAACACCCAAACTTACACCAGCGGCTCTTGAAATTCGCGTTGCTCTTTGATCGTCAGCAGATCCGAATCTTTAGCGAATACCTATCGTACTCTCCAATGCTCGTCGGCCAGCTTGTCATGAAGAGCTATGGAACAACTTCGCACAAGGACGAGATGAGAATCGCATTATTGGTGCCTACTTTGGAGATCGGAGGGGTTGAGCGGGTATTGGCGAACCTGGCCAACGGCCTGCACCAGGTTGGAGCCGAAGTCGATCTCGTTGTCGGCCGCTCGGGCGGCGGCATGGGTATGGTTCTCGAGAAGGAGATCGAGGTATTTGATCTCGCGTCCGATCACATGATGAGCAGCGTGCCGAGATTAGCAAAGTACCTTCGAGCCAGGAAACCTGAAGCAATGATCGCGGCCATGACGCACAGTAGTGCTGCTGCCGTGGTCGCGCGAGCGATGGCCCGTCAGAAAGTAAAAATCATAGCGACGGAACACAACACGATGTCGAGGATAGTGGCAAATTCCTCCGGGCTCAAATATCGCCTGATGCCTCTATGGAGTCGCTGGGCTCTCAACTCCGCCGATGCGATCGTGGCGGTCTCTCGTGGCGTTGCCGACGATTTGTCGGCGCAAACCGGCATCGCTCGCAATCGATTTCAGGTCATCTACAATCCCGTGATCACTGATGCGCTCCATGCAGAGGCGGCACAGACCGTCGAGCATCCATGGTTTCAACTCGGAGAACCACCAGTGATACTGGCTGTCGGCCGACTGGATAAGCAGAAGGATTTTCCTATGCTGGTCCGCGCATTTCGTTTGGTCAGAAACAACCGCCCCGTTCGTCTCATGATCCTGGGCGACGGGCCAGATAGAAGCCGGATTGAGCAGGTCATACTCGATTCTAAGCTCGTCGAAGACGTGGCCCTTCCGGGCTTCGAACATAACCCGTATCGGTTTATTTATCGTGCCGCTGTGTTCGCATCCTCGTCTGAGTGGGAGGGTTTTGGCGTGGCGATTGTGGAGGCTCTGGCGCTCGGGGTGCCAGTTGTTGCGACGGACTGCACCTATGGTCCCTCAGAGATACTATGCGATGGGAAATTCGGCACCCTCGTGCCTGTGGGAGATCATGCGGCCATGGCACAAGCCTTGTTGAATGCTCTGGACAATCGAATACGGAATGACAGTTCCCCGCACCTGGAACAATTTACGGTTCGAAGTGTTGTTTCAAGGTATTTGTCGGTTGTCGCGAGTTGAGGGGTATGAATGAGACTGGTTGCTTGTTGGTCTATCAAGTATCCTGATCCACATATTTCATGAAGAACGGGAAAGCGTGCACCGTGCAAAATCCCGGAGGATTTGTAATCAGTCTCGATTTCGAGTTGCACTGGGGCGTCAGAGACCATCGGTCAGTTGACCAATATCGCGAAAATTTGCTCGGGGTTCGCCAGGCTGTTCCCGCTATTCTCGAATTGTTTGAACGATATGGAATCCATGCCACCTGGGCCACGGTAGGTTTTCTGTTTTTCACGAGTCTTGATGAACTGAAAACTTCATTGCCGGATGAACTGCCTCTGTACCGCGAAGCCAGCCTCGACCCGTATGCGGCTCTGTTTGAGGTTGGCGAAAATGAAGAGGACGACCCATTTCATTTCGCGCCAAGCCTGATCCGGGGGATACTCGTGTGTCCAGGGCAGGAAGTCGCAACACACACTCTATCTCACTTTTATGCGCTGGCTCCGGGACCCACGCTGGAATCGTTTCGCGCGGATCTAAGGAGTGCCAAGTTGGCCGCCAGCCAATACGGCATCACACTCAAGAGCATCGTCTTCCCGCGCAATCAGATATCGCGCCAACACTTACGCATTTGTGCTGAAGAGGGTCTTATCGCATATCGCGGCACTGAAGCGGACCCCTGGATTGAAAGGGGAAACGGAATAACCGGAAGGGCGATGCGATTTGCCGACTCCTATCTTGGGCTCAGCGGCGATGGCTGCGCAACTCCGTGTCTCGATGAGGAATACCCGATTGTGAGTGTGTCAGGATCGAGATTTCTGCGTCCGTGGAATGCGAAGCTGAAAGCGCTGGAGGATTTGCGGCTAAGGCGAATCTGCGCACCGATGGACGCTGCTGCAAAAAGCAATAAGACATTTCACCTATGGTGGCATCCACATAATTTTGGCGTGCATTTAGCGGAGAATATCGCGATTCTGACGCGTATTGCGGAACACTATGCGTATTTGAGGCGCGAGACGGGGTGGTCTTCTTTGACCATGGCCGAGGTTGCCGAGAACGTTTTGCGCGCGGAGAAACCGCATTGCATGGCATAGTGCTGCTCGTTGACAACAGCGACCTCTCACGAATCATCTATAACGCGCTAGCCAACGAGTTCGATATAGATGGGGTTGTGCGAGAAGCAAAAGTTCCACGGTCAACCTTCCTCAAAAAACGACTAAGGAGGCTAGGCTGGTGTACGCTGGCCGGACAGATCATATTTACGAAATGCGTTGTCCCACTGCTGAAACTAGAAGCCACTCGACGCAGAGCAGACCTTTTGCAGCAATACGGAATGGATGAAGCCCCTATCCCCATGGAGCGCGTGATCGATGTCAGGTCGGTCAATGAAGCACAGGCCGTTGCTCTTTTGCAGAAGCTCTCTCCAAGAGTCATCGTCGTGAATGGAACGCGCATTCTGGAAGAGAGGCTGCTCCATGCGACCGGTGCGGTATTCCTGAACACCCATGTTGGCATTACGCCTCTATATCGAGGAGTTCATGGAGGGTATTGGGCACTAGCCTCGGGCGACTCAGAACATTTTGGAGTAACAATTCACAAAGTTGACACCGGGATCGATACTGGAGACATCGTGGCGCAAGCATTGACTAAGCCCGCCGACACCGATAACTTCTCTACCTATCCGCTGCTGCAGATTGCCTTCGCTATTCCATTGCTGAAGCAAGCCATTCGTGATGCCATCGCGGGCAAGCTCGAAACTATGCCCGCGCCTGCGGGAAAATCGATGCTATGGTCGCACCCGACGGCCTTTCAATATCTGAAGAATCGGATCGTGCGCGGTATCCGATGAGCGCAAAGCCAGGATTGGAGTGCACTGGCTTTTGCCTCGGGCTTATTTCATATTCTGGCTCGTCGCATGCTCTGTTCGATTAACGCTGCGCCTCCTCCGATCAACAATGCGTACATGGGCATCACTGGTACTTTGAAGCGCGAGTAAGCTTCCGCTCCGGCGGAAATGATCAGAAAGTAAGCAATCGTAAGAGTGAGAAGGTAGAACAACCTTCGATCGCGGCGATACCAGTACCAACATCCGACGAAGGCTAGGCATGCTTCGGGGATGGTGAAGAGCAAGACGATGCATTCCGCGATGCGGGGGCTGAGATTGCTGATTCTGGACAGAGCCTCTGCGCCACCGCCGAAAACTATATATGCGAGCGAGAGGAACATGGATCGGAGGTAACTCAAGGGATTGTTACTGATTATGCTTATTGCCTTGCGGGTAGAGTATGCAGCCTTTTGTGATTCTGTTACTTGTGCACAACTGCGTTCATAGGCCCGCTCTAAATCGGTGCAGGTTTGATCAGTCAGCGATGTTCTCACTTTCAGAACATTGGCGAGATAGCCTCCAGGCTGCTGAATGGCCAATGCTCCAGCTGCGCGATAGTACAAAAGATCTTCAGCGCCAATGGTGCTCAGGCCAAAGTAGTCAGCTTCGACGAAATTCCTGGTGGCCCAAAGTAAGGGGAGAACTACGAAGGAAGCAATCAAGACTGTGACTGGCCCAAGGGCACGTCGCTTCAAAGTAAGGACCAGGCAAATCGACAGCGGGACGAAGTACAACACACCGACGGGGCGAACAAGCGCGGGGAAGCCACCCAGGATGCCGGCGGCTGCGCTCGCAAGCATCCTGCCTGCAGGCCTTGTCATCGCGCGATAGAGTGCCCAAACTGCAAGTGCGATGAGAATTGTAGAGCTCACTTCGGTCAAGAGAAGGTTCGCGATTCTGACAGTTGCCAAGTCCAAAGCAAGAACCGACGCAGCAACTAATGTGGCCAAATGGCTCTCCGTAATTCGGATACAGATTGCGGCCACAGCTACTATCAACAACACACAAAGGGCATGCTGGACGAAGATTAGGTATTCAACTCTCAGCGGAGAGACTCGGAACAAAGCAAGAAGGAGCGGATAGCCGGGCGTTCGACGCAATTCTGGCTGATGCAGGGCGTTCACAAACATTTGTCTGTGCAGAAGATTGTCAGCGGGAATCAAATACGATGGGGTATCGACTCCAAAGTGCTCGTGATCCAGAGCTAAGTATGAGGCATGGGTCAGAAGACCAAGGCCTAAAGCAATCCATAAGACTGGTGGCCCAATTGATCTGCTTTTGAGCATCTATTGTCTGGACTCCTGCGGCGATAAAGGCTCCAGACGAATGTCGTCTATCCAGAATTTACCCTGAATGCGTGTCTCTGCAGGATGGCGGAGTACGGCGAGAGTCACGAGTTTCGTCGCTGATCCAGTTTGCACCTCTGCTTGCATACTATGCCAGGCAGAGGTGCCGATGGTCTCCGGCAACGAGCCATAGATTTCATTGCTATAAGCATCCGAGACGGTCAGCATTGGACCGTTTGCAGTTTCGAGATCTTCGCTCTTCACCCATGCCGATAGGCGATAGCGCGTGCCAGGTTGCACTGCTATATATTGAAAGATGCCGGCGTCGCCACCGCTCTCGCTGTACACCAGTTTTAAGGAACGGTCTCCAGAGTGAGATTCTGCCATGTCTAATGTCAGCATGATTTTCGGCTTTGGAGTGTAGCGCCAGTCAAACCCTGAATTGAGAATCTCCTCGTTGAACGATGCGTCCATTATCAGGTTATCCGGTTGAGAATAGGCTTGAAGCGCCTTCGATCTGGAAGCTAGTTGCCTCCAGGCATCAGTTGCCTCCGCAACGGCGCCGGCCTGGAGCAGACTGTCTACGTAGAAGAGGCTCTGATGGTAGTCGAACGATGTTTTCAATTGCATGAGAGCCAACCATAGCTGACGAGCGGAGTTGGGTTCACTTGCTGACAGCAGAATTTGGATGAAAGCCAAGTAGACATTTGGAATCGGCGGCAGAATACTTTGGATGCGATTGATATCGTGTAGCGATTGCCAGCAGACGTTCAGTGTCGGAGGAGCAAGAGATGGGTCCTCCCGCAAGACTACGGCGAACTGTTTCAGAGCCTCCGAGGTGTTACCTTGAACCAGGAAAAAGTTGGCAGCACTCCACGCCGTGTCCGGGGTAGTGGGGTCAACAACAAGTGCCTTCTGAATAGCCGAAGTCGTTAGTTGATTGTTACCCGCCGAATAGTAAGCCTGTGCGAGATCCAGCCAGATTGAGGAACTATACGAATTCAGTTCAGAGGCTTTCTTACATTGGTCAACAGCACGTTCGGTCTCCTGAGAAACAAAGATCATGCTCCGACACAGCAGATCGTGATATGTCGCGTTCCGGGGCGCGAGGGCAACAGCTTTCTCTATAGAGGACCGGTCGGAGCGATCAGCAAGCCTCTGAGCTCGATAGGCATTGACTGCGAACCACGTGTAAACCGTGACAATCGCGACGCAAGCAGCGAACAAGATCAACCTTTGCGGCCGGCCGGGTTTAGAAGTCCGACTCATAGTGAGTCAATCCCCTCAATTTCCGACTAGGAAGACTTGGGTGTCACCTCGTCTTGCTCGTGCTCTGCACTTTCGCCAGAATCCCAACTGCCGTTGAGATTGGGATTATGATTGTTGTTTTCCTTTTCGGCGTAGTGACGGTACTTGGACCCATAGTGGTAATAGTAGTAATCCGGAGAGGCAAGATCAGCAGCATTCACTACAATGCCGAGCAGATTCGCGTTCACACTATACAGCAGGTTGCGCGTTCGGCGAACATGGGCGGCTGTAGTCTGACCCGAGCGGACGATCAAGAGCACACCATCTGTCTGCACCGAAAGGAGAACTGGATCGGTTACCGAGATGACGGGCGGTGAATCTACGATGACATGGTCGTAATCATCGCGCCATTTAGTAAATAAATCCGCCATGAGTGACGAGCTTAATAATTCCGCGGGGTGCGGAGGTATGGGGCCCGCCGGGATCACGAACAGATTCGGTTGAACGGTGGCCTGAATTGCTTCGCTCACCTTCGCACCACCGGTCAGGATGTTCGACAAACCGATCTGACTCTTTAAACCAAATGCCTTATGAATGTTTGGGCGACGCATATCTGCATCAAGCAACAGGACTCGTTTTCCCTGCTGGGCCAGAACGATCGCGATATTGATACATGTCATTGTTTTTCCATCCTGGGGGACTGAACTCGTAACCAGGATGGAGCGTGGCGGATGTTCGGCGCTGGAAAGAAGAAGCGACGTGCGCAATGCGCGATAGGCTTCTGCAATCTCTGACTGGGGTTCCAGATATGTAATCAGCGGGCGTGGGCCCGTACTATTACCCGGAATTTTTTTGAGCAAGTGTGCCTGGGTGATGCCCGGAACCCTTCCTTCAAATGCGGATTGCAAGGGAATTACACCAAGTGTTGGCAGCCCCGAGATGCTTTCCGCCTGGTCCGGCGTGCGAACCGTAGTGTCGAGCACTTCCAAGCCAAAAGCTATCGCGATCCCTCCGACGATACCGACGAGCAGGGCAAACTCCAGAGCTCGCGGAATGTTTGGGCTGGCGGGGTGTAGCGGAACGCGCGCTCTGTCAACCACGCGAATGTTACTCGAGTCCAAGCCTGCAGCGAGACTGGCCTCTTTGAGCTGTTGCAGCAGGCCGTCGTAGAGCTGGCGGTTTGAATCGGCCTCCTGTTTCAGGACCTTGTATTCGATAGCATTCTCATTCAGTTTGTCGGCAACGCCCATCTGCTCAGCAAGAGCCGCCTGCAGCATGCGCTCACGATTCACAGCCGCCTGGTAGTCGTTCTTAATCCGATTGACGCTGTTGTCTATTTGCTCCCGGTAGCTCTGGCCGATTTGATCAAGCTGGTTCTTAATCTCGATCACCTTCGGGTAGCCTGGTCCAAACTCAGTGGAGAGGAGTGCATATTGAGCCTGTAACTCTGTTTGCCGCTGGCGAAGAGCAGTAAGAAT
>DATGAD010000369.1:0-11453 GCA_035313725.1 Alloacidobacterium sp. | reverse complement strand
AGGCAGCGCAACCGCCAGCATCGCCTCGATCACTGCATCGCGCACCTGACGCCGATTCAGTTCCGTCTGATGCGTGCGGATCGCTTCGGCAATCTGTTGGCCAACCGGCATAACCGGATTCAGAGCCGTCATCGGCTCCTGAAAGATCATCGATATCTCGCGTCCCCGCACGCGTCGCATTGCCTCGGCTGGCAGCGAGAGCAGGTCGCGGCCATCGAAGAGAATTGCGCCAGTCACCCGAGCCGCCAAGTCAAGCAGGCGAAGAATCGCAAGCGCAGTCACCGACTTCCCCGAACCCGATTCGCCGACCAGGCCGAGAACCTCTCCGGGTGCAAGGCTGAGGCTCAGCCCATCTACGGCTAGACGACCCTTGAAGGCAATGGAAAGCTGATCGAGTTCAAGCAGTAAGCCCACGAGAGAATCATAGCGCGATGGCCCTCAATGCAGGCTCTCCATAATCGGAGCAGCCCAGGAGAAGAGATAGCTCCCGATCGCAGGAAAGAGCGTAGCGAGAAGTGTGACAATCGGCAACCCGCCAACAGCGAGCATGTGCTTCACGAAGGCCATGTACCGCACCTGCCCCGGAGTGCTGTTGCTCATCCTGCTGAGAATTGCATCACGGTCCATCTGCGCCAGTGCCGTCCCGACCGTAAAGAGCAGCGCGGCAAGGGTAAGTGTAGCGGACCAGGCGATGATCTGGGGCCGGTCAAACGGATAGCTGATCGAGGCAAGCAGCGACAGCAGAAAGCCCAACGACATAAAGGTCATCAGGTTCTTCATCTGCAGCGTAATGTAACGAACATAAGCTGCAATGCGCATGGCGATAAACTCGTTACCAAGCTCAACGAGGCAGTTGTCCTGGCCAAAGACGGTGCCGCACGGCGAAGGCAGATCAGCACGCGACTGTGGACAACCGGCGTTTGCTGATTCCTTGGCCTCACCTTCCTCCGATTTTTCAACCTTGCATGCTGATCCTGAAACGGAGCAATCCGGGCCGCCGCGCTCCCAGCTGACGCGAATTGCCGGCACCTCTGAGAGTCTGATCGCATATTGGTTCTGCTTATGGCTGAAGTTTGTATATGACTTGCTATCAAGCCACTGCGCGTCACGCATCTCCTGGAGGATCGTGCGTAACTCATTCAGATTGTCAGCGAGAATTGCCTCTTTCTCGTCTGCGACGGGTGGAGCGACTCTCAGATACTCAAACCAGCGCATCGGCAATGTGACAAGCCGGCGCAGTCCGGAATACGACCAGATCGGATCGATGGAGAAAGTGAGTGGAAGCCGAGAGAAGGCAAAACGCAATGGCGAACCTTCCAGGGAATCTAAACCGCCCCGCAGTACAACCCAAATGCGGGTAAAACGCGCCCAGAGCCATAAGACAGTCCAGATGCTGAGGACAAAGTTGCAGGTGTAAAGCCAGCCGATGTAAGGCGTATCAAATGTTGCGAAAAGCCTCTGCGGATGCAGCAGGAAGCAGGCAAGTATGACAATCAGCGCGAGCAACTCTCCGTCAGCCCCGGGAAGTCCATACCAAAGCTCGGTATAGCCAGCAAGTCTGATTTGCCATGAAGCCAGGTCGAGATAAGGCCAATGAATCAACGGCAGACCGGGATTGCGTGTGACTGCCATGCTCAGCGCATTCAGATTCACAACAGCGGCAATCATGAAGCCGAGAGAGACCAGCAAGAGCGGCAATATCGGACAAGCGCCGGACGTGAGATGCAGACTGCGTGACGCGAAAGCGAATCCTGTTTGTCGGTCGGCAAGTTGCAGACAGAAAAGCCCGAGCGAAAGCACCAGCCAGAGGAATGACATGCAAGGCAGCAGGAAGCCTTCAAAACGGACAAAGAATCCCCTGCCCAGTTGCCTGCAACGCTTGGACAGCAATAAGAATAGAGTGCCAGCCATGCAGAACTGCAGCATCAGGACGATCAGTGTGAATCCGGCAAAGAAGGTTGTTTGTATCGGAAAGTTCATTATGGCGGCTGGAACGGAGGTTATATTCTGCACTTTCGACTGATACGCAATTACCGGAAACAACAAATACGCGAGCATGAGAACAAGCTGCGTGCTCACATTCAGGAGCCACCAGCACTGACCGGTAAATAATCGAGATTGCTCGCACGAAGCAGGTGAGACCGGCATCAGATAAAAGCTGAGCATCTTATGGTGGGCGATTCTCCTGGCCCACGCTTTGTTACTGTGCTTCAGTTTGGAATGCAAGGGCAGAGCCGCAAGAAAAAGCAGGAAATGGATGACAGCAATCGCGAGAACCGCGAGAGTAACCAGGGTCCACAAGACAGGCAGCCGTTCTGGCGGCGTGTCAGTGAGCAGAAGGACATTGTCCGAAGTCTTCAATTCTCCCGACGCAAGATCTTTGCCTAAATAAGCTACTGGCCAGAAGTCACCTCCGGAAGCGACGCCAATCCAGGGAGCCATGGCATAACGCTCATGTGCGAAGGGCGATTGAAAAATCGGCAAATGGCCAGCTTTTATCTGCAGCAGCGCCGCGAGGAAGATCGCCTCTTCCCGGCTGTTGGTAAAAGTGAGCGAGTGGCGCGACTCGCCACGAAACGGAGTTTGCAGATAAGCGTTCTGGAAAAGAGGGAAGCGAGACACTACCAGTGTTCCGTCGAGATCGAAGTCACCGCGCAGGCGCGTGAGAAGGCGCTCGGCATTGAAGAGAACCAGCCGGCTGTCCGGGCACGCCTGCCGAAAGTAGCGGGCAAGAAAGAGTTGGTCCATCGGATCGCTGGTCCTGATTACGATGGCCCGCGCGTGCAAATGCTTGACGCTTGATGCGATCGCCGCGAGCACGCTTTCGTTTGAGATAGGAGATTGAAGCGCAAATTCCGGCACTGAATCGATTGGGTCTTCGAGTTCATCCCGAAAGCTGAGAGCGACATTTGTATTGCTCGTCGAACTCTCATCTTGTTGCTGATTGGACGCCGCATTCTTGAGTGTGTTGCCGTAGACCCGGCGCACATGGGAAATTCCGCGCGGGAACGTGAAGCGGCGCACGTAGTTTGTCAACGGGCTGCATGGATTCGACAGAGCGGTTGGATCGGAGATATTGCCGCCATAAGCAGTCTCATCCTCCTGCAGAACGACAACAGGCTCGTCGGTGTGCATACCTGGCCGCAGTGTCTGCCCCAGAAACCAGCAGAGAGAATCCTGATCGGATTCCGTAAGTGTGGCCTTCTTATCGCGTGCGGATGGCACCGCTCTGCCATCCTGGTTCAACCTCGTTAAAAATGCATTCGCCGAGTTCGTGCTGACTGTGCCACTCAGAACATCGAAGAGTACGTGCGGCTGCGATTCCTGCTCGAGAGTGCGCAGCCCGGGAGCAGATGCGGAATAGCTGGGACCGATCCAGCGTATGCGCGAGACGCCATCCGTCTCCTCCGTCTGTGTCGTCCGAAATCCATGATTCAGGAGTGTGCTGACAGCGCCCAAAGCTTCCCGGCCTGCGGCCAGATTGAGGCCATAGATCGGAGACTCAGGCACAAGCACGAGCAGCAGAAGGCTATCAGGTTCCTCCAGCCGTACCTTGTCAACGCGCGTGCGCTTACGGAAGAGTATTACCCCGGGCTCGTCTCCAAAGCGCTCGCGATAGCGATCCACCTCGCGAGCATCTTTCAGATCCTTTGGTTCAGTCAGGTCTGAAACCTGCCAGGGGGTCGTCATCCGTTGGAAGTCATAGCCCGCAGTTGAAGCTGCCTCCTGCAGCGCGGCAATGTCGCGATCAAATTGCAATGCTTCCGATGACTGCAGCGGATCGGGAACGGTAGCGATCAGAACCTGACTATCCTTCGCACTTACCTGTGGAATGCCGGACGGGAAGATCGAAGCAAACTTGGATGAACTGCAAATGAGCGGCGAGGCTGAAGCAGGTTCTTCGGAACCGTTGCCATTGCCGGATGACTCCAGAACACCGGCATAGCGGCGTAATGCCTCGAAAATGTAGCACTTGTGCTGGTCGGCCTGCACAGCGGAAGTTTCTACCGCGCTTGAACTCTGACCTCCCGAGCCGCCGCGCACAGCAACCGCACTACGGCTCGGTCCCGCAACATGAGATATGGCCGAGGTAATTAGCAGCAGCAGCAGCGCCGAACCACCGAATTGCCGGTACATAAGCGCACTCCCGGAGAGGCTTTTGCCAACATGGGGCGGCAGGACGTTCAGGCGTTACGGCAAAAGCATATGTAAACGTGCACAATCATAGCGCAAGGGAACTATCTCTCGAATCCGGTAGATGGAAACCGTCGAACGATCTCTGGTGGCCCCGAAGATATTCGACCTCTTCAGCGATGTGCCTTGAGGAACTGAGAAATAAATTGAGGACGGCTACTGCATCCCGAGGTCGGCTAGCTGTTTAGGATTGGCCTCGTCAACAGCCAGTAGGTTGTGACAGAGTGAGCAGTCGTTGTTGATGCTCTTTTCGTTCTTTGCAGTGTGGCTCCCGTCATGGCAGCGAAAGCATCCCGGATAGTCATTGTGGCCGATGTTGTTCGGGTGTGTTCCCCAGGTGACCTTCATAAACGGAAAGACATTTTCACCGTAAAGCTTGACGAGGGTCCCGGCTGCCTGGTCGATCTGTTCCTTTTTCCCACTCCACACAGCCGGATATTGTGACTGGTAGAAATTCTCGAGACCTGCAGTGATCTTCGACGCCGCGTCTTCCTGTGAGCTGTAGTCAGCTTTGATCAAAGCGATCCCCTCCTTACGCACAAAAGGGAGAGATGCATTCGGGCTCCCGGCTGCCATGGCTTTGTTCAGTGCCGCTTCTGGCGTATCAAAGGAGTGGGCAGCGCGATTGTGGCAGTCGATGCAATCCATCACTCGCTTCTGACCGGCGATCGGCTCTTTAGCATCGCTCGACACAAACTCAGTCGTTGAGCCATCGGCGTTGATCTTGCTGACCCAGGGAATTGTTTGGTGCGTCTTATCGGTCGCGATGTATTCGATGTGGCCTAGATGCGCACCGTGGATTCCACTCAGCTTTCCAAATTGATCGCGTCCACCGATATGCAAGAGAACCAGCGTCCGCGTCATCGAATTCTGTTCATCATCGGCATAGGAGGTTTTCACGAGGAGTTTGTCCCCAATGTATTTATTCGGACTATGGCAGGTGAGGCAGGTTGCCTCTGCCGGCGGTATCCGTTCTTCTTGCATGATAGGCGTGGGATAGCTGTGAAACGCCACTTGAATGAGTTGTTTGGTTCCATTGACCTTCGCATGTACGAAACCCTGCACTCCTTCAGCGATATGGCATCTCGTGCACGCGACACCCTGATGAGAAGAAACCTGATAGGCAGCCCATTCAGGAGCCATGACATGGCATGACTGGCCGCAAAAATTTGGCGTATCCATATGGGCGAGGGCGCGGTAACTTCCGGTTCCCACGATGATGAAATTGACAAAGGTAGCGATGAGGACAATATCAAGTCCATGCCGAAAGCGTGGATCTTTTAGATCAACCTGCGGATACTGCGTAGGCAGTTGCCCTGCGGCTTTGAGGTGTCTTCGCCGAAACCACATCCCGATTGGGATAAGAATCAGTCCCAGAACGAAAAGTGCCGGTAGGCAGAGATCAAAAATAATACCGACGTAAGGGTTGCCGGAGCCTCCGTGACCGAAGAAAGCGACAACCCAGAAGCCAACGAGGGTAGCAGCCGCAGCGGTGGTCAGTGCGCCACCGATCAGGCTCAGTAGGTTGTTTCCGAAGAAGAAAAAGGGCCGTAGCCAGTTTTCTCTTAGCTTGCCGAACGGAGCCATGCGGGCCTCGCTTTTAGCACGGACTATTTCTGCAATGTACGAATGTAGGCGACGACGTCCTTAATCTGCGCGTCGGTCAGTTTGCCCTTGTAGGCAGGCATCTTGCCCTTGCCGTTTTTCGTTGCGGCGATCAGGTCGTCGTCCGATGCCTTGACGATGTCGGGTGAGTTAAAGGGAAGAGCCTTCATCGATTTCCCGGCAGGGGTGCTGCCGCTGCCATCGGCGGCGTGACAACTCACGCATTTGGCCTTATAAGTATCCGCCCCGCTCTGGGCCAGTGCTGTTGTAGACACGAAGGCTGATATGACGCTCACGACGATCCATGTCCATGTGATTTTTTTCATTGTTCGGTCTCCCTGCTCCAAGTGTGTTGAATTTGCTTTCATACAAAACCCGGTCAGAACTCATAATGCATACTGAGCGTGTATACGTTCCCACGGAAACTACGCGGCAGCGTCGGTCCAATCGGAGTGCCTTCTCCATACCCGTAATAATTCCAGTCCGCCTTCCAGGCCCACCCTGAAGCAAAGTTCCACGCAACATTCGCATAGGGTGTCTGGTATTGCGATTGAAGCGAGCCTGGAACCTGCCGCGGATTTAGAAACTCTGTTGTGCCGTTCACGGCACTCATGCGATACCCCAGCGCCGAGCGAAAGTTCTTTACCGGGGCCAGTGTAATGCCAATCGATCCATACTGTGTGGGAGCGTCATAGTATCCGGTGCCCAGGTAGATATTGTTGCCGCAACCGGTGCCAGGCGGAACGCCTACCGCCCCCGCAGGCGCTGGCGACGCGGCATAGCATAAGGACGTTCGCGAGAAGACGTCCAGATAGCCATAGCTAAGATCCAGTCCATAGCGCTCGCTGGGCATAAGTGAAGCGCCGACGGTGAAACTGCGGCTATGATCCAGATGATTTACATAAAGAACATTATTTCGCTGTTCCAGATCGTTGAAGGTTCCTGAAATGGTTGCCCAGTCTTTCGGCTTGTAGGTCGTATGAATCTGATAGTGCTGCAGCGCGCGCGGATTGATCTGGGTATATGTTCTATTTGCGTACGATGCTTCGAGACTCCCATTGATTCGCCACTGCATGCTGGGGCGCAGAACAATACCTAGTATGCCGCCGTTCTCGTGGATGTCCAATGTGTACGCATTGCCCTCGGGTGGCGCCCCGTCTTCACCCAGCAACAAGGAATAGTTGAGCGCACGAGAGCGATAGCGATAAGCCAATGACAGGCTCGCCTTTGGAGAAGCCTGCCATGCTGCGGTCAATATATTCGTTTGTGTTTTTTGTCCGAGAAATGAGTCAGCGAGAGTGGTCGTCGGTGCTGAGGGCGGGCCAGGCGCCGCTAACATCGAAGTTCCTGACTGATCGACTTCTGAGAGAAAGTTGTTTCCTGGCTGGCGGAAGTTCCAGAAATCATACTGGTCGGAGAGGCTGATTTTCTCCGATACCTGCCAGACGACGCCGTAATCGGCTGAAACATTGATTCGCTTTGCGCTGGAGTAACCAGTCACCGTCGAGGCCAGCAGCTTACTCCTGCTGATGAGACCGTTGAAATATTCGTTGTAGTTGGGCAGATCCATGTTTGCGCCGGTGTAGCGAACGCGGCCATTCATTTGGATGTTCCTGATCGATGAGCTCTGGAACTTAAATTCTTCGGTCGGGAACAGTTCCCGGGTTGGCGAATAACGATAGTACTGCAGAAAGCCGTTGCACGTGTCATTGGCAGTAGCGGGCGTGGTCGCGCTGTTAAGAATTGCCGGCCCGGTGCAGCTGGGAACGGCGACATTGTCGAAGCCAAGACTTACGGGGGCTCCATTGGAGAGCTGCAGATTCAGCCCGCTAAGCTGCCAGTTGGTATCTCCCTTGTAGTGCGTTATGTGTTCCTCATACGTGAGGGTGGTCTTAGGCAACACCCTCCAGTCGACCGCGCCCAGCCAGTTGTCTGTGCTGTTGCGCCAGTTCTGAAGCAACAGGCCCTGCGTTCCTTCATGGACCGAACTGTATGTCGGCCCCTGGTTGATGTTCTGCGAATATCCGGTGCGAAAGCTGATCTTTGAGATTGGCAGCAGTGTCAGGTTTACGTCCGTCATGCGGCGGACTGTATTGAAAAGATGCGGCGAGCTGTTCACCTGTGGGAACGTGTAGCCGTTCGAAGTCAGTCCATCCGGGATCAGCGGATTCGAGAACAGGTCGTAGTCAAAATACTGGCGGTTGCGCCGGAACAATCCCTGAAAGTCGTAAAGTTTTCCTTTGGACATGCGGAGCACGGTTACATTGATCGGATCGCCTCCGTAGCCGGTGCTCGACGTCATCAAAGTGTCGAAGAACGGATATTTCACCTTTCCTACCGCATGCATTTCCAGCGATTCACTGAGAATGCGCGGGCCGCTCTGCAGATTGACCAGCGTGGCATACATCGGGTCGCTGCCTGAGTGTTCGGCAATATGACCGCCAAGATCGACAGTTTGATGAATCGCGTATCCGTCCTTGATGATCTCCTTTGGCTGGGTTGTAGTTTCCTCGGCGGGAGGTGTCGTCTCATTTGGCTTGGTTGTAGTTTCCTGTGCTGGAGCTGTCGTCTCCTGTGGTGGACTTGTCTCCTGTGCGGATGAGCTAACCGGCAAAAGCACCGCGCACATGGAAATACTTAGCGCGATACGCACCGCGAACGCACGAAGTGAGGATACATCGAACGTCATGGATGAGAGACGACCCATCATCGTTCCTTATGCCTCCTCAGTGAAAGAAAACGCTGTCTGAGTTCGAGCCGTGGATCTGCGCATGACAATTAAGGCAAGAGACGTATTGCGTAGCCTGGTTGTGGTTCGGCCCGCTCGGGGAAACGGCGTGCGGGAATGCTCCCATGTTGGTTTCTGAATGGCATTGCAGACAGAGTGTATTCACGTTCGCCGTATTCAACAGACGCGGATTGGGAGAGCCGTGAGGCGAATGGCAAATGGTGCAGCCTTCGGTCTTCACGACTGGATGCTCATAAACGAAGGGCCCGGCAGTTTCTGTATGGCATTTCACGCAAATTGCGTTCTGGTCGGCTGTGGACTTGAGTTGCGCGGCCTGAAATGTGCCATGCGGATTGTGGCAGTCGCTGCACTTCATCAATCCTTCATCTACTTTGTGATGGAAAGGTTGTGCGAATGCCGGTTTCAGGTCTGTATGGCAGGTGTAGCAAAGCTTCGGCTGCGATACCTTCAGCAAACTCGCCTCGTCCTGAAACTTATGAATACTATGACAACCGATGCAGCTCAGGTTGGCCTTGCCATGTTCGGAGCGTTCAAAGTTGGGATGCGCGGCTGCGTGGCAGCCAAGGCAAGTCTTATCGATCTGCTTTACTGAGGCTTCGGTGAAGCGGAAAATCTTCGTGATGTCCCCGCCTCCTTCGACGTGCTCTCTCCCCGGGCCGTGGCAGCTTTCGCAGGTGACACCTTTGCCTCCATGGAGCAGCGCCAGGCGCGAATGAGGATTCTTGGCAAACTTATTCACCACATCTTCATGGCACCCCATGCAGGTGTCGGAGCCAAGGTAATCGGCGGATTTATCCGCAGTTTTCGTCTGTTGATGAGCTGGTTGCTGGTCCTGATTACGCGCTGCATTCACGCTGCCTACCCGCCACAACAGGGGCAGCAAGACTAAAAGGACGGAACTGTATAGCAAACGCTTCATCCGAACCTATCCGTCTTTCATCACCGCCAGCTTGCAGTCCACGTAACTCTTTTCGTTCTTGTTGCGCGTGACCTTTTCCATTTGGCCGTCTGGCGGTCTTGTCGTTCTCGCGTCTGTGTATGTGGTCGACACCCTTATTTTCGAGGGGCTAGTCCTGTACGAATCAGTCTGACATGTGCGCTTCGTTTAAATAACTTGGGCCCGTTGCGAAACCGAAATTCGGTGCCTCCATAAAAGCACGATTTGCAACCGTTGGACACCTGTCAATTCGTACAGGTTGTGGTCTGGTGCATAAATCGCAGATGGCTCGCCCCGGCCCGTAGCGTCGGGCAAACCGGTCCAGACATGAGAGCTACAACACAGCCTCACATGCGACGGGCATGCGCGGCCAGCATCGCGACGGCACAACTTGCAATTCGCGACCGCACGCTATCGGCCCGGCTGGTCAGGATGATCGGGACTCTCGCGCCAAGCACCAGCCCGGCACTGTCGGCTTTCGTCAGGAAGCTTAGTTGCTTGGCAAGAATGTTTCCCGCTTCGAGATCGGGCGCCAGCAGGATGTCAGGATCGCCGGCGACTTCAGAGTGAATACCTTTGGTGAGGGCGGCCTCTTTGCTGATCGCATTATCAAACGCCAGTGGGCCGTCCAGGATGGCGCCTGTGATCTGTTTCCGCTCGGCCATCTTGCAGAGGGCCGCCGCATCGATCGTGGCCGGCATCTTCGAAGTCACCGTTTCGACCGCTGCCAGGATTGCGACCTTGGGTTTTTTTAGCCCGAGCGAAATGGCGAGATCGATAGCGTTCTGGCAGATGTCTGCCTTGTCTTCCAATGTGGGGAATATATTGATCGCACCGTCGGTGACGATCAGGACCTTGTGATATGTCGGAATATCCATCACAAAGACGTGACTGATTCGGCGGCCAGTCCGCAGTCCCCCTTCACGGGAAACGACTGCCGCCATCAATTCGTCAGTGTGCAGGCTGCCCTTCATCAGAAGTCCTGCCTGCGCCAAACGCACCAATTCGACGGCCTTCGCCGCGGATGCATTGCTGTGCGGAGTGTCCACAATTTCAAAGCTGCTGATGTCGAGTCCCGCATACTTCGCGATGGCTTCTATCTTGTCGCGAGGCCCGACCAGGATGGGAATAATGATTCCCAGGTTCGCTGCCTCAATTGCGCCAGACAGTGCCGACTCCTCGCACGGATGTGCCACCGCGGTTGGAATCGGCTTCATGTTCTTGCACGTCACCAACATCTGTTCGTATTTCCCGGTTCCGGTTCCGGTTCCGGTTCCGGTTCCGGTTCCGGCTTGGTGAATCATCCTTGCACCTCCTGCACTGCTGTTGAGGACAACGCTCGGGCTGCGGGGCCGGTTTCCTTCAGAAGAAATGTCGGCTACAGGTACTTTAAGACCGAGCGCGGATGCGCCGCCTTTACCGTGCGATACCAGAGGCATGCCGGGTAGAGCAGCACAAGCATTACTGCCGCAATAATGTAGGTAGCTGCCAGACCATCGAAGCCTCGCAGGCCGAAATATGTTGCAGATACTTCAAACACCAGGCGATGGACGAGATAAAAGAACATCGCAGTCTGCCCGAATACATAAAACACGCCGTTTTCACGAACGCCTATACGCAGCTCGAGCGTTCTGAGTAAGGCGAGGCACAAGAACAGAATCCCAAGCTCCAGCGAATAGTACGTGAGTGACGGTGGATACTTACTGACGTGCAGCCACTGTTGCCATGAGTTGTCTGCGCGGTGCAGGAACATATCGCCGTATCCGCCGATGCCGCGGACAAACGCGAAGACGATCAGGCTCGCGGCACCGCAAATCCACAGCACATTCCTTCCAGAGACTTTGCTCTGTCCTGCGGCAAAGCGAATGAGATGCCGGCCGAATACCCACCCAAGGATCGAAATGGCTAGCCAGGGAATCACAGGGTATTTGATAACCAATGTGTCGCCACCATAGTTCGCCACGGTTA